>JAGHCW010000057.1 GCA_021160245.1 bacterium | reverse complement strand
GGAGAGTGCCCGCCGGGCCTGCCAGAGCTGCTCTCGCTCGCTCTCCTCTTCAGCCGATTCCACCGAGACGGCATCGCATTCCTTGCATATCTTGACGATTCTCTCTCTCTGCTGGGAAAGGACATTACTCGGGCCGTCTGCCTCGATTATCAGAAGCGCCCCGGCGTCGGTTGGCAGTCCGATGCTCTTGTGCCGCTCAACTGCACGAATGCACGTTCCGTCCATAAACTCGAGCGCACAGGGGAGCATCCTTGACGCTATTGTGGCGGCGACCGCCTTTGCCGCATCGTCAACCGACGAGAAGACCGCCAGGATGGTTAGCTTGCCTTCTGGAAGTGGGATGAGGCGCAGGTTCAGTTCGGTGAAAACGGCAAGCGTGCCCTCGGAACCGCACAAAAGTCGGACGAGGTCATAGCCGGCGACGTTTTTCACAAGTCTTCCCCCACACCGGATAAGTTCGCCGGTCCCCGTAACCAATTCCATTCCGAGCAAGTAGTCCCTGGTTACACCGTATTTGACGCAGGTGGGTCCGCCGGCGCACTCGGCCACGTTGCCACCGATGGTCGAGAAGTTGAGGCTCGCGGGGTCTGGGGGATAGAATAGTCCCTCTGATTCGACGGCGGCTCTGAGGTCTTTGTTGACAACCCCAGGCTGGACTGTCGCGACGCGGTTGGCAACGTCGATCTCTATAATTCGGTTCATCTTCGTGAGTGAGAGCGAGATGCCTCCCTGTGTGGGCAAAGAGCCTCCCGTGAACCCAGAGCCGGCGCCTCTTGGAGAAACGGGGACCTTGTGCTCTCTTGCGAGTTTCACTATCTGGACCACATGGTCAGGCTTCTCGGCAAAAACGACTACATCCGGCGCATACTGTAGCCTCGTCGCGTCATAAGAATAGGAGAATTTCTCCGCCTCGCCCGCCATGACGTTCTTTTTTCCGACTATGTTTCGAAGCAAGTCGATTAGGCTTTTGTTCATCGCTCAAACCACCTTTGTCGATGTGTTATTGTCATATTTTGGCCACATTGAACCCCGAGCGTATTATGGTCAAGCGGTAACGTCAAAGGTGGGGCCATGCGATGCAAATAGGGTACCAAAGGATTCGAGTATTCTTGGAAGTGGCTCGGGTGATACAATCACTTGCATTGACGAGACCGTCAATCCTGCTGCCTGAAGCCGTTCTGCAAGCTCCATCGAATGTGAGCTGATGAGCTCTGACACGAACTTCTGCTCCGTTGCGAATAGAAGCGAGACCTTGCTCTCGATGATCGAGGCGATCGCCTTTACGCGGCCGAGGCCAGAGAGATCGAGTATAATGGCGATCTGACAGTGTTTGGGATTGATTTTCCCGCCCTTTGAATGCTCTTTCGGAGAGCCAATAGTGAGCTCGGCCGTGCCGTTCTCGCCGGAGAACATCGCTGGCAATTGGAGATAGAGCTGAACCTCATGCTCCGAGAGGAAGTGGTTGGCCAGCTGTTGGAACTCGACGTTGCCGTGAAGAGACTTAGTCAGCGCAAGCAGTTTCAAGAGCTGGGCTTGAGCTGCTGGGTCCATCGCTTTCTGCCCAAAGAGACGTTGGCTTAAACGGTCGATAAGGTCCAACAGGTTGGGCTTCAAAGCCTGCTTGAGGCGCCGCTTCAAAAGCAGGATTGGTGTGCCGATCGTGAGTCCCTTTGCTATCGAAGACTCGTATGACAGGCCAAGCGCTTTCATAAGTCCCTGAAGTCTCGCCTCGATCATTTTGGCGTCAGTTTTGCCATCCGACTTCAGCATGGACAGTATCCTGTCGATTAGCGACGCCTCGGCGGGCAAGAGGGCCTTCGAATCCCGGAGAGAGGCGGCTAATCTTGCCATCTGTTCCGTCAGCTCACCAATCGAGCTACCGGGCTTGCACGAGGCGGCCATCTGTCTCAGAAAATCCGCTTTGAGCTTAACTTGCCTTGAGAACAGCGCCAGCACGATCTCCTTCCCTGTCGTCTTGACTCTGGCAAATATCTCCTCGCCCGGGATGAGCGCCACTTTGGCCCTTGTTACGATATCGGTCCCCTTGAGCGAGATGAGTGAGCGGCCGTCCGGCAGATTCTTGATGACTTTGCCCTTGATCAGCTCGCCGATGCTCAGCTTCAGCGCCGATTTCTGAGGCGCGGATTGGTCGCGCATCAAGACTCTCATCTGCCCGACTATAACACTGTCTATCAGGCCCATTCGTCTGCCCCGAGCGCCATCGCTTTGCCGCCTATCGCCTCACCGACCTGAGCGTGCGTTGGCCTTGCGAGAGTGGCCACAATCACCGAGGCGGCTCCGGCTTTCTTCATCATTTTAGCGCACTCATTGACCGTCGCGCCGGTCGTGAAGATGTCGTCGATCAGAAGGACGTTTAAGTCCTCGATGACTTTGGGCTCAGTCACTTTGAATGCGCCCTTGACGTTCTTAATCTTCTGGACGGGCGACAGTCGGCTTTGGTACTCTGTGTCTCTAATCCTCGCGAGAACGTCGTATGCTACTGGTCTCCCCAGAGCAATTCCAGAGAAACGGGCGAGAATCGCAGCCTGGTTGAACTCCCGACTTCTAAGCCGTTTGCGGTGCAAAGGCACGGGCAAGACCAAGTCTGGCCTCGATCGCTCATCGCTGTCCTCCAGATCCGCAATGTGACGACTAAGAAGCGGAGCCCAGAGTCCGCCCAAGACATCACCTATGCTGAAGCGCTTCTTATATTTAAACGCCAAGATAGCCGCCCGCATCTTCTCATCATAGATGAACGTGGAGAATGCGTGGTCGAAATACCATCTGTGCTTTTTTGATCTGCACTCGCCACATAGAAAGCCCTCCGAATGAGCGACGACGCTCTCATTGCCAAAAGGCCGGCCGCACACCTTGCAGCAATGGGCTTCTATGAGCGTGAAACTCGACTGGCAGCCCTCGCAGATCGGAGTCGCCAATGCGCCTCTTGCCCCGCAGATTACGCAGGATGAGCTGAGGATGAGCTCGATTGTCGAGCTGATAAATGCCCACGCCTCATAAAGCCCCCTCATCGCAAGGGACCGTCTCGGTGTCATTGCTCCACCTTGCCGTCGATTTCCGCGATCTTCTCCGCAACTAGCTCTTTGGGCATCAGCTTAATGAAATATCTGATGGCGACAGCGAGTATCGCCAGGTCATCGACGTATCCGAGCCCGGGCAATGCGAGGTCGGGTATAAGGTCAATCGGCGAGAGAAAATATAGTATCGAGAGAATCAAGAATATCTTGGGGAACTTGGGCGCTCTCTTGTCCCAAAAAAGAGACCAATAGAGCCTGACGAAATTCGGCAGATGGTATAGGAACGAGAGCATCTTGCCCGATTCGATGAACTTGGAGTCCCCAATTCCCTTCGATATTCTATCGGCCTTCTTGCGCTTGAACATGAAAAAGATCATAACAGAGGAGACTTCTTCAGGGCAACAGCTGCGCAATAGGTTTTTTCACGAAATGGAAACGGGGCAAAACGGGAGAAAGGGGGGATGAAATGCCAGCAGCAAAACACTTGGGCGCCGCTTAAAGCGGCTATGGCTTACTCTGGAGGTTCCTTGAACGCAAACTGGGGCTTCATTTGTTCAGTATTCGCCTGATTTTCCTCAGCAGGTCATCCGGGGTGAATGGTTTGCTTATAAACTCAACGCCCTCATCCAATACGCCCGAATGAGCGATGACGTTTTCGGTGTAACCAGACATGAACACCGTCTTGAAATTTGGGCAAATCCTAGATATCACGTCCGATAGGTCCCGGCCCTGCATGCCGGGCATGATGACGTCCGTCAACAAGAGGTCCAGACCCTCTCCCAAATCCTGAGCCAGGGCCATGGCCTTCTCGGTGTCTGCGGCCATCTTGACGTCGTAGCCGGCCCCGGACAAAATGCGCTCGACAATATCTCTTATAGCCTTCTCATCCTCGACAACGAGGATAATCTCTCCCTGCCCTGCAGTTGATTCAGGTCTGCGGTCTTCCTTTGTTATCTGACCGGCTTTCTCTCCAACGGCCGTGAAATACACCTTGAAGCAGGTTCCTCTGCCGACTTCGCTATACACAGATATCGATCCGCCGGACTGCTTCACAATGCCATAGACAGTGGATAGGCCCAGTCCCGTGCCCCGACCCATCTGCTTGGTCGTATAGAACGGTTCGAAAACGTGGGACAACGCCTCCGCGTCCATACCGTGACCCGTGTCAGTTACAGTCAAAACCACATAAGGTCCCGGCGCTATATACTGGTGTGTCTGTTGATATTCCTCGTCCAATAGAACGGAATCGGTCTCCACGGTGAGATTTCCGCCGAACGGCATTGCGTCCCTTGCATTAAGCGCGAGGTTCATTACGATCTGCTCAACCTGCGTGGGGTCTGCCTTGATGGCCGGAAGATCGTGGCCCAAGAGCGTCGATATCTCGACGTCCTCGCGGATCAAACGCCTCAACATCTTGTTCATCCCTTTAATGACCCGATTGAGGTCGATCACTTTGGGCGTAACGATCTGCTTCCGGCTAAACGCGAGTAACTGCTGCGTCAAATCGGCCGCTCTAACT
>JAGHCW010000125.1 GCA_021160245.1 bacterium | reverse complement strand
CTGTTCATGGAGCACGTCATGGCGCAGGCGCCTGGTTACAAGAAGCTAATGGCTTGGACCGACGCGCCGATCATGCCTACGCCTGGGGCGGTGGGTAAGATAATCGAGACTATTGCCAAAATGGAGGGCATCCAAGTAGTTGGAGTTGATATCGGTGGGGCGACCACGGACATCTTCTCGGTGTTCTCCGATGTTTTTAACAGGACGGTTTCAGCGAATTTAGGCATGAGCTACAGCGTATCTAACGTTTTGGCCGAGGCGGGGCTTGAGAACGTCAGTCGGTGGATGCCTTTTGACATTGATGAGAGAGACCTTCGCAATCGGATCAAGAACAAAATGATTCGTCCGACCACTATACCGCAGAGTCTCCAAGAGCTGATTATCGAGCAGGCGATAGCAAGAGAGGCGCTGCGGCTTGCATTTGAGCATCACAAGTCGCTGGCCGTTGGGCTAAAGGGCGTCCAACAGGAGAGAACAATCTCCGACGCCTTTGCGCAGTCCAGAACGGGCGCGACTCTCGTTAATATGATGGCCCTGGACATGCTAGTCGGCAGTGGCGGCTGTCTATCCCACAGCCCGAGGCGTAATCAGGCAGCGATTATGATGATCGATTCGTTCTTGCCCGAGGGGATCACACGGCTTGCCGTAGATAGCATATTCATGATGCCTCAGCTGGGAGTTCTATCCACGTTGCACGAGAAGGCCGCGACAGAGGTGTTTGAGAAGGATTGCCTAATTCATCTGGGCACCTGCATAGCGCCGTCGGGGAGCGGTAAGCCCGGGGTCCCGTGTTTGCAGGTTTCAGCCGACCTTCCGGATGGCGGCCACAAGGAGGCCTCACTGAATCTTGGCGATATGCTCCTTCTTGAGGCGGGCGTTGGTAAAACGGTTAAGATAAGTATCCAGCCTCACAAGGGCTTTGATGTTGGAAACGGCTCTGGGAAGCCGCTCACAGCAGAAGTATCAGGTGGTGTCGTTGGAGTAATAATTGACGCTCGTGGCAGGCCGTTGAGCTTGCCCGAAGATAAACCGGAGAGGGTCAGGAAGTTCCAGGAATGGCACAAGGCGCTTGGCGTATATCCAGAGTACTCTTTCTGATCATGATTTAAGGAGTTGCGGCTTGGCGCACGCATATACACCAGGACTGAAAGTAGTTGAGAAGACGATTATTCGGAAGATGCGACTTCTTCCGCTCAAGGGCGATGTCTTAGCCAAAAAGGGACAGGCGGTCAAGGCGGAGGACGTTGTGGCAAAGACAGACCTGCCGGGCAACGTCTATCCCATCAACGTGGCGAACATTCTAGGGATTGTGCCTGATGATATCGAGCACTTCATGCTTGAGACCTGTAACAAGCCGGGCGATCCTGTCAAGAAGGATAAGCCCATCGCGATAACGAAGGGCTTCTTTGGCCTATTCAAATCATCGTGCAATTCTCCCGCTGACGGGACCATCGAGAACATCTCAAAGGTTACCGGTCAGGTTCTCATTCGTGGGGTGCCTCTGCCAGTAGAGGTGAATGCCTATATTGATGGAACTGTCGTCGAGGCGATTGAGAGAGAGGGCGTGGTTGTAGAGACCAAGGGCGCCTTTATTCAGGGCATTTTTGGTATCGGAGGCGAAGTTTGTGGCGAGATTCGGGTCGTATGCAGTTCGCCAAAGGATGTCATGGACGTCGGAGACATACCTGATGACTGCAAGGATAATATTCTCGTGGGTGGTTCGCTTGTTACTAGCAAGGCGATGAAGCGTGTCATAGAGCTTGGCGCCAAGGGCATCGTGGTTGGCGGCATCGGCGATCAGGACCTTCGGGATTTCCTGGGCTATGACATCGGAGTTGCGATAACAGGGACGGAGAAGCTCGGCATCACGCTTGTGATAACAGAGGGTTTTGGCAAGATCAACATGGCACAGAGCACGTTTGACATAATCAAGTCGAATGAGGGCCGGCGGGCGTCTATCAATGGGGCGACGCAGATACGCGCTGGCGTGCTTAGGCCGGAAGTCGTGATTCCGCTTGATGTTGGCTCAGACGCGAAGTTGACTCCAGAGGATGAGAGGGCTTCAAAGGGCCTTCAAGTCGGTAGCGAAATCAGGGCCATCAGGGAACCGTATTTTGGGCGGCTTGGCAAAGTGACCGCGTTGCCTCAGGAGCTTCAGCAGCTTGAGACGGAATCGAGGGTTAGGGTTCTTGAGGTGGAGTTCGAGGACCAATCACGAGCCATGATCCCGCGCGCGAACGTAGAGATGATAGAGCATTAATTCGGCGGCTTGAGCCACTGGCGAGGGCTTGTGCCAGTGGCTATCTAGAGTGCTGGGTTCTCAAGCAGCATTGCCTTCCAGTTTCGTCTCAGCTCGCTCATTATCCGAGTTATTTCGTTGAGATTGCTCGCATTCTGCATCTTGACGTCTGTTTCACGGGCGAGCCTGCTTGCATAGCTGTAGAGGAAGAAGAAGCTCTCAACCTCTTTATGGCCCGATTCGATGTCTAGCGACGACATTAGCCCGGATAGCACACAGAGCAGTTTACCCCGCGATTTGTATGCCTCGGGCACGTTCTGGGCCATCATCTGCTTCTTCGTGAGAGCGGAGAATCTGATTGCGCTGTCAAACAACATCAAAACAGCTCGGCCGACGGTGGAGGTCTTAACTTGGACCTCCTGATAGGCCCGTCCTACGGATCGCCGCTCTCTCAAATCATACCCGCCTTTCAAACTAAACGATAGAGAAACAACTGATCTATCGAATCACTACTCGTCTCTCTTAGAGCTACATCCTCAGGACTGAGAGCGCCGTCTGCATCTGCGCGTTAGCATGCATGAACATGGCAAGTGCCGCTTGCTGCTGGACAGTGTACTTCGTGAGGTTCAATTGCTCCTCAATCAAGTCGGCCTTGATGATCCGGTCCCGCGCTGCTGTGTTGTTCTCGATCATAGTCGCGAGCGACGATTCCCTGACTTGCAGTCTCTGGGACGTGGAGCCCAAAAGCGTCTCGAATGACTCGACCATTGCTATCGCTCGGTCAATGTGTGCCACAGAAGTGGCGGAGGAGGCGGCGGTCTCAAGACTAATGCCATCCGCGCCAATCACGCCTGATGAATCTGGCGCCGTGATAGTAGAAGCCTCAGCGTCGAGCACAAAACTGTCGCCCGATATGAAGTCATTTGTGCTGCCGACCTGGTCATAATCGCTGAACTGAATCGTTATGCCGGAATCCCAGCTGCCGTCCGTGATGACCGCCTTTCCCGTGGAGTCTAGCGACAGACTGCCATTGTATTGAGAACCGTCTGTGCCGGTGAATGTGAACGACGCGGTCAACTGACTTTGCGAGGAGATGACCGTCGCATTGCCGGATGTCGTGATATAGATTTGGATTTTGCCATCCGTCTCTCCCTGGTATCTGCTAGCGGCTGTCGCGGAGACATTTCCAGCAGTGCCTTTGCTTCGACGTGCCTCTGCAGCGCCTATCACGGAAGAGCTGGTCGAGAAGACGACCCGATCGCCCACTGCATAGTCAACCGAGTTGCCGCTTGCCTCGAGTTGGAACTGAATGCCGGCATCTGAGTAGGCTGATCCCACCGTGCCTGTGGCCGTTGGCGGCTCGTAAACCGTCGAGCTGCTCACGTTGAAGGTGCCGGCGCTTGTGAACTCCAACGTCCACTCTGCGTCCTCAACTGCCCCATAATCAGTGATATACATGTTTCGGCCGTTTCCATCTGGCGTCCAAGTTACCTCTGCCGCCGCCCCCGTCGTGCTGACACCTATCTCCCTAGCATAGAAGCTCTGGTCGATCTTGACGGATGTTGTGTCTCCAGGATTCGCGCCTGTCTGGAAGTTGAAGAGTCCGGCCCCGTTGAGCAGCTGTCTTCCGCCCCACGTCGTCTGCCTGACCATGTCATCAATTTCTTTCATCTGCTCGTGAATCGTGCCACTTAGCGCCTCGCGCTCAGCTCCTGACTTTGTAGCATCTGAGGCTGTAAGCGCCGTGGCCCTCATTGACCCGAGTAGGTCTTTGATGCCTTTCAGCCCACCCTCCGCGACCGAAACCAGATTGCTGGCGTTGCCCACGTTGACCCTGGCAGTTCCCAATCCCGCAATCGTCTTGCTCATCATCTGGGAGATAACGTAGTCAGCAGGGTTGTCTGAAGCCTTCTGTACCCTGTAGCCGGTGGATACCCTATTCTCCGTCTTGCTTATGTCCTTCGACAAAAGCGACAGCATGTTCTGGATTCCAACAGCCTGTGTCTCTGCATTCATGCTTTTCCTCCTTGGCTATACGTTGAATGCTCTGTCGAATATATTACGCGTCCATTCGCATCTAACCGACTAAGCACGATGTGTGCCATATCCCCATTTATATGACATGAAGTAGCCGCATACGCCTATTAAAGGGCATCCATGAACTATATGATGAGACAGAAGGCAAAAACATAATGAGAGAAAAGGCGACAAAGCGCTCCCGAATGAGGCAGTATTTTCCGGCCCTGGCTCTTGCCTCGACCTGCCGGCGCAATTCTTGAGCGGACAAAAGTCGCGGCTTTGCATCGCCCCGCGTGGGTGAATTGGGGTGAGCAGCTTGCACTGAGGCTGTCCTATAGGTCAACCGGATCGCCCCTGCGGGAGTATCCTGGGTTGGCCGGACGATTGTGCTATTTTGGTGGGAAATGTTTTCCCAATCGACTCCAGACTTATCGGGACGCGTGCCAAGAACGGCGACGGGCGGGTGGTGACTTGGGATATTTCTGGCGCGGCGATAAGGGGGCGGCGGCGTGCGCCGTCAGCCCCCTTCGCCTTGCAATGGGGATGGATGAGGGTCTCTTTTATACAATCTGATCGACAACGATCCCGAGTGTGCTGAATGCTTTTCCCATCACGTCGAGAAACCTCGCTGGAGGTATCTCCCGGATGACCTCGTCGGTGTTCTTGTCAATCACTCGGATCACAGATGTCCCGTGGTCCTGATCGTATTCGAACTCGAGGCGGTTGTCGAAGATCGAATTGATGTCGTTGAGTTTCTCTACGAACTCCTCCAGTCGTTCCGCATTGTGCCCGGTGTCACTCGGCGCATTTATCATGGCTTCGTTTCCCGGCAACACAAACTCGTCCGAACTGAAACAGGCATTATCGATCACGCGACTCGCGTTGACTTCTGCCCCATGGCCCTGGTCGGCGCTCCAAACCTCAAGCTCGTCCACGATACTACGCTCCCCTGGTGGTCGAGCCATCACTGGTTTCCGCGACTCCCCGTAATTTGCGTTCGCTTGAACGCTGGATACGTCTTCAATCCTGATCACCTAACTAACCTCCCGGCCAGCGCCAGAGTCAATCTGTCTGGCTAGGCCATTCCATTCTGGACCAACATGGTCTTCCAGCTGTTTCTGAGCTCGCCCATAATGCGCAAGACCTCATCAAAGCCGCTGGCATCCTGCTGCTCAATGTTTGCCATGCGTACTGCTTTGCTCATGTGGTCATAGAGAAAAAAGAAGTTGTCGGCCTCCTTGTGCCCGGAATCGAGCACTAGCGAGCGCATTAGTTCAGAAAGAACGTTAAGCAGTTTCCCTTGGAATTTGTACGCTTCCTTGGTGTTCCCGACGCTCATCTGCTTCTTGGCAATCCCAGCAAACTTCAGGCCACCATCATAGAGCATCAAGACTATTCGGGGAGCGCTGGCCGTTTTGACTTGGACAGTCTGATACGCTCTTCCTGCACTCAACTGCAAGTTCATACACACGCCTTTCTTCTATGGCCCTTTATATAGGGCGGATTCAGATGATTGGGGCGAGCCAGCAGGCCCGCCCCAAATCATGTTGACTAATTATCTACTTGCCCTATATCCTCAGAACTGACAACGCCGTCTGCATCTGCGTGTTGGCGTGCATGAACATCGCGAGTGCCGCCTGCTGCTGGACGGTGTACTTCGTCAAGTTCAACTGCTCCTCCATCAGGTCGGCCTTGACAATACGGTCCATGGCTGCTGAGTTGTTCGCCACCATGGTTGATAGAGATGCCTCCCTGATCTCCAGCCTACGGGAGGTGGAACCGAGGAGGGTCTCATAAGTCTCAACCGTTTTGATCGCCTTGTCGATGTGCGCAATAGACGTCGATGCCGCAGCCGCTGTGTCAAGGCTAATGCCGCTATCACCGATCACGCCCGTTGTGTCCGGAGCAGACACCGCAGCGGCCTCCACATCAAACGAGAAACTATCGCCCGATATAAAGTCATTCGTGGTTCCTATCTGGTCATTGTCGCTGAACTGGATCGTGATGCCAGAATCCCACGAACCCGCAGTAATTGTCGCCTGTCCATCCGAGTCGATAGTCAACGTACCGGACTGCGTTGAGCCATCGGTACCACTGAATGTGAACGAACCCGTCAACTGGCTCTGTGAGGAGATGACAGTCGCGTTACCAGAACCCGTGATATTGATCTGAATCGTCCCGTCAACTTCACCGGTGTAGGCGCTGTCTGCTGTTGCGGCGGCATTACCAGTTGTGCCCTTTGCCCGATTCGCCGTAACCGAGTCGATGACGGAAGCGCTACTTGAGAAAGTTACCCTATCACCGACTGCATAGTCGGTTGAATTGGCACTTGCCGCAAGCTGAAATTGGATGCCGGCATCGGAATACTGTGAGCCAATTGCACCTGTCGCTGTGGGTGGCTCGCCGACCGTCGTGCTAGTAACATTGAACGTCCCGGCGCTTGTGAACTCAATTGTCCACTCGGCATCCTCAACCGCGCTGTAATCGCCGACATAGACATTTCGGCCATCTGAGTCCGCCGTCCAGGCCACCTGAGCCGCTGCTCCTGTGTCACCCACACCTATCTCTCTTGCAAAGAAGTTCTGATCGATCTTGACGGACGTCGTGTCACCAGGATTCGCTCCCGTCTGGAAGGCGAAGAGTCCGGCGCCGTTGAGCAGCTGCTTGCCGCCCCACGTGGTCTGCTTGACCATGTCGTCGATCTCCTTCATTTGCTCCGCAATCGTCTGCCTCAAAGCGGCTCTCTCTGCGCCTGACTTCGTGGCGTCGGATGCCGTTAGCGAGGTCGCACGCATCTCGCCCAGAAGGTCTTTAATACCTTTTAGACCGCCCTCAGCGACGGAGACCAGGTTGCTAGCATTGCCAACGTTGACCTTGGCGGTTTGCAGACCAGAAATAGTCCTGCCCATCATCTGGGAGATAACGTAGTCGGCGGGACTGTCTGAGGCCTTCGTGACTTTGTAACCGGTACTGACTCGGTTCTCTACCTTTGCGATATCCCTGCTCATCTTAGAGAGCATGTTCTGGATACCAAGTGCTTGTGTCTCTGCGTTCATGTTGTTTCCTCCGTGATATTCGCCACAATATGTAGCAATGGTGGGCATCCTTGCCCTGTCTGATTTCCGTCTCAAAATAGAGACGAACTACTTAGCCGGAGTTTATTGCTCTTTAACCATCACCTCCTCGCTCCATTTTTGACTCGTGCATAGTGCGCTCTGCAATCACACCTGTTATTTATCGGAGATCGATTGGGGAACTTTAGCAAGATTGTCAGCTCCATTTGTCTGCCGGCCCGGGAGCTGCTTGGTTGAATGAAGAATCCTGCTATGATGGCCACATGAATAGCGCAGGAAGTTTTGATGTAATCGTCGTCGGCGCGGGGCACGCCGGATGCGAGGCGGCGCTCGCAGCGTCGAGAATGGGTTGCAGCGTTTTATTCATAACGCTCAATTCGGACAAGGTCGCCGCAATGTCCTGCAATCCCGCGATAGGGGGCATTGGCAAGGGGCACATTGTCCGGGAGATCGACGCGCTGGGCGGCGAGATGGCTAGGACCATTGACAGAACGGGCATACAGTTCCGACTGTTGAATAGGCGCAAGGGCCCGGCGGTCCGCGGCCCCCGCGCCCAGGCCGACAAGTCTCGATACTCCGAAGCCCTCAAGCAAGTAGTTGAGGCGCAGGAGCGACTCGATCTGGTGCAAGACGAGGTGGTTGACCTTCTGGTCGATTCCGATGGGGTCTCTGGCGTTAGATGCCTATTCCGGGGCGAGATCGAGGCCAAGACAGTCGTCATCTGCGCGGGCACATTCCTCTCCGGCATGATGCACATTGGGACCGAGTCGTTCGCCGGCGGTCGGTTGGGAGACCCTCCGTCGCGGGGTCTCGCAAGCTCGCTTGAGCTGAACGGTTTCGACCTTCGGAGGCTCAAGACCGGCACGCCGCCCAGGCTCGACGGGGAGACGATAGACTTCTCGAAGCTTACGCCTCAACCAGGAGATGAGCCGCCGCCGAAGTTCTCGTTCAGAAGCTCTGAGGTCAACGGCAACAAGATTCGGTGTTATTTGGCCCGAACTACGCCGAATTGCCATCGGATAATCAGGGACAATCTCAAGCGATCGGCGCTCTTCAGCGGAAAGATAACTGGCGTGGGCATTCGCTACTGTCCATCGATTGAGGACAAGATCAAGCGATTTCCCCAAAGGGAGACGCACCATATATTCATTGAGCCAGAGGGATTGAGCACGTCCGAGTATTACGCCAACGGATTTGCGACCAGTCTGCCCTTCGACGTTCAAATTGCGATGCTCCGAAGTGTCGATGGGCTTCAGGACGTCAGGATAACAAGGCCCGGTTACGCCATCGAGTATGCTTTCATTCAACCGACCGAACTGCATCCCTGGCTTGAGACCAAGAGAGTGAAGCGGCTCTTTCTCGCCGGACAGATAAACGGCACATCTGGCTATGAGGAGGCAGCCGGACAGGGACTTCTGGCCGGTATAAATGCCGCGCTGCAAGCTCGTGGCGAGCCGCCGTTTGTGATGACGAGGCGCGAGGGATATATCGGAGTCATGATCGATGACCTTGTATCGCTAGGTTGCAGAGAACCCTATCGGATGTTCACTGCGCGCTCGGAGCACCGTCTGCTGCTCTCGGCGGATACGGCGGACGTGCGACTCATGGGACATGGCCACAGGTTTGGGCTAATTGACGATGACACGTTCTCGGATATGAAGAGGCGGCAGAATGAACGCGAGGCGGAGTTGTTCGCGCTATCTCATAAGGTCTGCCGCGATGAGTGCCAAGATGAATTCGGGAATAAAAGCCTCTTGGAGATCATCAGGCGCCCGGATGTGAGCTATGCAGATCTGACGGGAAGACTAGGCTTCGAGTCCCGCCTCGGCCCTCCTGATCAGGATATCGTCGAAATGCAGGTCAAATACGAGGGATATATAAGGCGAGAAGAGGCGAAGATCGAGAGGTGGGAGAGGCTGGATGGGGTCCGGATACCACAGCAAATTGACTTCGATGCTGTGCCCGGGCTTCGCGCCGAGATTCGACAGAGACTAGCAGAATCGCGCCCCGCAACTCTCGGCGCCGCACGACGGCTCCCCGGCATAACCCCGGCTGCAATCTCCGTTCTGTCAATTTACATCGCAAGTCTTCAAAGAAGCGAGAGAAACCCGAAGCCCAGCGAGGCAGAGGGTTCAAGGCGAATCTAACACAAAGTCGCAGTAGATGCCCTGCCACTTCCCCGGTCCCTCAAATCAACCGTAACTCGCAATTAGCGGACCGGCGATATCTCCTGAGCACATCTGAAACCGGTGAATTGGTTCAGGTCTAATGGCGAAAACCAGTTACGGCCTGAAGTTCTGATATCCCACACATCACTGTCCCACGAACCGCCTCGGATAGCCTTCATTGTCCCGAAACTGGGCCCGGCGGGGTTACGATATGGTGAGTACTGGTAGTAGTCAGTTAGATACCAATCAGAGCACCACTCCCACACATTTCCGGCCATATCATAGCACCCATAAGGGCTCTTAGCATTGCCCGTGCCATAATTCTCACCATCATAGTAGCCAACCGGCGAGGTGAACTCAAAGCCATCCTCTTCGGCGGCATCATCGTTGTGAATGTTCGCCCAGAAGACGCCGCCGGCATCCGGCAACGTGTTGCCCCATGGGAACATCCTGTGTGTCGGGCCCTTCGCAGCTTTTTCCCACTGCGCCTCAGTCGGCAGGCACTTGCCCATCCACTCGCAATATGTGAGCGCATCGTAGAATGTAACACCAACGACCGGGTGGTCTGTCTGGTTGAAATCCTCGTCCTCCGAAAAAGCCGGGGGAAGGTGGAGCGTGTCGATTGTAAATTGCCTATATTGGCTGTTTGTCACCGGGTACCTATCAATATAATAGGAGTCGAGCCAGACATCATGCTCTGGCATCTCGTCGCCCTCCTCAGTGCTACCCATCGAGAAAACGCTGCCAGAAACAAGGACCATGCCCGTCGGTGGTCGCTCAAAGTAAGCGTCGATGACGACCACATCTATGGTAGTATTGCCACTGGAATCGGTCGCTTGAACAGCACAGAAATAGTTGCCCTCCTGAACGAACGTGAACTCAGGCGCCCTAAGGCTGCTATCAGCCTTCCCATCGCCCTGAAAATCCCAGAGATACGTATAAGGCCCGTATCCACCCTCTGCCGTCGCCATGAAGGAGACTTCGAGCGGAATATCCCCGCTCTGAGGGGTTGCCTCGGCCACCACTGTTAGTTCAGGGGCGACGTTTATAGTCAAGTAGTCCTCCGCGACATCTAGGTTCGCGTCACGCACGAACAACACCGCCTCAAACATGCCGCTCTCCGAATAGGTATGGATCGAATCGGGCGACTCTGCGTCGTATTGGCCATCCGATTCAAAGTCCCAGAAGAGCTGATACGGCGGCCGGCCGCCAGTAGCGACGCCCTCGAACAAGACTTCAAGAGGAGCAAGCCCTCTCATTGGAGTGGCTGAAGCAAAGGCGCGGAGAGTCTCTGTCGATGAGTTCACTGTAACGCTAATCTCGCTCAAATCCCCGATTATCACATTGTCGCCGGGAAGTGTCAGAGCGGCGTACCATGTGAACGTCCCTATCATCGCGTTGTCCGGCAAAACTATTTCAAAGAGCTTCATCGGCAGCATCTGAAAGCCACCAGGAAGCACGACATTGTATGGCTCCGGGGTCCGCGAAAAGGTCGGCCAGAAGTAGAGGTTTCCGTCCGGCAATCTCACAAAGAGATAAAAATCCACCCATATCTCCTCGTCAGGATTCTGCGCGGATACCCAGACCTCCATGTTGTCACCGATGTCGAATTCGAGCTTGTTCGCAAAGACCTGGACGGCGGGCTCGGCCAGCGCCGACGCAGCAAGTGAAAGAGAAAACATCACAATTACGCACGCGAATAATGATTTGTGTCGCATCGTCAAGACCTCCTATATTAGGGTAATAATATTCTGTGATAGTCTTACTAACTCAGGTTAGCATGTCAACTGAGGCGCTGTTGCCAGATAAATCAGATTGATGGCAATAAAGACCTAAGAGATGAACACCTCTTCTCGCTGTCCAGATGTCTCGAATTCGACGGTATCGGCCTCCGGGCGATTACAGAGTGCGGCGGCTAGACTCTGCTCTGGTTTGCCGCGGTCCGGCAGGGCTTGACGCGGCCTGTGGCTGCTTACCAATACATTGCTATCGACTGCGAGCTTCACCTCGCACGTTCCCATCGAACATCCTCAACACTGTCTCCACCTGAAGATAGCTCGCCAAACCGTTTGAGCAGCTCGTCAAATTCACGCTTCCATGCAGCCTTATCCGGGCCGAAGTTCTTAATCCCTCGTTTGAGCCGAAGAGATGAAAGCTCGTTCTGCTTCTGGTACAGCTCGCTTTCGACACGCTTGATTTCATTTATCAGCTGAAGCTCATCATCCTGTCGCATAGGTGACCTCTTTCACTTCGAAGTCCGTGAGTACCTACTAGCGCCTTGACGCAAGAGGCGATTTGCCATCGCTTGTCTAGGAAGTCAATTGTGCTTAGCAAGGCGCCACACCCACGTTGCCGGCCATTTCTATCCTCCATAATCGTATCGGCGCTTTGTCTTATCGCGGCTCCGCTCAAGCGCGAGCTCAATCAGCTCGTCAACGAGTTTTGGATACGGAAGTCCGGACGCCTCCCAGAGCTTCGGATACATGCTGATGCTCGTAAATCCGGGAATCGTGTTGAGTTCATTCAGATATATCTCATTCGCTTCATTATCCTGGAGGAAATCGACTCGGGCCATTCCACTCATGTCGAGGAGCTTGAACCCCTCTATTGCGGAGCTACGCATCTTCTCGGCATCTCCGTCGGGGATATCTGCCGGAATGCTGAGCTCCGATTCTCCGTCCACATACTTTGCGTCGTAGTCATAGAACTCGTTACAGGCAATAATCTCGCCTATGGCCGAGGCGCGGGGATTTTCGTTGCCGAGAACGCTGCACTCAAACTCCCGGCCTTGGGCTGCCTTCTCGATGATGACTCGTCCGTCGAATTGAAAGGCCAAATCTATGGCCTTCGCTAGCGACTTAGCCTCGCTGACCTTCGTTATGCCTACACTGGAGCCGCCGTTCGATGGCTTGACGAAGCAGGGGAATCCTATCTCAGACGAGGCGCAAACCTCGATCTCTCCCGGCGTCCGTTTCCATTCGCACTCCAAGATTGGGAGAAAGCCCACCACCCGAATGCCGGCAGCTTGAAGGATTCGTTTCGATGTGAGCTTGTCCATGCCTAGAGCCGAAGCGAGTACGCCGGCGCCGACGTAAGGGATATCTAGAAGCTCGCAGAGGCCCTGGATGCAGCCGTCCTCGCCGAAACTGCCGTGAACCATTGGAACCAAGACGTCTATCGGGCCGAGCTGAGCATCCTGCTTCCTCTCAATTGAATTCGCCGTGCTCTGCAAGCTCGGGGAACCGTCGTCCAAAAGGCGAATCCGCTTCCCGGAATCTGAAGATAGCCTCTCGCCAATGCCGTCGAAGCTGTCGCCGACGAGAAGCCATTGGCCTTCAGTGTCGATGCCAACAAGCACAGCCTCATACTTGTCTCTGTCCATAGCGGACAAAAACGATCTCGCGGAGACTATCGAGACCTCGTGTTCTACCGAGCGGCCGCCAAAGACTACGGCGATCCTCAGCCTTTTCTCCGTCATGGGCGCGCGTCCTTGAATGGCTCGAAGTTGGCAAAATCGCAATGAAATATGATATTCGCCTCAATGCTCCTGTGACCGCCGTCGCCTTCCTTCGAGTGAACTGCCACGATATGCAGCACCTCGACGGGAAGACCAGCCTGCGCGCATATCCATATCCCTGAGAAAGGATGGCGCAGCATCTTCCCATAATAGCCCTTTAGGTAGCCTTCCGGGGTCTTCTCATATTCCAGAACCTTTCCGATGTCGTGGACTAGGCCACCGGCTATGACGAGATCGCGGTTGATCGAGACGCGCTCGCCGTGAGCTGACGCCATCTCGCCGGCAAGCGCGATGGCCGACTTCGTGACCGCTCGGATATGCTCAACGAGATTGATGCCACACTGCTTGGCAAGGAGCGAAAAGGGCATCTCGGTCATCACCTTGGGTGATATATCCGCCACATCAAGGGCGATCTCCCATGCCTTTAGCGTCTTTTCTCTGAGCAGTTCATCCGCAATTAGATCGATTTCCGGGAATATCTCCCGCAATAATTGTTCCATTTGGACAGGTCTCCTATCTTCTCGGACATTTTCAGGTCAAACAAGGCAATAGGAGTATATGCGTGCTGGTTAGGCAATGCAAAACATGAACGTTTCTTTGGGCACATTCGCCGGATGTGCGACAAGAGTTAGTTTAATGACAGTTCGCAGTTGATATGGCTCGAAATATCTGTCATTTTTGGGTCTGCTCGTTGAGAGTAACGAGGATATTGGCTTCGCCGCCCGGCGAGGTATTTTTTTAAGAGGGGTCAAGATGGTTTATATTCTTGGGATCAACGAGATTCTACACGACACGGCGGCGGCACTTCTTAATGAAAACGAAGTGCTATCGCTCATGGAGGAGGAACGGCTCACAAGAGTGAAGCAGAAACCGGGCTTCCTCTTAGGTGGCGACGCCCCACGGATGGCCATTGATTGGTGTTTGGAATCCAATGGCTTGAAGGACTCTGATATCGATGCTGTGGGGCTTTCTTTCGACGTCAGTTTTTACCAAGTACTTAAGATGCTCTTCGATACGGTCTATCAGAGCATCGTAAAGATGCCCATAACCCAGACGCTTCGGGACCGGTTCTCTGAAAAAGACGTGGGCATGGAGCTCCTGCACGCGGCCATTCCCGCCTATCTTTTCTCGAGGCGCAAGTTTGTAGGGGAGCTTCGGAGACGTTTTAAGAGAGTCTTTTTTTTCAATCATCACCTATGCCATGCAGCGAGCTCCTTTCATCTATCGGGCTTTGACGAGGCTGGCATCTTCGTAACTGACGGCCTTTCGGAGGACACGCCGACAACGCTTTGGCATGGGCGAGGCTCCAAGATGGAGCTGCTGAGAAAGTACCCCTCGTCACAATCGCTCGGCAAGCTCTATCGCACGATAAGCAACATCTTGGGCTTCTTCAATTTTGAGGCTGGCAAGACAATGGGTCTTTCAGCCTATGGGAACTACGATCCGGAGTATGAGCGAATACTGGATGTCTATGACGGTGATTATCGCATCAATCTCAGAGAGATAAGGAAACTCGCTCGTCACGCGAGGCGCGGAGGTGGCGAGATAACGCAGGTTCATAAGGATATTGCCGCAACGCTTCAGAAGCTCTTGGAGCGGGCCGGATGCGAGCTATCCAAGGCTCTCCATGAGATGACGGGTTGTAGGAATATATGTCTGGCCGGCGGCGTTGCGCTTAACTGTGTGATGAATTATGAGATATTAAAGCAGCCCTTTGTGGACAACATATTCATCCAGCCGGGCGCGATGGACATGGGGACTGCGCTCGGCGCCGGAGTTTTGGCGTTGAACAAGCTTGGATATAGCTTCAATCAAACAATGCGTCATTGCTATTTTGGCAATGAGTTTAGCAATGATGAGATTGAGCCGGCGCTTGAGGGCCTGGCTTATGCAAAATGCGATGACGTTGTCTCTGTAGCCGCCAGGGCGTTGCAGCGGGATTTCATTGTCGGTTGGTTTCAGGGCCGGATGGAGTTTGGGCCGAGGGCCTTGGGCGCTCGGAGCATACTTGCAAGTCCGGTGAATCCAGAGACACGTGATAGGGTCAATGTCGTTAAGACGCGAGCGCTCTGGCGTCCGCTTGCGCCTTCTGTTCTTGAGGAGGACCTGGGGGATTACTTCGAGTATGTTTTTGACAGTCCTTTTATGACGCTGAACTTCGAGTTCAAGCAGGATGCGATGCTCAAAGTCCCCTCAGTCGTTCACGTGGATGGCAGCGCGAGAGTGCAGACTGTCTCCAAGGGCCTGCCGGGCAGGTATCGCGAGCTAATACTCAAGTTCAAAGAACTAACTGGCATACCGATGGTGATGAACACGTCTTTCAACGACAAGGGTGAACCTATAGTATGTTACCCCAAAGATGCTGTCAGGACTTTCCTGAATAGAAGCATGGACTTCCTTTGCATCAATGATTTCATTGTGGCGAAGAATCGCGAGATGCTCGATGAGATTCTTGGGCAGAAGCCCTCAAAAAAATAGGAAAGTCGCGATGTCAAGAATGTCGAATGAATCGCTCAGAGCCTAACTATATCGTGGAGGCAGAATGAGAATAGAGAGTGGACGATTCGGCCATGTTGAGGTCGATGACAGTCAGATAATCCATTTTGACGAGGGGATTTTGGGCTTTCCGGACTCTAATCGCTATATACTCGTACCGCATGAGGCGGAAAGTCCCTTCGTTTGGCTGCAATCGGTTAGCCAGAGCAATCTCGCCTTCCTCTTGATTAACCCTACGGTAGTGAAACCAGAGTATGTGGTTCAACTGCCGGACCGGGTTGCCAAGAGCCTCAAACTCCAAAAATCTTCAGATGGCCTCGTTCTCGCCATCGTCGTCGTTCCTGAAGACCCGCGAGAGATGCGGATGAACTTAAGAGCACCAGTCGTTATCAACACCAAAGAACGGCTCGGTCGGCAAGTAGTGCTTGAGGATATGAGCCTCGACCTCCGCTGCCGGATAATTCCCAAAGATGACGGGCAGGCACGCTAATGCTGGTTCTGACGAGAAAACGAAACCAGAGCATTATCATCGGCGATAACATCGAGGTGATGATCGTTGACGTTGGTCCGCATGAGGTCCGGCTCGGAATTGCGGCGCCGAGGTCGCTCTCCGTTCACCGAAAAGAAGTCTATGAGGCAATTAAGCGTGAGAATATCGCCGCGATGATCGGCGAAAAACGTCCGCTCGAGCTGCCCAAGCTCAAGAAGGTTGAAACGACCATTACGCCGTAGGAGCGGCTCACGAACCGCCCCTACGGGAGGTCTATGCCCTTTTGTAGCCATATTTCGCACGCCAAACCTGGCTTAAAACGGGCACCACTTGATCTTGACAACCTGTCTGATTTCCCGTATTATTAAGGAGCAGACCTTACGAAAGGGATTGTCAATAAGGGCATTCAAGATATGGTAGAGTCCAAATGAGGCGCCCTCGCTCAAAATCCCTCGGCTCAACCGTCTCCGCGCCGAGAAGCGCCTCGCGAAACGCGGCGTACTCCGTCTGTGTCAGCAGGCAGTTAAGGTAGTCGCCATCGGCAGGTGAATATCTCGAGGCCCAGAATGCGCTGGAGAGATCGACGGTCTCGGCACCAATCCCAGGAGCGATCGCGTCGAAGAAGTAGAGATGCTTCGCCGCCGATGATGCTCAAAAGCTCCTGAGCAAGCGAGTCTGACGTGAGGGGGCCGCTCGCGACGACGGTCAGCCGCTCGGCGTCGATATGGGAATACTCATCTCGAATGATCTCAATCAGCGAACCGGTCTCGACCGCCTCAGTTACCTCGGCGGCAAATGCCTCCCTGTCAACCGCGAGCGCTTTCCTAGCTGGAACACGATGCTGGTCGGCAATCGACAGGCAGGTGCGAACTCAGCGCGCGAAGCTCCGCCTTCAAAAGCCCATGCGCCGAATCGAGCACATCCGACTTCAGCGAGTTACTACAGACCAACTCGGCGAAATGCCCAGTCCCATGCGCCGGCGTCATCCGAGAGGGCCTCATCTCCCAAAACTGGACGCCAATGCCCAGCCGGGCGATGCAAAGAGCCGCCTCACATCCGGCGAGGCCCGCGCCGACTACATCAATGTTGATTTTAGCATCCAAGCCCGAACCCCATCTCCTCTGCTTGCGCAATAGTCTCAGTAATCAATTGATCAGGGGCAGGTTAGCACGTCCGTGCAGTCAGGCAAGAAAAGAAAGCAAAGCTCTCCAAAGAGCGAACATGCTCACTCGCTTTTCCATAATGGCTAAAGAAAACGTGGCCATATACGAACGTACCGGTTGGATTACGCCTCTAACGCAATGTCTCAAATGCGTTCCAAATGGGGACCGCACGGCCTGAAGCAGGGCACTGAATAGCCGTTGGTGAGGGATGGATGAATTATAGACGTTTTATTGGGCGTCTTGTGCTTGTGGTAATTCTGATAGGCGTCCTTGCCGCAGGCGCGCTTGCTGGCGCCGAGAACAAACACAACGAGCGAGTCGCCGGCGCCTTGGAGGCCAAACATGGCCACGGGCACTCGTCCGCGGCAGAGCTTGCGCCCGTAGGCGCTCGCCGGGAGGTCAGAATCGGCGTCCTGGCAAAGCGCGGACCAGGCAGATGCCTCGCGAAGTGGGGCCCGACCGCGGATTATCTGACGGACAGTATCCCCGGCTACACCTTCTCGATTGTGCCGCTAGGGTTCGATGACATTCATACGACCGTTGAGCGCGGCGAAGTCGATTTTGCTCTGGTAAACCCACCTTTCTACGTTTGTATGGAATTGAACCACAGCGCCAACCGGATCGTAACTCTGAAGAACCGGCGACTCGGCAAGGCCTGGATCAAGTTCGGCGGAGTCATATTTTACCG
>JAGHCW010000082.1 GCA_021160245.1 bacterium | reverse complement strand
GTCCCCATTCAGCAGGTCGTCGAAGCAGAAGTTGAAGGCGCCGGTCGCTGACGTGGCGCCATAGCCGTAGAAGACCTGAGCAGGCACATCGAGGCCATAGTCTCTCCAGCCACATGTCCCGGTAGTCGCCGGCTCCCAAGTCACACCACCGTCTTCCGTATAACGATAGAAGAGGTGGACCTCGTCAATCCCGCTAACCGCGTCCGTTGCGATGAAGGATATCTCAATGCAATCGAACTCCATGGTTGCGATTGTCGGAGCGACGCTTCCTATCGTCGATGTCGGCAGCGTCCAATCGAAGGTTACCGAGCACTCAGTGGCAGCGCCAGGCTCAACATTGCCGGCCCTGTCAAAGGCGGTCGTATATAGCCCGAATACACCCTCAAATGGTGGCAGGAAGTCCGTGAAGGCATCTGTGCCCGGACCCGTCTCGCCGTAGATCGTCGTATTTGTCGCCACCAGATGCAGCGTGCCGTCCGGCTCCCTTGCCCAAAGCTGCAGGTAATCCATGCCAGCAACTGTCGTGATACTAGCGTTCTCGTCCGTGTAGTCGAACGAAAGCGTCGCCGGGGAGGAAAGATATGGAGGCGTTACGCAAGTGAGCGTAGCCACCGGGTTCGTCACATCGTAGATGAACTCATCATCTCCCGCGACGGGCATATCACCTAGGTTGTGATACTCCCAGTTGTCCGACTTGTCCTGAGCGTTACTCAGAATCTTGTAGAGGCCTTCCCAAGCCGGTGACGGCGTCCAGAAGACCGTGCTGTCGGTCGGGATCATAAGCCCAGAAATGGTGGACCAAGTCGCGCCGCCCTCATACTTCATCAACGACGCCACAGTCGCGATGCCGCTTGAGCATGTGCCTGGATCATCCCAGGTATAAAGGCCTATCTCGGTTGGTCCGTTCACCCAGGTGTTATCCTGGCCATAAGGCTCCGTGTAGGCCTCCGTCTCTGGCGGTATGTTCTCGTACATCGCCTCGTCGTCAGCACAGAGGTCTGGGTCAGCATTTGGCACATCTTCTTTGTTAAGCGCGAAGTCCTCGCCGATTGTGTAGAACTGGTAGGTTCCAACCGTAGCAGCCGGGAAGTACCAAGTCCCTGTCGTCAGCACGGACAACGTGCTTGTCGTAATCGCGTCAGTAAGCGTGTCAGTCCAATCCGTCCAGCCCATGCCAGGATCGCAATCTTCCTGGAGTCTCCACCAGAGCGTTACTTGCTCAAGTCCACTTCCACCAGGCTCGGGGAACGTGGAATCAAAGCTGACCGTGATGGTCTCGCAAGTCGCCGGGCAGTTGGTGTCAGGACCCCAATGGTATCCATCGACAATCGCCCAGGTCTCTGGGTTGTGGAAGTCGTAATAGACTTGGTAGTAAGGCATCTCGTTGTGATCGACAGGGAACGTCTCGACCAAGCCGATGTTGTCCGTCGCAATTGTGACGAATCTATAGATGCCCTCTCCGATGGCGGTTACGTCAAAACTCCACTCGTCATTTGCCCAGAAGCAGTCAGATGGGTCATTCCCATCGGTGTCCGTCTGGACGGTATAAGCGTGAGTGAAGGGCGACCAGCTCGCGCCGCCGTCATTCGAATACCAGTAGTATAGATCAACCTGGTCGAGGCCAGTCACGTCATCGCTTGCCCAATAATCCCTGTGGATGACCGGGTTGTTCGTATATGCGCCACCGTGAGTATCAGACTCAGGGGCGGTGCAGTCCCAAACTGTGGTGCTGCAAGATGTCGCCGGCGGCTCCGCCATCGCGTTGCCAGCATGGTCGGCAGCGATGAACGCGAAGCGATAGTAACCCTCGGTTGGCAGCATGTAATCGATACAATCTGAGACCTGATCGGTGCCCGCCGTGAACGTCGTAGCGTGCGTGCTCTGCTCTTGCCAGCCACCCCAGCTTGCGCCACAAGCGCTCGCCATGAACTGGGTGTAGAACTTGACGCTCGCAAGTCCCGAAACATCGGTAGTCGCTGTGGTCGGGTCCCAAGCGGTGTAGCAGACGGCCAATGTCGCTTCCGTGCTCGTCCATTCGGCAACTGTGCTACAAGTCGCCTCAGGGGTAGTGATGTCATAAGTGATCTCACAATCCTGAACGCCGGGGGCCGCCTCGTCATTGGCAATTGGCTCGCGCCTGTCGTGACCTATCGTGTAGAAGTAATAGGTTCCTTCCGTAGCAATTGCCGTGTTGTAAGAGCCACTTACGGAATAACCCGGCAGCGGCGGATAGACGGTGTCTATCAACTCATACACGCCACCATTCTTAGCCTTCCTGTAGAAGTCAATCGACTCGATACCAGACTTGACGTCTATACCGGTGTAGTTCAAATCAAAGGTCGCTGCATTCGTATGGTCGAGGGCAAGATCGTCCCAAGACAAGCATTCGGTCATTGGCGCGTCGCAGTCAGATATGATCTCAACTACGATACCATAAGGATTCGGCGGAGAAGTAGTTGCGCAAACATCTATCTCGCCATAATAGCCAATGGCCGGCGTATTCCGCACATGGGCGCCGAGAAGCATCTTCCAAAGATCGTGATCGTAACTGAAGTCGCCCTGCGTGGCGTCCACACAGTAAATGAAGCCATTCTCAGAACCGAAATAGAGATAGCCATCGCCCGACACCGATATACCGTTGCCGTGGAAGATGGCGGAACCACCGCCAGCCCGCGGTCCGGCTTGGAAGAGGCATGAGGTCGTCGCAACTGCTGTAGTGGTTTGATAGGCGCCGAACACCCACAATGTACCGAAGTTGTCTCCGTAAGCTACGCAAAGCGTTGCGCCTGTGGAGAAGAGAGCAGGCGAGGTGTGAATAGAGTCGCCTGTCTCGCTGTACCAACCATCGGTGCCGATCGTGGCGTCCGAGCCGATCTTGAAGAACCAGCCGGAATCGTCGCCAAAGAAGACGGAGCCGTCGGTCGCAACCGCAACACTGCCTTCAATAATCGCATCCGCTATGCCGGAGAAGTCCTCCGCAACGAACGTGGAATCGACCGCGCAGCCCGTAATATCGATCTTGTGCACTTCGCCCCAATCGGTAGCTACCCAAAGGAAGGCGCCCGTCGGGTCAACGGCTGGAGTCGAGTGGATATACTGACCGGCAATCTCGAGCGCGCAGAGCTCAACGAGAAGATTACTTGGGTCAGCGTCGAGGATATAGAAGTTGTCGGCAGCTACATCATAGGTTGTGCCGAATGCGATTCTCGGCTGCAACCAGTCGCCGCCCTCAGGGAACAGCAACAGAGATGACATAATGATGTTGCCAGCACCGCTTACATCATAGACAGCCAGCTCATTACCGGTTGCGGCGTCGAAGGCCTTTACCTGGTCTCCCAGTGGCACAAAGACGATTGTGTTGTTCGTCGCCGTGGGGCCTAAAACCGGCGCCCAACGAGCCTCAGAGGCCAGGCCTCCTGTTTGCTTCGACCAAACGAGCGTTCCGTCTGAGGCTATCTTGTAAAGCTCGCCCAGCGTGTCAATTGTATAAACATTGCCCCAACTGTCCTTGACAGGAGACGCGTGTATATCGCTCGTACCTGAAACCGCAGGATACTCCCACCTGCGGGAGGGACATGGCATACGCGCCGGATAGAGACTCGTTCCACTGTGAAGCGGGTTCTGTCTAAACTGGGGCCATACGCCGCCCTGTATCCAGAAGTGGATGGTTGAGGTGAAGTCGTAATCACGCCCCTGATCATCCGTCCCGTAGAAACGCCAAGTATAATAGCCTGGGCCAAGAGGGAAGCCGTCTTCAGTCTCAAACAGCACTGTATATTGCGCCGGGCCACCGGTTATCGACAGCAAGGTCAATGTGGCGGACGTCGGCCCCCACGGGCCCGTCCACTCCAGCCAGGAGTAAGCCGTGTCGATCGTGCCGCAGGTGTTCGCAAGGACATAACTGAATTGCGAACGAGGCGCTGAGATCTCACCGTCCGATGGATCGGTGGAGACGAGCTCTATGTCGTCCATTATATGGAACCAGTAATTGAGGGTCCTGAAGCCCAGATTGCTATCTGTCGCCTCAACTCGGACATAGACGTAATCGCCCCAATTCCAGCTATTCGGGTCGTTGTAGGCACACTGCCAGTATCTTCCCGGAATACCTTCGTAGGTTACGGAGACCGTCGCCACGCTGCCTGTAACCTCTTGCATCGTGCTGGTCGTGGCGTCCACATAAACTTTGATTGAGGTGATAGATGCGCCTGGAGCGGCAGTCCAAACCTCGAAGTAGATGTTGGCGTCAGTTCCGCAGGCTGTAAATCCTGGCAACGTCCAGTCTGCCTCCAGATTCAGGCAGAGCGAGCTATCCGTCGGGAACTGGTTGTCCAGATATGGCCCGAGCTCCGAGTAGTTCATGTATATAACATTGAACTGGTCCCAGCCGCCAGCGGCGAGCTCCGGGTCTATCGTTGGATAGGTCGCGTTGTTTAAGTCCTCGCCGATGTCCGCGCAGGCAAGGGAGAGCGTCTCCCCTGTTGCGAAATCGGAGGTCCACGCCGGAATTGTCGTCATCTCCAACACACCGATAGTGGTCGTGTTGTTCTGATATATTACATCCGCCTGAGCGAAGTTACCCTCAACCAGGTCAAGGTCGTTGTCAAGAGAGATGTTGTCGCTATCCACGTCGAAGTCGGCGGCGCAGATGTCGTAAGTGTAATTCGAAGCGTCAGACTCCCAGTCCGGATATTCTGGGTACCACGGGTAGGCGTCTCTATTGACAAATATCCAGGCCGGATCACCCGTGTTACCAGCGGCAAGATCGAGCTTGCCGTCCTTGTCGAAATCGCGCAGCAAGACGCCCCGCGTAATGGGAGTTCCTGTTGATTGCCAGATAGGATCGGGGATGTAGTAACCCCTCGAGCCTAGACGGTAATCGAATAAGAACATATAAAGAGGATTGCCGTCACCTGTTCCGATCGCGAAATCAGGATAGGTGTCCCCGTTGACGTCGCCAACATCGATAGAGAGCGCGGGATATGAGGATGGCGTCTCCCAGTCGGGATAGTCATCGCAACCTGAGTTAGTTCTGAACGTTGCAATGCCATCACTGTAGTACACTTTTACGTAGTCCGGGTCGCCGATTGTAATGAGGTCCATATTGCCATCGCCATCTGCATCTGCCCACTTGACCTTTGTCGTATTGGCGGTCGGAATCTGGCATGACTGCCATTCGAGCGTCCAATTTGTGGCGGTCGTTGCCGTTGGTGGGCGGCGGTAAACCTCAACAAGGCCGCTGTCGAGAACAAGGGCCATGTCTTTGTATCCATCGCCGTCAAAGTCGCCAAAATCGATGTCAATCGCATTCGGGCTTACTGACAACATAACGGTCGGGTCCGTCGCTATCTCGATGGGGTCAACCTTCGAGTTCTGATAAACGACCAGCTCACCGTCGATGTTTGCAGTATATAAATCTGGATAGACCGTTCCCGCGGTCGCGAAGTACCACTCAACATCATAGCTACGAAGCTGGTCAGTCGAATGCCACGAGGGATTGGTCTCCACAGGGAGAGCAGCTCTCGCAAAAGAGCCCACGCACAACACCATCAGAGCAACAGCAAACAGCACATACAGCCTGCTCGTGCCTCGATACATCGTCTCCTCCTAACTGTTCCTATTCGAATAAATCCGAAACTATGAAGACATATATAGACAAAAAGGAAACCACACACGCGTCCGGCGTGTTAGGTACACTGTGAACTTTATGAGCATAAATCAATTTGGACATCTTCCCCATTACAACTGAGATGCCGAATGTCCTCTTCCTTATCGTTTGGCGGCTTTAGTTTATTTAGCCATGCGCAATAGCAACTCACGTCCTCACAAGCAAGAACCCGCTCAGAGAAGCCAATTCGTTAGAGTATGATCCATCCGAACAGGGACAATACAACAGGAACAGGCGATGAGTCAATGGTTTTTTTCGACCCAAGATGAACCTCGACACGGCAAATCATGCAAAGCGACTCCAAACTTCTCATTATGGGCGCTTTTGATCGACATCCGGCGCATCTGCCTCACTTGCCGCAAGGGCATCCAGAGCATGCTTTGCCGCAAATGACCTCCAATCCCAGTTCGAGCGACGCGATATACGACAGGTTGTGCAAGGAGTTTGCAGCCAAGACATCAACGCAATGCAGGCTCTTTGTCAATTGAAGATGGAAATAATCACCTTTCTCAAGCCAATTGCCACATTATATGAAGTTTGCCGGCGAATAAGCTTGACTTTGGCGGATGCGCGTGTATATATAGAACATGACATGAGCAAAAGAGAGATTTTAAGGAGACTTGGGCGTGGTGTATGAACTAATCGATCACAGGGTGGCTCTGATAGGCGATCCGTTGTTCCCGGGCAATGCTGTTATCGACATCCTGAGAGAGACTGGCATTGGTATGGAGATCATCTCGGATGTAGATGACATCTTTTTCAAATTGAAACGAGGCAACATCGGCCTGATCTTAATAGATATCGTAACGATAAATCCGTCTATTCAGGACCTCATTGAAAGGCTACAGAGCTACGTGCAAGAGATGCCGGTCATCGTAATGTCCGCAGAGTCGACGTACCGCCAGCTAAAATCGACGTTACGATTCAAGGAGTTCTATTACTTAAACAAGCCCTATCAGAACGATGAGTTTCTTATACTCGTCAGGCGACTCCTCTCAACTTGGGCGCTGAAATCAGCAGCAATGAAAATGCAGGAGCGACTCCAGCTGCTTGAGGCGGAGATCGACATATACGCTCGCGCCGGCCACCTGCTTACACAGCGGCAGCCAATTGACGAGAAACTCAAGGGCTTATTTGAGAGCATACGTGGGATCGTCCCGTCACAGGCATGGAACGGCGTGCTGATCGAGCCGGACACTGGTGAAATGGTCTTCAACATTGTCACCGGCAACATAATGGGCGAAGATGCGCCTCGCTTTTCAAAGGGCCAAGGCATATTGGGAAAGACCGTGGCGACCATGTCTGCCATCTTCATGGAGGACGTCAGAGATGACGAGGATTTCGATCCGGCGCTCGACGCGATTCTGGGCTTGAGGGTCAGGTCCATGCTTTGCGTTCCACTCATCTACTCGGGGCAAGTCGTCGCCATTCTACAGCTGGTCAACAGGACGGATGATTCCGTGTACTCTGACACTGACATCGAACTAATCTCACCTTTTGCGGATTGCGCAGCCCTGGCGATCGCAAACGCGCGCTTAAAGACACAGATCGAGGAGATGTCAACTACCGACCATCTTACCGGCCTTTACAACACGAAATACCTCGATGCGATGATGGACCGTGAGATTAAACGAGGTGAGAGATTCGGTACGCCGATGTGCCTCTTAATAATAGACATCGACAGCTATTATGATATGTGTGAGAAGCTTGGTCGAGATGCAGGCGGGGAGCTTGTTAAGGAAGTATCACAAGTACTCTCGTCGAATATCACGCCGGTCGACACTCTATCCCGTTATGCAGCGGATCGATTTGCGGCGCTTCTTCCGAACATCACATCCGAGGAGGGTAACGTAGTTGCTGGCAAGCTGAGGCAGAGCATCCAGAAACATAAGTTCTTGTCGGTAAGTAACTCCGGCGAGGATGTTACTGTCAGCATCGGTCTTGCAGCCTATCCTGAGCACGCGGATCAAAAGGAGGAGCTGGTCTCCCTTGCACATAAGGCACTTGCTCAGGCAAAAGGCGAGGGCAAGAACCGAGTCGAGGTCGCCGCAAAGTCAAAGGTCTAGAACATCATGGAGAGAAAAAGAACCACAAAAAGCGAGGCGGGCCACAACTGGGAGTCGGCTTCCCTAGCCTATACGCGCTTTCCAGTAAACCACTGGGCAACAGAGCGAGTGTTCGGTCCTAAAGGACGCGAAAAGAGAAGTGGAGATGAGCGGATTCGAACCGCTGACCCCCTGCGTGCAAGGCAGGTGCTCTCCCAGCTGAGCTACACCCCCATTTTGAACTGGCATCCTTATCTCAAACCGGAAAACCAGAAATAGAAAAATGGGCCTACCTGGGCTTGAACCAGGGACCTCGCACTTATCAGGCGCGCGCTCTAGCCAGCTGAGCTATAGGCCCTATCAACACAAAACATAATCACGTTACCCCAAACTGTCAAGCGGACATCTAGCTTATGGCTATCGTCTGAGCCGGACGGCCAATTGACGTTGGACAGCGGCCTACTCCGCTTGTTCGGCTCCATTTGCAGGAGACATGACATCATCCACAGCTCGACCGAGTTCCAATTGCCTATTGCCCCGATGCTATTGCATACAGCGACAACTCAGCAATAGGACCTCCGATTACACAACATCCGGACAACGAGTTTGACAAAGCTCGGCGTTCTTGTAACATATACTGTTAAGTATGGGTCGCGCCTTGGTTATCGGGCGCTTGCTCACCTCGGCTGCGACGCGTCAGCACGCCTTAAATGAAACTCACAACTTAGGAAGCGAATTTGGACAGAATAGAACGAAAGGTTTTAAGCATACTCAAACGCGGGGGCGGGCAACGCCTCACGCTAAAAGAAATCCAGGGACACATGGGCTCTGGCCGCGAAAGGGCTGCCGTCATAAAGCGGCTCGCGCATCTCGTCTCGCGCGGCAAAATCGTGAAAGGCGACGATGGCAAATTTGCCCTGACATCCGCAAGAAGAAGGATGCAGGGACGTTTCGAGCCGGTCAACGAGCGTTTTGGCTTCGTGATACCCCTTGAAGCTGGCGGTGATGACATCTACGTGCCGGCGAACGGCTTCGGAGGCGCGATCGACGGCGATGTTGTTGAAGTAACTTACACGAAGCGGCAAAGGGGCAGAACGAGCGGACGGGTCATAAGGATAGTCAAACGCTCGATGAAGGAGATTGTCGGCAAGTTCTTGAAGACCAGCAAAGGTACTTTTCTTGACCCACTATCCGCGAAGATATTCCACGAGATTGTCGTGGCTAATAACGAGGTCGGCCCGATTGAGGACGGCTTAGTTGTCAACGCGAGCATCTTAAAGATCGATGATCGCGCGGGCAAGATGTTGGTCTCCATCACGGAGGTCTGGGGTCATCCGGATGACCCTGAGGTCTTGCAGCGGATAATCGTGTCCAAGTTCGATATTCCGACGAGTTTCTCGGCCGAGGCTCTTGACGAGGCGACGCGCGTTCCGGCGGAGATTGCAAAGAGCGATATATCGGGCCGGACTGACCACAGGGGCCTAATCACATTCACGATCGATGGCGAACAGGCTCGGGATTTTGATGACGCGGTTAGCATCAAGCGCACCGAGAGGGGCTTCAGGCTTTATGTCCACATCGCGGATGTGGGGAAGTACGTGGCGCCCGGAAGCGCGCTTGACAAAGACGCCTACGAGCGTGCGACCAGCGTTTACTTCCCGGGCAGCGTTATCCCTATGCTGCCGTTTGAGCTATCCAACGAGATATGCAGTCTGAAGCCGAATGTTGAGAGATTGACATTGTCGGTTCGCATGGACTTCAGCAAAAGAGGCGCCATTACTTCGACCAAAGTATATGAGAGCGTGATAAGAAGTAATGCGCGGCTGACATATTCCGAGGTCGCCATGTTGCTTGAGAATAGAGACAATGGCGAGCCTCCGGCGGATGAGATTTCCGGCTTCGCCTCGGACATCTTCGCCATGAACGATCTCGCTCAGGCTTTGGCCAAGATACGCACGGCTCGCGGGAGCTTGGACTTTGACCTTCCTGACCCGATCGTCATCTTGAATCTAAAGGGCAAGCCAGAGGACATCGTCCGGGCCGAGCGCAATGCTGCACACAGGCTTATTGAGGAGTTTATGATAGTCGCCAACGAGGCGGTAGCGTCTTATCTTACAGGCGGCGGCGCGCAATGCGTGTATCGCGTGCATGAGCCTCCGGACGAGGAGTCGCTCCTAAAACTATCGCGCATGCTCAAGGTAATTGGGCATAAAACCTCACTCGTCGGAGGCGATGTCAGCGAGAACCTCCAGCGCCTCGTGGACAAGGTGCGAGGCAAGCGAGTCGAGAAGCTCGTTTCCTATCTCATCTTGAGGTCGCTCATGCTTGCCAAGTACTCCCCGGACAATCTGGGGCACTTTGGCCTGGGCTCTGATTGCTATGCGCATTTCACATCGCCCATCAGGCGCTATCCTGACCTAATGGTCCACAGGTTCATCAAACAGCGTCTGCAAAGTCAGAAGACGGAGAAGAAGAAAATGCCGGCCGAGTCGCTCTTGGAGGCCGCCCACCACTGTTCCGAAAGGGGACGGGCCGCCGAGAAGGCCGAGAAGCAGATCGTCAAGATGCGCCAGGCCCAATTCATGGCGGACAAGACAGGCGAGACCTTTACCGGGATAATTTCCGGAGTAATATCTAGGGGATTCTTCGTCGAGCTGGACAAGTACTTTGTGGAGGGGCTCGTGGCTACTGCTTCATTGACGGACGATCGATACTCTTTTGACGAGGATGCGCTGAGCCTGACGGGCGCGAAGACGGGCCGGCGGTTCAGGTTCGGTGATACGGTCAAAGTTCGGCTCCACGCAGTTCAGGTTCCGCTGGGTCGGATCGACTTCTTATTGGCTAAACAGAAGGGCAAGAAGGCAGAATAGAGCATGCCTGCAGTCCTAAAAATAATAATCATCTTCGCGGTCGTGGTGATAAGCCTCAAGCTCAAGTCCCCGCTGGGCGCCTCGCTTTTCGCAGGCGCGATTGCTCTGGGGCTCTGGCTCGGAATGCCACTCAATATGCTTGGCAAGAGCGTGCTTTTTGGTGTGACTGACCCTCCAAACCTCGTGCTGCTTGTGATAGTCCTTCAGATCGTGCTCTTCTCTGCGATTCTTTCCGAGACAAAGCAGCTGCGCAAGATGGTGGCAGCGGTCTCCGAAGTAATCGAGAACCCGAGGATCGCCGTGCCAATAATGACGGCAGTCATCGGGCTGCTGCCTATGCCCGGCGGGGCGCGCTTCTCGGCGCCCCTGGTTGACGAGGCGTGCCGGCGCCTTCAGGCCGACAATGAGCATAAGTCCGCGATCAACTACTGGTTCAGGCATGTGTGGGAGTATTGGTGGCCGTTCTATCCATCGGTCATTTTGATAAGCGCCATCTCCGGCTTCAGCCTGATGAAGATAGCCATCATTTCGTTCCCGGCCACGATCGTTACCGTGGTTGTTGGCTACTACTTTTTCCTAAGGCAGCTCCCAAAGCGCGCGACACAGACGGGTCCGAGGACAGAGGGAGCGCTCCTGCGACTTTTGAGCATAGGTCGCTCGATCATAGCGGTGATCACTCTCAATCTCTTGCTGACAAATGCAAGATCAATGCTCGCATCAAGAGGCTTCGAGATAAGTGCCTTGCCGACTAGATTTCCCCTGGTAATCGCCCTCATAGTCGGAATAACGATGGCTCTCTGGGGCAAAGGGCTAACTTCTAGGACAACAATCAAGATGATTGTGAACAAGCGCGTTGCGATGACGATGCTAACGATCGCGTCGATCTTGATCTTCTCCGCCGTACTCAAGGACGCGGGCGCGATCGAGGACATCACCGAGTCGCTCGCCAGCAGTGATGTTCCGCTTCTTCTTCTTGCCATTTCAGTTCCATTCTTAGTCGGTTTCGTGACAGGAATCGTTGTGGCCTATGTGGGCATTGCACTGCCGATTCTATACCCTGTTTTTGAGGCAGCCCTGCCGGAATCACAGCTCATCGCGTATGTATTCATCTTCTCCGTCTCGGGCTATGTTGCGGTCATGCTGACCCCGGTGCATCTGTGCCTGATACTGTCGAACGAGTATTTCAAGGTGAAGTTCATCCAGGTTGGGCGCCTGATGATTTTGCCCTGTGTTGTCGAGATGTCTTTGTTCTTTGGGATATTTCTTCTATATTTGATGCTATAGAATGCTCACAGGTTTTATGAGGATCTCGCAAGAGACATGCAAGAAAGCAAGCCAATCAGCTCCCAAGCAAAAATAACACTTGCAACCGGGCTTCGCTTGCCCTAATGTTGCTACAGTTGTGCTTTTGACAAGCTCTGTGATTTCGGATACGAGGACTACGATGGCAACGCCCCCAATTAACCTGCAGGACACTTTTCTGAATATAGCTAGGACTCAGAACATCCCAGTGACTGTTCTTCTAGCCAATGGGACTGAGCTTTCAGGGCGCATTCAGGGATTCGACAAGTTCACGATCATACTGGACGCGGGCTCAAACCAGCAAATGGTTTTCAAACACGCTATTGCTTCTGTGTCGCCGGCCACGCCTATCAAAGACTTGTTCAGGTCAGCCGGCAAAAAGGATTCCATGAGCTGAAATCCCCGGCCGTTCATACCCCCTTGGGAATCGTTCCGATCTGACTCAAACCTGCCTACGCGGCGAACAGGACATTTTCCAACTGCGTAAGCTCTAAGAGGCCCCGCGTGAATAACCTTACATGAAACGTGGGAAGCCGCAGCGCAATTGACATAAGATGTTATTGCGCCCGTCGCTTCTACTTGTCTCGTGCTCGGAAGGAGTTCGCGAAACGTCTAAGCGGCCGCCTCACGGCCCGGGCAATGCCCTCAACACGCCCCAATCCGACGACAATAGAAACCGCGAGGCATAGATAAGCGAACAGGCCGGTCGCCCTCTGCGAGCTCCCTTTGTTACCGGCAGTCTGCACGGAAACGACGTCGGCACGGCGGGCGAAGATGGCCGTCTCGAGCTTTATCCTCCCGCCCGAATCGACAAGGCCAGATACGCCGGAGTTCGCGCATCGCAGGACGGGGACGCGATTCTCTATTGCTCGGAGGACGCAGACAGCGAAATGTTGGTATGGGCCTGATGTTCTGCCAAACCACGCATCGTTTGACATTGTAAAGATAATATCGGCTCCGTTTGCGACAAAATCTCGTGAGATTTCCGGAAAGATTATCTCGTAGCAGATTGGGACACCGATTGAAAGGGCGCCTAGCTGAAGTGTCGAGTGGCCTTCCCCCATCGTCAGAGAACCCTCGTAACCCGCCATCGCTTCAACAAAATGCAGAAGGCGAGGGAAGGGGTTATATTCTCCAAAAGGCACCAGGTGAACCTTGTCGTATCTCGACGTGCCGCCGCTCTTATCGACGAGAAAGGCCGAGTTGCGATAATCGCCATTTGTGCTGGCGACGGCGCCAAAAAGAACGGGGCATAGACCACCAAACGTTCTCTTGACCCACAATTGGCTCCACTCGCAATCATTGTATGCTGTCGTTATTGCGGCCTCGGGAAGCACGATCAAATCAAGAACATCCGCCGGAAGCGCGACTGCAAGTTGCCCGTAAATGCTCAACATGTGCGGAAGGGAATTCGCACGCAGCTTCATCGCTTGGGGGATGTTGGGCTGAACGATGCCGACGCTTAGCTTCTTCCCAGATTCATCAAGATTGGAGAGCCGATACGTCCCATATCCCCACGTGGAGGCAAAAAGCAGAATAAGTGAGATTATGATGTGAGCGTAGCCCAGTCCCGCTCGCATCCGAACGAGTCTCGCGAGCATCAAAAAAAGTAACCAGTTGATCAGGACAATACAAAAAGAGATGCCATAGTCACCGGCAATGTCCGCAATCTGAATGAATACGGTCTGCCGATAGAGCGACCAACTGAGGTTGTTCCAGGGAAAGCCGCTCAGAATCCTGGACTTGATGAACTCCAGAGAGACCCAGAATACGGGAATGAGTAGAACGCTCCAATTGCTGTGCCTCGCCATGGCCACAATGTTCGCAAAAGCGCCTACAAAAAGCGACAGGTACGCAACGAGTATGAGCAATATGAGCACACTACCCAAAAAACCCAAGTCGCTGAAATTGCTCATCGCCTCAGTTATCCAAAAGAGCGATATGAAGTAGAAGAAAAGCCCCGCAACGAAACCGAGGAAGAAAGCCCTCTTGCCCTTCTCCGATTGAAGCGCGAAAAAAAGCGGCACAAACGCCACAAGGACAAGGTAGAAGCACTCGAACTTGGGAAAGGCGAGAGCAAGCAGGATGCCGCAGGTTGCAGCAAGAAGGGTTTTCCATTTAAGCCCCGTTTTGGTCATAACCTTCGAATGGTCAGCTGCCATGGGCCTTTCGGCCGTGGGGCTACTGTTTTCTTCTATATTCACGTCGTTGTTCCTGGTTCGGGAAAGACGCCTTATCTCTTCCACTCGATGCTTCGACTTATCGCCTGAGATATGTCATCCGCCGACAAGGTCTTTATCGCTATCCATTTAGTTCTAGCTTTTGCGCCTCGTGTAATCTCAATGGACGACTTGGAGACCTTGAGCGTTTTTGAGAGGAACTTAATCAGCTCCTGATTGGCGCCGCCATCAACTGCCCGAGCGGTTATCCTGAGCTTAATGCCGCCGTCGGGTTCAGAGCTGATCTCATTCCGCGACGCTCCGGGTTGCACTCGCACCTTCATTGTAACGATTCCGCTCTCGTCTTCCTTCAGCCAGGGCGCCATTTCAATCATAGATTGTTGTTTTTAACCATCGTTCGGTAGCGCTCGTACTCGGGATTCTGGTAGTGCCATGCTCCACCCTCCTTAACCCATCGCATCGTGTACCGAGAAGCTCTTACGGCCCGAGAGTACCGAACCGAGACTATAACGTTCGCCTCATGTCCATCATTCAAAAACACCAACCGCTGCACATCGTATATCATGGGCTCTTCTTTGGGCGGCTTTTGAAATCCGAGGAACGGGAGCTCGGTGAATTCCTTTAGACTGAAGCGCGACCTAAAATCGTCAGATAGTCTCGCATAGACATCTCCAAAATCATCGTCCGCAAAAGCCTCCAAGATTGCCGATGTGGCGCGCTTTAGACTGATACTGTCGTGCGGTTTGAAAACGACAAAAAGGATGAGCGCGGCAACCAGAACCGAGATAATCACGACCCAAAATGTTACCGTCCAGCTGCGCTCCGATTTGGTTTTGTTACGCTTCTCGGATGTCTGCGTTTGAGCATTGAAGGAGCGAGGCGGCTGGGGGTCTTCGCTGATAGGGGCGCCTCTTCTAAAGGCCAATAGATCGTCCTTCATCCGTTTTATAGATTGATACCTGAGCTCTCGGTTCTTGATCAAAGCTCTCTCGATTATCATCTCGAGGCGCTCGGGAACCTCTAAATTGCGCTGTCTGGGTTTGACGAACTCGCTGGAGGTTATTCGGCGGACTATCTCTGTTAGGTTCTGGCCCTCAAATGGCCTTCGCCCCGTTACCATCTGGTAAAGCATTGCCCCGACCGCGAATATATCGCTTCTTGCGTCCACGGTTATCCCCAGTAGCTGCTCGGGAGACATGTAGTAAGGTGTTCCGATGATTATCCCGGGCGTCTCTGCCGCCGCGCCAAAGGCGACCTTTGCGATGCCAAAGTCGGCTATCTTGACCTCATCTCCCTCAAGCAGAATGATGTTAGACGGCTTGAGGTCCCTGTGGACAACGCCATTCTTGTGAGCGTGCTCTACGCCATCACAGATGCGGATGGCGATATCCACAGCATCGCTCGTCGAGAAGGGCTCACCCCCTTCGAGAAACGACTTCAGCGGACTACCCTCGACAAGCTCCATAACGATGCAGAGCACGCCATCCTCGTCGCACATCTCGTAAATAGTTATCAGATTCGGGTGCTTGAGTAGTCCCAGTATCCGACCCTCGGTCTGCAGCCTGAGCCGCCTCGTCTTCAAGTCCATCCCATCCGCTGAAGATGTACTTAAGAATTTGATCGCAACAGCTCGGTCGAGGTTTACGTCCAGGGCACGAAAGACCGAACCGGTTGAACCATGGGCGAACTTCTCTAAAAGCCGATAGCGACCACCTATGAGGCGCTCTCCGTCGGGACCAAAAAGCGAGAGCAAATCCGCGTCGGCCATCAATTCGGTGAGCTCAAGATAGCTTATTTTGGGGGCGCCACACGTCCCGCAGGACTTGTCGTCAGAGGATATGGTTGCCCCGCAGGCGTGGCATCGAAGACTAGCCATCTCCGCGCTGCTCTGGGTGTTATCTTCCGACAACAATCGACCCATCAACACAAGGCCTCGGAATCATCGCTTGTAGAGTCCGAGTCGGAGTCGCCAAACCATCCAGATTGCCTCCCAAACGATGCGCTTGGACATCTTCGTAGTGCCATGAAACCGCCCGACAAATACGATGGGAACCTCCTCCAGCTTCGCGCCCTCTTTCAAGGCTCTAAAGGTCATCTCTATCTGAAAGGAGTAGCCGGTCGATTGAATGGCTTTGAGGTTAATTGCCTTCAGCACATCTCGCTTCCAACATTTGAAGCCACCGGTCGCGTCGGTTACGGGCAAGCCGCCGATTATACGGCAGTACATGCTCGCGCCCAAGCTGAGAATGACGCGCCAGAGGTCCCAGTTAATGACGTTTATCCCCTCTATGTACCGCGAGCCCAAGACGAAGTCGCAGCTTCTGACCTTCTCCAGGAAGACCCGGAGATATCGCGGATCATGGGAAAGATCGGCGTCCATTTGAATTATGTACTTGTAGTCTTTCTGAAGCGCGAGCGTGAAACCCGCTATGTAGGCTGTCCCAAGCCCCATCTTACTCTCGCGATGCAGTACGGATACGCCGTCCAGATTCTCCGCAAGGCCGTCCGCCAATTGCCCAGTCCCGTCAGGAGAGTTATCATCCACAATCAACACGTTGATCGTGGGCAGCTCGTCGAGAAGGCGCGACACGACAAGATTGATGTTATCCCTCTCGTTGTAGGTCGGAATGACCACAACCGAAAGAGACGCCATCTCCAGAAGCTCCTCCCGGGATAATTCTGCCCGATCTCCGGGTAGGTCGAAATCAATTGTCAACACGCCGTCTTAACTCCGAATCCTATTTATACTAGCGCTGAGTTGAAAGTCCCGCGCGCGTTCCTATCTCCTGCAAACTCCTTCGTTTGCCGCCTCGCCAGCAGTACTGCTCAAGCCTTGTTATATCAGCAAAGTACATCACATCATCCGTGATGTTGTAAAGCTCAGACAACACCATGTCGGGTTTTGCGGTTCTGCCATTCCTGTCAACTTTGAGAATCATCCGAATCGAGGCGCGCCCGTCCCTGCATTCCGTAAGAGACATCGAGCCCAGCAAGGCGCGAAGGTCGAGCTTGGTCGTCTTCTTGGGTGTCGTCTTCTCGATAATGATGGATTCTCTTGCGAGAAAATGCTCGATCCTGTCCCTATGGAAGCACTCGCTACTAAGGTCCGTTAAGTCCTTATCATCCAAGATCTCCGCGAGTAGGTTCAGGTCCAAAACCGCCGAGTAGTCCATCTCGGAAACTAGAGCGCAGAGCGAGGGCGACCTCTGAACCAAATGGCTCGCAACCGTAAACCTAATCCCCTCCATTAGATAAGGATTCAGCGAAGAGACCAGCTCATGAGGCGAGACGGGCTTCTGGACTTTGAAATCCACATACTCCGCCAGTGACGCGTAGCCGATGGGCAGCGGCATCCCGGCCGAGAGCCTCGGCTGCGGATTAAAGCCCTTCGTGTACTCAATCGGCAGCAGGGACTGCCTGATCGCCCTACCAAGAGCCGTCAGCGCATCCAGATGCGATACATATTTCGCCGGCCCAACACGTTCGAACCTGCACCTCAATGGGAAGACGATCTGTCGCGGAGACACGGCTGTCCGCCGCGAAAGAGGCATCCCTACTCGCTCGCTTGCGCCCCCCTCCAACTTGCCACTCGCCGCAGCAGCAGCGAAACTCGCACTCGCCAAATAGGACGAGGCGTCCTCGCAGACCCCACATCCCGTGCATTCTCCCGACCTCCGGCAATCAAGCGTTAACTCCCCGGACTCTGAGCGCTCTCTCTCGCCAAGTAAAAAATCTCTAGAAAGACCGCAATCAATCTGCTCCCAAGGCAAAAACCCTGATGTATCACGCGCATTGAGATACGATTGAGGTGATAGGCCGCACTCATCGAATGCAGCCATCCATCGCTCATAATCGAACTCCTCGCTCCAATTGTCCAATATGCAGCCCAATCGAAATGCTCGCTCAATAACAACAGAAAGCGATCTGTCCCCTCGACTCAATGCTCCCTCTAAGAAGCTCATTTTTGGGCTATGCCATCGAAACTCCACATTCCGAGATGTTATCCCCTTGTTTAATCGAGAGAACTTCCGCTGTGCCTCGTCTTGCGAGAGCTGCTCGCACCATTGGAACGGAGTATGGGGCTTGGGGATGAATGTCGATACGCTAACCGTGAGCTTTGCCCCCCGACCGCCCGCTTGCCTCGCCACGCCGGAGAGCTTGCTAACCAGTTTAATGATAGCTTCGATATCCTCATCTGTCTCGGTCGGCAGGCCGATCATGAAGTAGAGTTTTACACGCCTCCAGCCCGCGGCAAAAGCCTGTTTAAGTGAATTCATCAGTACCGTATCCGTTGTGGGCTTGTTGATGACCCGCCTCAATCGGTCCGAGCCAGCTTCTGGGGCAAGTGTTAGCCCCGTCCTCTTGACGTTCTTGATGCCACAAACAATAGCCTGCGTCAGTGTTTCAGACCTAAGTGACGGCAACGATATCGAGACTCTGCTCTCCTCCAGCGCTCTTGCGGAATCGCCGATAATCTGCTCAATACCTGAATGATCGCCCGAAGACAGCGAGAGAAACGATATCTCCTCATAACCCGTCTCGGCTACCAGCTTCTCGGCCTGTTTCACGACATCTTTTGCGTCGCGCTCTCTCGCCGGCCGATTAACAAACCCAGCCTGACAAAACCGGCATCCGCGGGAACAACCTCGCATGATCTCCACAACCGCGCGATCGTGGATAACAGAAGCGCTTGGCACGACCCACCGCTGGGAGCATTCGCCCTCTTGGAGATCTTCAATGATCGCCCGCTTGACCTTTGGCGCCCCGAATGGGTTTCCATACTTCTCGCCTCGATGAGTTAGGCTCGTGGCAAGTCCTCTGGAATACGCCATCTCATAATCGGAGGGGATATAAACGCCCTCGATCTCGCGCGCCCTTGATATCATCTCCCGCCGACCGCCATCGCCTCGCTTGACGTCCTCGAACATCTTCGCCAGCTCGACTATGGCTCTCTCGCCGTCCCCAACGACAAAGAAGTCGAAAAACTCCCACATCGGCTCCGGATTGAACGTGCATGGGCCCCCTCCTATCACAAGGGGCGCGCTCTCGCTACGGTCTTTGGACCTAATCGGCACGCCGCCAAGCTCCAACATCTCAAGCACGTTAGTATAGCAAAGCTCGTGCTGAAGGGAAAAACCCACCACGTCGAATTCTGAAAGAGGCAGCCGACTCTCCAGACTGAAGAGCGGCAGGTTGAGGCTACGTAGCCTATCCCCAAAGTCCTTCCAGGGCATGAAAACTCGCTCAGCGGCAGTTAACTCCCGGCCATTGAGGATGTCATAGAGAATCCTAAGCCCAAGGTGCGACATCCCGATTTCATAGGTGTCCGGGAAACAAAGCGCGAACTTCAGCAGGACACTGGACAGGTCCTTTTTTACTATGTTACGTTCGCCACCACTGTATCGCCCCGGCCTCTCAACCGTTCCTAAGACAGCGTCAAGCGATGAAAGCGATAGCGAGGAGTTTGGTTTGATCATGTCTCGAATCCGTTTTCAATAGACGTGAATAGCACGCCAAATCTGATGCTCTACTAGCTCAATCCCAGAAGTGACGCTCACGTGCGCCACATCTTAAGAAGCGCAAGCGCGCCTCCAATTGACTTCTTCGCCTCGAACCAAAATTGAGGTGAGGTCAATTTCTTCAGAATGATGGAGGGCCGCAGGTAAAATCGTATGAAGGCGTCATGCTGCATCCTCTCAAGGTCGTGTTCATCGAACTCCGGCGTTGTAAAATACGGCAGCTTATCAATCGCCTGACCCAACGTATATCGTCGCCAAAAGTCGCCGTCAATGTAACCCGCTCGCACGAACTCGTCGTTGAGCGCGGTCCTCGGCGCGGGCGTTGTAATCGAGAAATCGGCCCACGAAAGAGCCAGCCCAAGTGACATTTCCCTCGTCTTCGCCATCGTCTCAAGCGTGTCACCCGGGTAGCCAAACATGAAGTAGCCAACCGTCTCCATTCCCATTTTGTTCGCGAGCTCAAAAGCACTTATCGTCTGCTCTACAGTTATCCCCTTTCGCATCCGATCGAGTATCTCCTGGCTGCCCGACTCCACGCCCATGTGCAGCTTGAAGCATCCCGCTCTCCTGAGTTTCTCTAGAAAGGGGGCGTCGATGCAATCTACCCTAGTCCGTATGCTCCAGCGGAACTTGTGCTTCCTTTCTATCATCAGGTTACATAGGTCAAGGGCTATTCTCTTATTAACACCGAACGTGTCGTCATAGACCATAAACTCCTTGACGCCGAAACGTTCCGCGCACTCCTCAAACTCCTGGACCACGTTGAGCGCGCTTCTGCTTCTAACCCTCGTCCCGAAATAGAAGCGCGAACAAAACGTGCACTTAAACGGGCAACCACGGCTGGTTATCAGCGTGGCAAACGGCTTCCGTATAAAGATAGCGCTATAGGCGTCGCGGTCAACGAGCTCTCGAGCAGGAAAGGGAATGCTGTCAAGGTCTGAGACAAATGGCCTCGGACTGGCTAGGAGAACCTCGCCATTGTCTCGATAGACCGTCCCAGCTATACCTTGCAAACGCTCGCCATCATTGAACCGCGCAACTATCTCAGCAAATGTGACCTCGCCCTCACCGATCACGCCTATATCGATTTCATCAAACGAGAGACATTCCTCGGGATAGGCGCCCACGGCCGGACCGCCAACCACAATCAGCGACTCGGGTAACACCTCCCGCGCTAGTTTGACGGCGCCGACGGTCGTTAGCCATTCGAAAGTCGAGGACGTGAAGCCCAGGATATTAGCCCCGGACTGGGATAGTCTGCTCTTGAATGTATCATCATCGTCCCGCTCAACGTTCGCGTCATAAACCTCGACTTCGGCTAAACCCCTCTGCTTCAACACCGCTGCGAGATATAAAAGCCCCAACGGAGGAAACGCGCCGGTCACCTTTGAGACGCTATCCGGGTGATACGGATTCAATCCGCGATTCTGATGATAATTGACAAGCAACACTCGTGTCATCAAGCTTAGTCTCTCTCCTATCCGTCAAATCTCAAGTCGCGAGAGTTAAGAAGCGTTCACTCCTACAAACAAAGCAGACCTTATATCGACAGCCTGCTGCAATCAACCGCCAACGATAGCTCTGAAATTCGGGAGC
>JAGHCW010000020.1 GCA_021160245.1 bacterium | reverse complement strand
CGCCTGCAAGCCACATTGGGCTGTTGCGAGCCTGCTGAGCGATGCCGTATTGAGGCGCTTATTTGAGGCATTCTTTTCGGATTACCGTCGGACAGCAGCGTCATAAAAAGCGCCTGCAAGCACCCGGTGCAACAGCGATTCTGAGGGCGCCGGGATGCGTCGCACCAGCGACAGTCTCAAGCGTCTCATGGCGATAAGGACCGCCTCAAAGAGCCGCCGATTCCAAGCTATCTGGAACCAATACAGAAAAGCCGCCTTTTGCACACTTTCTGGCTGCGTCCTATCAACGCTTTCAGCCATAGTCGCTGAATCTTGTGCCAGAACGCGGATAGAGCCAAATAGTTGCCCCGAACTCCACAATGGTTGTAGTGGCCGCGAAGTTTCAGGCTCAGCTTTGCATGTTGCCATTTCAGTGGTGCATGGCGATATCGCTTGCTCCATTCCGATATATCCTTCAGGCTGCGATTGCGGATTGCGGATTGCGGATTGCGGATTATTGAATTGTGAACTTTGGAGCTCAGAAGCCGGTATGGGCACAATTCGGAGCAGGACCTGATGGAACTACGTATGTGCTCGGCGACTGCATGGACAAGCCTGCATAAACCAATCCACAATCCACAATCCACAATCCGAAGTCTCTCCTGTTCCGTGATTGTCCCTAGAGACTCGATGTGAGCTGATGACCCCGGAAGGCCCAGACTGCATAGGCAATTTCTGCAGTCGGTGTTGCCTGCGGCCGAGGCCAGGGCATCGGCGCCTTCAACGACAGTGGCTTCGGGGATTAACCTCACACCTCGAACTCCTTCCTATGGACGCTTAGAACACATCATTACTGATACGCTCCCAAGACAAAGGTTACCGCTCCCATCCCTTTGGGCTAACGGATTGGCCTTTCACCAACTCGGACAATACACAGCTTTCAGGACGCACAGCCGCCGCACTCCATAACGAGAGAGCCGCCTACGTCGATCTGATTGTTCTCGCCAAAACATTCTCCCTAACACACTGCGGCATTGCTGGTATAGTATTCGATATTGATATGCCGGTGGTGGGCGTTCCGTGTCGCATTCCGGCTGACTAGTATTCTGATAGATGCAAGACAATCTGCATGCGGAGGAGAGAATGCCTGAGGCGTCTGCTGCAAGTGAACGGGAGATAAAAGGAGCGCCCTCGACCGCACGGGTTGAGCGGCGATATAAAGAGCTGCTGGATAACGAGCCGTTCATCGATTCCGAGCGGGCGGTGCTCTTCACCAACTACATAAGGCAGCACTGGACAGCGCCTCGATATGTGCGCGCCGCGGGGGCACTAAAGCATGTGCTTAAAAACCTCACGCCGCGGATATGGGACGAGGAGCTGATAGTCGGCAACGTCTCCCGCTATTTCAAGGGCACTCATGTCTATCCGGAATACGAGACTTGGATGCTCGAGGGATTCAAGCGGATAAAGCGCGAGGAGGAGCGCTACATCGACGGCACGCTCCAGAAGGGCAAGGGCGAGCGGCTTGGCATATATCTCATCCAGCCCGACGACAAGCAGAAGATTCTCGATGTGGCTCGCTTCTGGGAGGGCAAGGACTGGAGGACACTCGCGGAGAACTGCCTACGCGAGACCAGGGATGATTTTGAGCTCGTCGAGAAGTGGATGCGGCAGCTCGTCTTCCTGCGATTCATGTTCGACGTCCCAGAGGGCCGCGTCATCGTTGACTATCAGAAGGTAATCGATGAGGGCATTGACGGCCTAATCGCCCGGATTGACGACAAGCTCGCAAGCATCGGCACCCTCGACAGCAAGGACAAGTTCGAGCGATACAATTTCTACAAGGGCGTGAGGCTCGCGCTTGAGGGCGTTGCATGTTTCGCGGAGAACCACGCCTCAGAGGCGGAGCGACTCGCCGCCGAATGCAAGAACGCGACGCGCCGATTGGAGTTGCTTGAGATCGCACGGATATGCAGCAAGGTCCCGAGGCAGCCGGCGGAGACGTTTCGCGAGGCGATGCAATCGTTCTGGTGCACGCACGTCTGCCTCTTCATTGAGCTCAATGGGCGGGGCATCTCGCCGGGCCGATTCGATCAGTATATGTATCGGCCGTTCAAAAGCGATCTCGACGCTGGGCGGATAACCGAGTTTGAGGCGCTTGAGCTCTTGGAGCTGATGCGAATCAAGTGCGCGGAGATAACGCGGGCGCACGCGACGTTCACGGAGTCTTACTTGGGCGGCAGTGTCTATCAGAATCTCACGCTGGGCGGCGTGGATGCCGAGGGCGCCCCGTGCAACAACGCGCTTTCTCACCTTATTCTCAAGGCGGGGATAAACGTCAGGACTTGGCAGCCGACTCTCTCAGTCCGCTGGTTAGCGGAGATGAGCCACGATTTCAAGATGAACGTTGTCGATTGCATCAAGGCGGGCTCGGGATACCCCGCGCTTTTCAGCGATGAGATTGCGACCGATCGCTTTGTGAAGATAACCGGCGCAAGCCTCGAGGACGCCCGGGACTGGGCCCCGTGTGGGTGCGTTGATATGCAGATATGCGGCAAAAGGATGCCGATGTACGCGGTTCCTCACACCAACAGCCTCAAGATACTGGAGCTCGTGCTGAATGGCGGCACAAACCCTGTAACTGGCGACAAGCTCGTCGATGTTAAGATCGATATAGAGCGAGCGAGCTTCCACGAGATTATCGAGGAATACAAACGAGTAACCGGCGTCATCGCTCGCCGGGAAGAGGAATACTGGAATACGATCATGCTCGTGCATAACGACATGGGCCTCGTCCATCCCTTCATGACGACGCTGCTTGATGATTGCATCGAACGAGGCCTCGACGCCTACGAGGGCGGCTGCCGATACAGTGACCCCGCTTATGTCATCTCATGCGGCATGGTGAACGTGGCCAACAGCCTGGCAGCTATCAAGAGGCTCGTTTTCGACGACAAATCCACAAGCATGAGGGAGATCATGGAGGCGACAGCAGCCAACTTCGTCGGTCACGAAAAGCTCCTGAAAATGCTGCTTGATGCGCCGAAGTTCGGCAACGACGATGACTATGTGGACGCCATCGCCGCTGAGCTCTACGAGGCGTGGTCTGAGGCGGCCCAGCAGGTTACGAACTGGGTGGGGGAGCCCTGGCGTCCGAGCACGCTCTCCGTAACCACGCAGGTGCTGCACGGCAAGGCATGTGGGGCAAGCCCAGATGGCCGACTGGCTGGCGAATACCTCGCCGATGGGGCGCTCTCGGCGTTCCCCGGAACCGATTTGAGCGGCCCGACAAGCCTCATCAAATCTGCCTCGAAGGTCAACGCAAGGAACCTGCAAGCGACGCTGTTTAACATGAAGTTCCATCCCGAGGCCATCGAGGGAGAAGTCGGTGCGCAGAAGTTCATCAAGCTCATCGACACGTATTTCGGTCTGGGTGGGTATCAGGTGCAGTTCAACATCGTTGACAGCAAGATGCTCGTTGATGCGAAGAAGCATCCCGATAGATACTCCGACCTGATGGTGCGCGTGGCCGGCTTCACGGCGAGGTTCATCGACCTCGGCCCTGATGTCCAGCGGCAGATAATTGAACGAACCCAATTCGGTGAGGAGATTTGATAAGAGCTTTTTTCACCACAGAGGACACAGAGAGCACAGAGAAAGCTAAGTAGGACCTTTTTTCTCTTCTCTGTGGAACTCTGTGTCTATGTGATTGAATAGGCCAAAATAAATAGGGCACGAAGAAAATGCAGAATCGGTATTGTTGTGATCAGGGAGATTTCGGGAAATATGGCCTACTGCGTTGTCTATGCAATCCCAACGCCCACGGCGAGTCGCTGCGACTCGGCATGATGTGGTATCTGGTTCCTGATGAAACTGGCAACTTGGATGGGAAGCACACCAGCTATTTGGATGACAAGAATAAAAAGAATCTTCGCGAGTATCGGGCGTGTGATCCCGAGCTCTGGGACAATCTACGCCGGCTCCTTGATGATAAGCGTCGCAACATAAGGGCGATTCAGGGAAGTGAAATCCTGCCGGCGGAGACGGTCTATTTCGAAGAGTTACTTAAATGGCCGGATGATATGCGTGCCAATACACCTGCGGGGCGAGATGCGCGCCTCGAGCATCGCAAGCAATGGTGGCAACGAGGATTCGATCTGACCCGGGATTGTCAGGTCGTTTTCTTCGATCCGGACAATGGGCTTAAGATCGAAAGCGTGCCTCTACATGGAGGCAAAGGCCCCAAGTTCACATCTATCGACGAGGTCGTTCCATTTTACGATCGCGGTCAGAGCATCATCGTATATCAGCATTTGGACCACAGCATGAAGGCTGATCTCCAAATCCGGCGACGCCTGAAGCAGCTTCGAAAAGCCACCGGTGCAGACAAAGCTTTTGCCATGCGCTATCATCGCGGCACTGCCCGGGTGTATCTTGTCGTCCCAAATGAGAAACACGCGGCAATACTGCTGAGCCGTGCGAGAGAGATGTGCAAAGGTCCTTGGGCCAGACATTTCGACATGACAGAGCTCAGCTGAAATAGGATTTTGTTATAGAAGCTTTTCACCACAGAGTGACTGTGTTTGATGTCAAGATGTTATTTTTGAGTCGTTCCAGGGTTTTTGGTCTCTAATGATGGCATTCAGTATTGTTAGCAATCGCCTCATTACAGCAGTCAATGCGAGTTTTGG
>JAGHCW010000103.1 GCA_021160245.1 bacterium | reverse complement strand
TCTCGGACGCGATGCAGGCCTTCCGCAAGCTTCTCGGCGAGAACGACATGATGGCCTACCTTGCAATGATGGCGCCGCGCCTCGTCGAACTACGCCGCGTCCTGAAACCGAGCGGCAGCATCTATCTGCATTGTGATCCAACGGCCAGCGCCCACCTGAGGCTTCTTATGGACGCGGTTCTCGGAGCTGAGAACTTCCATAATGAGATCATTTGGTGCTACAAGACGGGTGGGGCTACCAAGCGGCGGTTCGCGCGCAAGCATGATACATTGCTCTTCTATAGTAAGGATGCAAACCACTCTCGATTCAATGTTCAAAAAGAAAAGTCATATATGGCGCACAGATATGGATTCAAGAAGAGTCATTTCCAGGAGGATGAAAAAGGTCAGTTCTCATGGGTCATTATGAAAGACTGGTGGGAACTCCCCGCTGTAGGCTCATCCGATGCCCAGAGATTGGGCTATCCGACGCAGAAGCCCGAGGCTCTGCTTGAGCGGATCATCAGGGCCAGCAGCAACGAGGGCGACTTGGTTCTGGACCCGTTCTGCGGATGTGGGACGACGATTGCATCTGCCCATCGCCTCGGCCGTCGCTGGATAGGAATCGACGTGACGCACCTTGCGATCAGTTTAATCAAGAGCCGGCTCCGCGACGCATTCGGCGCAGGCCAGACAGAAGTTCACGCAGCTGAATATGACGTCTTGGGCGAGCCAAAGGACCTTGCCGGGGCCGAGCAGCTCGCAAGGACCGACCCCTATCAGTTCCAGTGGTGGGCGCTGGGGCTTGTAGGCGCAAGGCCGGTCGAGCAGAAGAAGGGCGCCGACAAGGGAATTGACGGGCGCATCGATTTCCACGACGAGCACACCAGCCGCAAGACCAAGTCCATCATCTTTTCGGTGAAGGCCGGAAAGCCCGGCGTCGCACACGTGCGCGACCTCCACAGCGTCATCGAGCGTGAAAAGGCGGCGATCGGCGTCTTGATCTCGATGCAGAATCCGACGCGGAACATGCGAACGGAGGCGGCAGCCACCGGCCTCTACGAATCACCATTCTGGGGCAAACTCTATCCCCGCCTCCAGCTGATCACGATCGCCGATCTGCTCTCAGGCAAGCGCATCGAGGCCCCGCCCAGACGCACCAGCGTCACGTTCAAACGGGCGCCGAAGGCGGAGAGGGCGAAGCAGGAGAACGGTCGATTGGATTTCACGGCCGATGACAATGGAGGTGAGACGGAATGAAGTGCCCGCATTGTGGAACCGATATTGTGATGTTTGAGAACTGGGGAGAAAAAGGGCGACTACAACTTGTATGCAATCCTGGGCCCTTGCCGGTCCATCATGATCTGCGATCCGGCACATGCCCAAAATGTAAAGGATTCATTCTGGAGCTCACGATTGGGACCAAAGACTCAAGCGAAAAACACGTCATCTGGCCCAGGCACTACTATCGTGAGCCGTGCCCGACAGAGGTTCCCGAGGAAGTAGCTGCTGACTACAATGAGGCCTGTGCCGTTATCGACATCAGCCCAACCGCCGCCGCTGCACTCGCGAGGCGTTGTATGCAGCTCATTCTAGTCAATGAGGCTGGCGCTCCAGAGGGCAAGAATCTCAAGAAGCAGATCGAGGTTGTGGTGAACGACCAGAATGCACCAGAGCACGTTAAGAGTGATCTGGATGACCTTCGTGAGATAGGCAACTTCTCAGCTCATGCAAATGAGGACATATCAGGTCAGGTGATGCGAGCCGAACCCGACGAGGCGGAATGGACGTTGCAGACGCTTAGGACGCTGTTTGAGTATTACTATGTTGGACCAGCACAATCTAAGGCGCGCAGAGCAGCTCTCAAAGTGAAACTGACAAAGAAGGCTAAGTAATGCTCCTGCGAGCAGGGGCTGAGACTCTGGACGCTGCTTATTTGGCGGTGCGCGAGGTCAAGCCCCTTCCGCCATCAACCCATTATCTATGTTGAAACGCCATTGGCAGAAGTTCCCTGATCTTCATCTTGATATAGTCTTTTTCCCGGTTGGCCATGATCACCTCGATGTTTGGGGCAAACTCGAAGAGGAGCTGACGGCACTTGCCACATGGCGTCACGTAGTCCTCCGAATCGCCCCATATAGCAATCCTGTCAAAGTCGCGGGCGCCATCTGAAAGGGCCTTCATCATCGCTACTTGCTCGGCGCAGACGCTCATTGAGAGCGACATATTCTCGATGTTGCAGCCCAAGAAGAGACGGCCATCGGAACATAGAAGCGCAGCGCCGACGCGGAATCCCGAGAACGGGCAAATCGAGTTTCCAGCCGCCTCTGCTGCGCGTTCCACCAGTTCCTTGTCCGACAATCTAGTAGTCATTATATGAAGACTCCCTGCATTTTCGTGAATTGGCGCCCATCCGCCACCTCAATGTCGCCCGAAAGATTCAATTGGAAGAGGACAACCTACAACCTCGAGGCTTAGGATTCAATGGTCTGGACGAGGCGCGGGTGGCAGTTGCGTCAGGTTCTGATTCTGGGGTCGAGGAATGAGTACATAATATCCGTCATCAGGTTTGCCAGCACGTATGTTATCGCGATGACGAGGACGCACCCCTGCACTTGGGGGTAGTCCCTGAGCGCGATCGAGCGCACCATCAAAGAGCCGATGCCCTCCCACGAGAAGATCGTCTCCGTGATGATCGCCCCGGTCAGAAGCGCGCCCGCCTGAAGACCGAGGATAGTAACGACCGGCGTCAGCGCGTTTCTAAGCGCATGCTTCACAAGCACCGTGCGCTCTGGAAGACCTTTTGCGCGGGCCGTCCTGACGTAGCCTGAACCCAGCGCCTCGATCATCGAGGCCCTTGTCATCCTCGCCAGAATTGCCGACATACCAAGCCCAAGAGTCACCGCCGGGAGTATAAGGTGAAGAATGGAACCGCGCCCGGATACGGGCAATAGATCGAGCCATATCGAGAAAACGATGATTAGCAGTGGCCCAAGAAAGAAGTTCGGTATGGATACGCCGAAGACCGCGATAAACATCGAGCCCCGGTCAACGAGGCTGTCTTGTCTGGCGGCGGAGATCATCCCAATGGGAATGGCAAACATGATGGCGAAGGCCATTGCAGCGCCGGCGAGCGTCAGCGTCGCGGGGTAACGGTCCGCTATTCTCTGCATTACCGGCTCTTTCGTCCATATCGACTTGCCCAAATCCAAATGCACAAGTCCCCAAAGGTATGACGCGTATTGCGAGACTACGGGCCTGTTCAGCCCCAGTTGCTCACGGAGCGCCTCAATATCACCGGGCTCGGCAGAATCGCCAAGCATGAGCGCAGCGGGGTCGCCGGGGACGAGGTGGATCAGAAAAAATACGACAGAGGAGACGCAGAAGATAGTTATTGGAAGGAGTATGAGTCTTTTCAGTATAGCAGGGGACATCATATCAACCGTCGATATTTTCATCTCGCGCTGTGGCGAGGATCATTGTTTTAGCCTCGCGCGTTCAAACGATTTGAAATCGCCGGCGGGATAGAGGCTGAAGCCCTCAAGCTCGGACGTCATTATGGCGATGTTCTGGGGGTGCCAAAGCGAGATATAGGGCACGTCGGAGGCGATTATCTTCTGTATCTTGCTATAGGTTTCGGTCCTTTTACTGACGTCGAGCTCAACTCTCCCGAGCTCCGTCAACCTGTCTATTTCAGCGTTAGAATAATGACCGCGGTTTGCCCCATTGGGCGGAAAGCTCTGCGAATTGAAGACGTCGAAATAGAAATCTGGGTCGGAAATACCCACCCAACTCAGGGAATAGATGTGGAAGTTACCCTTTATGATGTCGCTGTAAAATGTTGCCCACTCAAGCGATCTTATCTCTATTTTGATGCCAACCTTGTCGAGCTGTTGCTGGACGATCTGGGCGATTTGATTTGCACGCTGGTCCTTTGATGTCTTGAACGATACTGCAAAGCGATGGCCCGTCTTTGAATCGAGTGGGTAGCCCGCCTCATCCAGAATCTGCCTCGCCCTCTGGGGGTCGAATTCGTACCTCGTAACATCCGGCTCATAGAAGGTGTTGCCCGGGTCAAGGAGGCCTGATGAGAGCGTTGCCTGGCCGAGTAGGAGGTTATCGACGATGGTCTTGCGGTTTATCGCGTAGGCCATCGCCTGCCTCACCTTTCTCTTGGAGAGGATAGGATGACGCATGTTGAATCCGATATATTTATATGTGCTGCTTGGGGCAGAAAGGACGCTGAATCGCTTGTCCTGCCGAAAAGCGCTAACGCTCTCTGGCGGTATTTCATTCTGCACAAAATCAACCGAGCCTTTCTGAAGCTCTAGGAGCCGGGTTGACGTGTCTGGCACGATCTTGCAGGTGATGATGCGGATCGCGGGGCGTTGTCGAAAGTAGCTATCGTGCCGTTCAAGCCTCAGCTTGCTGCCTCTCTGCCATTCAATCAGTCTGAAGGGGCCAGTTCCTACAGGTTTGTTTGCGAATTCATCTCCAACGCTTCGGGCATAGTCTTGTGGAACAATGCCGATCTTCAACGTCTCGAGAAAGCTCGCCTGCGGCTCTTTGAGCTTGATTTTGACTGTCCAATTGTCAATCACATCGACCGCCTCAACGTTTTTGTATGAGGCGCGTTTTCGCGATCCGGTTTTCGGGTCTATAATCGAGTCCAACGTGAACTTCACGTCTCTCGCCGTGAAGCCCGTCCCATTTTGGAACACGACGTCTCTTCTGAGTTTCAGCAGATAGGTGGTCTTATCGGGCATCTCATAGTCCTGAACGAGGTCGGGCTCCGGGCAGCCCTGATGATTGCTACGAAAGAGACCATTGAACATCAGATCGATGACGCGGCTTGAGATTGCATCGGTGGCAAGCCTCGGATCGAGCGATGTCGGGTTGGATTGCAGGGCTATAACGATGGAATCCCGTGGGAGACTCTCAGACTCGTCGCTGCAGCCCTGTAGAGATATGGATAGCATGAGAAGTAAGAGCGAGAGCAAAATGCCACAACATCGCAAGCGGCCAATCGCGGCTTTTACGATTCTTGACCTCAACTATCTGGTTTCCTTGGGAGCAGCTTTCTTTCGCTCCCTCTTATCTGTCTTCTTCTTGGGTTTCGCTCTCTTGGGCTTGGCTCTCTTGGGCTTGGCCTTCTTGGGCTTCGTCTTCTGTTTTGGCTTGACCGAGCTGGGCCGCCTCGCCTTTGGGGTGTTGGCTGGTCGCAAGATGCGCTTGTCCCGCATGTCGATAATTCTCGGACGCGCCGCCGGGAGACGGAGCGTTGGCTTGACCAATCTCAGCCTGTCGGCCTCTATTTTGGAGAGTATATTCGCATCCCGAGCCTCCGAAAAGGACTCCATTATGTTGAACGTCTTGACTGGGGCCGAGGCGAGTCGCCGTTGTTCAGCGAGAGCTTCTTTGGATAGCCCGCTCATTATGTTGGCAGTTGGCAGTTGGCGGTTGGCAGTTGGACCGGCCAGCCTCTTGATTGGCGTGCCGTTTGGCAGGATGAAGTCCTTGCCGTTGAACGAGAGTCGTTCGATCTTGGCGATTCTTTCTACCCTCTCAATGGTCAGATCCTTGCGCTCGATCACCATGACGGGGATCTCTTTGAGTTTTTCTCTAAAGGCCCGCCGGACCTTTGGGCGTAGAGGCGCGGGTCGCCAGGCCGCATAGCCATCGGAGTAGTACCATTCGACCCACGCGGGGCCCCAAGTGTAGCCCGGCAGCCAAATCCAGCCATCTGAAGTGAAAGCCCACCGGCCATAGTGGCACGTTATGTAGCCCCAGGGCTCCGCGGAGACCCAGGTCCAGCCGAAACTCGTGAAGACCCAGCGACCGCGGTAATATGGCGCCCATCGTCTGCCAACACTATAAGGCCGCCACGCGTAGCCGCAGCCCGAGAAGTATTCCCACGAGCCATAAGGCGAGAGCGGCTCGTGAAATACGAACCACCTATCATCGTCAACGGACTCATAGGAGGAATCTCCCACTGCATCACCGTATAAGACGCTTGCCACATAAAACCTCTTCGTAGCCGAGGTGAACGCCGCGCCTCGCGCAAGCGTTTGCCCGCGCGCGATGATTTTGTCGCAGACACCGGCGCTGCGGGTGTCCGGTCGCGAATTCATCTCCTCGCGCAGTCTCAGACGCAGCTCACCCGTCGGCATCTCTGTTTTGACCCGGCCCTCTTCCACGCTATGCGGAATATGCAATCTGTCATAAGGCTCCGGCTTCCATTCCCCGAAATCTGTGGAATCCCATATAGCCGGCGGAATATATGGATTGAGGCTGTAATCCCAAGAGGCGTCAGTCGAGGCGACGACAACGAATGCGCTCCAGCCGAGCTGGTCGCCGGCCGGATAGGAACAATCCCTGGACGGCGCCCGCAGAGCCTCATTTGCAGAGAGTTTGTTGAAAGGACGGCCCCGGTCTGGGAATACGAGCTGAACGTCCCCATCGGGTGAAACCAAGAAAGCGAACGCATAACAATCCGCGTCGGCCAGAAGCAGAAACTCCGTGTTCTCTCGCTGAAAATAGACAACATCGCCATCAAGAATTGAGCCGGTTGACGTGGTTATCTTGACTTCAGATAGAGCTTGATGTTGGGCCAAAGCGTGCTGACCGATTGTGAATGGGACCGCAACAAAACAGAGCAGAATCCCTAGCAGGAGTGTTTTCTTCATGATCTCCCTCTCAATTTACAGCGAGCGTGATCAATTGAGGCGCACAATATATACGCGCCTTACGCGCCTTCATTCACACTGGAGAAAGATACAAGAAAAGTCAAGTTGGCGATGCGCAATGATAGGTTTGGGTTGGTTTACCCAAGCGCATGTTCGGGATGAAACCAATGAGGCCCCGAAGCCTGCACGATCAACGGTCTGACAGGGGGCCGGGGAGCGGGCTTTGCGCAGCCTGTTTGGGATAGTATCCCCATCTCAATCGCCTCGGAACAGCGCTGATTCTGGCCCTGATTTCGGCTTCAAGGAAATGGGGGAATGCCCTCTTTAGCACTCCCCCAGATTGTCTCGTGAAGGAGCTCCGCGCAGCTCGTGAGCTCTTTCTTCCAATCGACTGTTATTTCACCGACTTCGCGAATGCGTTGAAGATGTCACTATTGGACAGAACACCAATGATGTTCTTGCCATCAAAGACCGGCAAACGCCTGAATCCGGTTTGCGCCAATAGCCTCGCCGCGTACTTATGCTCAAGTCCTGGAGACGCGAACACAAGGGGCTTGCTCATTATGTCCGCGACCTTGGTGGTCTCCGGAGGGAGGCCTGTGGCCGTGATCTTGGTTATCACGTCCTTGCGCGTGACAATGCCATAAGCGTCTTCTGGCCCCCTGTGGTCAACTATGAGGCTGCTGACGCCCTCGGCTACCATCGTTTTGATGGCGGTTGCGACTGACTCCGAGCCGTCGATGAACTTGACCTTTTTTGTCATGAGATCCTGAGCTTTCATCCTCATCCCTCCGTGAATATGAATTGAATGAAACAGAAAACAACATCTGCGGAGGCCTGGCAAATCGTGCCCCCCCGTCATAGGTTCTTCGCATCAAGCGCCAGAGTCGATGGCGTCATGCCGCCAGACTTGACACGGCACAAGGCCCCCGACTGTCTCTCACGATGTTAAGCTCTTCTTAGTTTAGTAGTCAAGAAGAAATTCATGAGGAGTTTTCGTATTCGTTCCCGGAAATGCTTCATTCAAGGGATTCTTCCTATATCCCTGAAGTGACTGTGATTGAAGGCAGGGAGTCGTAGAGGCAGGCCTTGTCTCCGCCCCTCTATATATTTGTGCAGACACAAGGCCTGCCTCTACATGTAGTATGTCCCGTTGCACCATCGCATGCCATCTGTGCGGAAACCGACTTGTTAGACAGCCTCGGAAGCCTACGGATCAAGCGCGAACAGAAGAGCTCCTCAGCACTGGAGAGGCTGAACATAGCCCTGTAGATGGATTTGTTCGAGCCCCTTTGGGGCCGTTGGGATTCCGGCGTAATCCGACTCCGCAGGTTGACACTTACGGCTATTCAAATCGCTCCCTTATAGGGAGCCAAGATACTGGGCTCCTGGGATTGCATTCCACTTCTTTGTTGCCCATGGACAAGCGAAAAC
>JAGHCW010000191.1 GCA_021160245.1 bacterium | reverse complement strand
CCGCCGATTCAGGCTGATTTCAGCAGAGCAGGAGGGGAGGCAGGCGACATACGTGCTTCTCGTTTTGATCTTGACACTACTGATCATATTTGCCGCGACCTGGTTTGGCTTTTATGTCGCTAAGATGATGACCCGGCCTGTTGAGATGTTGTTGCATGGGCTTGCATCGGTCGCAAGAGGTGAGCTAGGCGTTTCTCTGAGCGGCGAGAGCGACGACGAGATGGGGCTATTGTTGAATGCGTTCAACATGATGTCCGCCGATTTGAAGGCTAGCAAGACGGCGGCGGACAACGCGGAGAACAAACTGTCCCGCTCCAGCCGTGACTACGACCGTCGTCGGCGTCACATGGAGGCGATCTTGTCCAACATTGCCACCGGGGTCGTCTCGCTCAACATCAAAGGCAAGATAACGACTGTTAATGAGGCAGCCCTCTCAATTTTAAACTTGAAGGAAGAGCGCTGCGTCCAACGTGATTACAAAGATGTGTTCTTTGATCCCGATCTCAAAGAGCTTGGAGATTTGGTTCACACGATTTTGAAGACGAAGCGGAACATCCGAGAGCGCGAGTGTCATGTAACCGTTCGAGGGGATACGAGAGCGCTTCTTACAACACTAACACTCTTAAGAGACACATCAGATAGCGACATGGGCTTTGTTGTGGTGTTTGAGGACCTGTCCCAGCTTCTGAAGGCGAAGAAGGCAGCCGCTTGGCGAGAGGTTGCTCGGAGGATAGCGCACGAGATCAAGAATCCTCTGACGCCAATTCAGCTCTATGCCCAGAGGCTGCAGAAGCAGGCTGGGAAGCTGGGTGCGGACCAGGATGGTCTTTTCAAGGAATGCGTTGATACGATAATCCAGGAGATCAACGGCCTGAAACTCCTAGTAAACGAGTTCTCGCGGTTTGCCAGAATGCCCGCAGTTCACACGCGCCGGGGCGATATCCACAAGGTAATAACCGATGTCATTGCCCTTTATGACGGCAGTCTTCAGAATGCGAAGATAGAGCTCTTATTCGACGACTCCGTCCCGCAGACCAATATCGACGTCGAGCAGATGAAGCAAGTATTCCGGAACCTGATAAAGAATGCTATTGAGGCGGCAACGGATTTCATCACGATAGAGATAGCCACCCACTATGATCCCGTGCTGAAGATAGTTCGTATAGAGGTCTCCGACGATGGCAAAGGGATTGATCACGAGAGCAAAGACAAGCTGTTTCTCCCCTATTTCTCAACCAAGAAGCGGGGCACAGGTCTCGGATTGGCCATTGTTCAGAGGATAATAGAGGACCACAATGGATATATTCGAGTTCAAAACAACGTGCCTAAAGGTACTAGGTTCATGATTGAGTTGCCCGGGGCACAGAGCTGGCCCGGATCTGCGCCTGAAGCATGAGCGCGTAAGAAGGAGCGGAGGACACATTGGCAAGAACATCAATCGAACGAATACTAGTGGTGGATGACAATTCATCGGTTCGCTCATCTCTTGCTGCCGTGCTGTCAGATGAGGGATATGACGTATCTGGGACTGCGGACGCGCCGGAGACATTCGACTTTTTGAAAGCGAACACGCCTGAGGTCATTCTCCTCGACATCTGGCTGCCCGGGATGAGCGGCATGGAGGTTCTCAGGCAAGTTCGGGAGAGCCATCCGGAGATTACCGTGATCATGATCTCCGGGCACGGGACGATAGAGCTCTCGGTGCAGGCGATGAAACTCGGCGCCTATGGCTTTATTGAGAAGCCACTCTCGCTAGAGAACGTCCTGATGCAGGTTAGACATGCCCTGCAATCGAGGCGCCAGGACATGGAAATCCGAGCGCTCAGACAGAGGATAACCCGCAAGCACGAGTTTGTTGGTCAAAGCGACGCAATAAGAAAGGTCCATGAGCGTGTCCAGCAGGTTGCCCCATCCAATGCCCGGGTGATGATAACCGGCGAGAATGGGACGGGCAAGGAGCTCGTGGCGGGGTTGATACACCAGATGAGCCTTCGGAAAGACCGTTCTTTTGTTGAGGTCAATTGTGCCGCGATTCCCGAAGAACTGATTGAGAGCGAGCTCTTCGGCCACGAGAAGGGCGCGTTCACCGGCGCGACGAAGCAGCGCATTGGGAAGTTCGAGCTGGCGGACGGCGGGACCCTTTTTCTCGATGAGATCGGCGATATGAGCCTCAAGACTCAAGCCAAGGTGCTCAGAGCGCTTGAAGAGCAGCGTTTTGAGAGAGTTGGCGGCGCCAAGCAGATAAACGTGGACGTCAGGGTGATCTCCGCCTCGAACAAGGACCTCCTCTCACTAAACGAGGAGGGATGCTTCAGGGAGGACCTCTATTACCGCCTCAACGTCATACCCATCGTCATGCCGGCTCTGAGGGAGCGAGTCGAGGACATCCCAATCCTCGCCAACTACTTCGCGCAGCTGTTCTGCAAGGAATACGGCAAAAAGACAAAACGCTTCGACGATCGCGCAGTCGGCGTTCTTCAATCATACTCCTGGCCCGGCAACGTGCGAGAGCTGAAGAACATCGTCGAGCGCATTGTCATAATGACTGGAAATACGGTGAAAATCACTACGGAACACATACCGGGCCTCGCTCAGAAACAATCCGGAGCCATCATGAAGGACATGAGCCTGAAAATGGCGAGGCGCGAATTTGAGAGGGAGTTTGTGGCGCATCATCTCCAGCAGAATAATTGGAATGTCAACAGAGCCGCGAAGGCGCTTGGAATAGACAGAACAAGTCTTTACAAAAAGATGCACACCTATGGCATAGTGATTCCATCAACATCTGAGACGTAAACATAAATGGGCGGGAATATGCAAACGATAGACCTGACCGGCCAGAAAGATGAACTAGTAATTGCCGACGCTAAGCAGTTCAAGGAAACGCTTGATCGCCTCCTTTCGGAGATATTGGCATCGCTAGAAGACCAAACCGATGTTGCGTTCATCGGCATTAGGTCAAGAGGCGTTCACTTGGCTCGGCGCCTCGCCAACGGCTTCATGGAGCGGACCGGTCGCTATGTGGATGTTGGCACGTTGGACATAACATTCTATCGGGACGATTTTGGGGCTATAGGTCTTCAGCCGGAGATACGAGATAGCAAAATAGATTTCTCCATTGATGGCAAGACGGTGTTCTTGGTTGATGATGTCCTCTTCACGGGAAGAACCGTGCGCGCCGCGCTCCTTTGTTTTGCTGACCTCGGCAGAACGAAATCTATTCGGCTCGTGGAGTTCATAGACAGAGGTCTAAGAGAGCTGCCGATTCAGGCGGATTTCCTGGGCATCAGCGTCAAGACTACACCGAAGCAATGGCTGAATGTCCTGGTCAAGACGATGGACGGAGAGGACAAGGTCGTGTTTTGCCCACATCACAAAGACACTAGAGAGATCGAGGACAGCAAATGAAGAGAAAGGACATCTTAGGCATTGCGGGTCTCTCCCCGGTCGAGATATCAGTGATCCTGGACCTCGCCGAGTCGACGAAGGGGATAAACGAGCGAACCGTTAAGAAGGTGCCGACACTACGAGGCAGAACGGTGATCAATCTCTTCTTTGAGACGAGTACCAGAACGCGGCTCTCTTTTGAGATAGCACAGAAACGGCTTTCCGCTGACACGGTCAATTTCTCCGTGAGCACAAGCAGCATATCGAAGGGCGAGACCCTAGTAGATACCGCTAAGAATCTGGCAGCCATGGGGCCGAGCGTAGTGGTAATAAGGCACGGCGTAGCGGGCTTCCCCCATCAGCTTGCCCAGCTGATGCAAGCTAGCGTCATAAACGCCGGTGATGGCTTCCACGAGCATCCAACGCAGGCTTTGCTTGATCTGATGACGATGCGGGAGAAGAAGAAAGAGATCGAAGGACTTAAGGTTGCCATACTGGGTGACATAGCTCGAAGCCGCGTTGCCAGGTCCAACATTCTATGTCTGAAGAAAATGGGCGCCTTTGTGAAAGTGATGGGCCCAAGGTCGATGCTCCCATTCGATATTCAGAAGATGGGTGTGGATGTAACCTCAAGCGTCCAGGAAGCAATCGAAGGGGCCGATGTTGTAATGGCGCTTCGCATTCAAGCTGAGCGGGATATGGCCCCTCGGTTCCCCTCGCTCAGGGAATATAATCGATACTTCGGCCTGAAGACAAAACACCTCAAGTATCTAAAGCCGGACTGCATAATCATGCACCCCGGGCCGATTAACCGCGGCGTTGAGATAGACCCGGAAGTCGCGGACGGACCCCTCTCGGTCATATTGGAGCAGGTAAAAAACGGCGTGGCGATTCGGATGGCCGTGTTACTTCTATTGCTTGGCGGAAGGAGCATATATGAAATTGGTGATTAAAGGCGGCAGAATAATCTCACCAGGCGACGGAATCGATCTAGTCGGCGACATCCAAATTGAAAACGGAGTCATCAAACGCCTCTCCGATTCCCAGACCGACACAGAGGGCGCAGACGTCCTAAAACTGGGCGAGTCGATTGACGAATCCACTCTCAACAAGGAGTTCATCGTCATAGATGCAACGGGCCTTATTGTGGCCCCGGGATTCGTTGACATTCACGTTCATTTCAGAGAGCCCGGATATGAAGACGCCGAGACCATTGAGACGGGCATGATGGCCGCAGCGGCCGGGGGCTTCACCTCCGTCGTTACAATGCCCAATACGAATCCGGCAATCGACAATCAGTCCCAGGCGCTCTTTGTTTTAAGTGAGGCGAAGAAGCACGGGTACGTTCATGTTTTTCCCGCAGGCGCGATAACTCTTGGTAGAAAGGGCAAAGCCCTGGCGAGTATCGGCGAGATGGCCGAAGCTGGCATAGTCGCGATAACTGACGACGGCGACTGTGTGATGGACGGGATGGTCATGAGACGGGCGCTTGAGTACTCGAGCAGCTTTGGCGTCAAGGTCATATCCCACAGCGAGGACAAGACGCTAGCAGCCGGCGGCGCCATGAACGAAGGGATAGTCTCCACAACTCTTGGGCTGCCGCCAATACCACCCCAAGCGGAGACGATTATGGTGTTCAGGGACATCGCGCTCTGCGAACTCACCGGAGTGCCGGTTCACATCGCCCACGTCTCCACCGCCAAGTCGCTAGACCTAGTCAGGCAGGCCAAGGCCGCCGGGCTGAACGTTACCGCCGAGGTCGCGCCTCATCACCTAACGCTGACGGACGAGGCGGTGGCGGAATATGACACTAATACAAAGGTCAATCCGCCGTTGAGAACCCAGGCCGACATCGACGCCTTGATTGAGGGCCTAATCGACGGGACGTTGGACGCAATCGCGACTGACCACGCGCCTCATACATCCACGGACAAGAGCCGGGACTACATTTCCGCCCCATTTGGTATAGTGGGTCTGGAGAGCGCGGTTCCGGTCTGCCTCGACAGATTGCACCATAAAAAGGGACTCCCGATAGAGATTCTGATTGAGAAACTGACCGTTGGTCCGGCAAGGGCAATCGGCATGCAGAAGGGGACACTGCGCGAGGGCGAGATCGCAGATATTACGATACTCGACCTTCAGAAAGAGGTGACAATTGATCCAAGTAATTTCCATTCCAAGGGCAAGAACTGCCCCTTCGCCGGCTGGTCGCTGACCGGCGCCCCGGTCGTGACGATAACGGCCGGCAAGATAAAGATGATGGATGGCAAACTTGTCTGCTAATGCGGAGAAAGCCAAACTCGCGGGCGTCTGTTCCGTGCGACGGAAGACCATTCGAGGAGCTTTCTGCCGCCTAACGCTGAATATGCCCATGGAGTTCCCCCACCCGGCGCCCGGGCAGTTTATCCTGATATCACCTCAGCCCCATAGCTATGACTCGCAGCAAACCAGGGCCACGAAATTCTCAACTCGCCTCTCCCGATTTGATATGGGTGTGCCTCAAGACCGAACCATGCTGCTTCGCCCGATGAGCATATTCGATTATGTGAAAGCGCCGGGTCGCCCAAATGGCTTGCTGACGCTGCTGTTCAAGGTGGTTGGTCGGGGCACATTGTCTTTGTCCGGAGTTGAGCCGGGCGATCGCTTGCGTTTTCTCGGACCCACAGGCAATGGGTTCAACCCACTCGAATGTAAGAAAACGCTGCTCGTGGCTGGCGGAGTGGGCATCTCCGGCGTGAATCTGCTCTGCAAATCGCTGCTTGCAGGTGGCCATCCACCTCTATTCATACTCGGCGTCAATAGCAAAGAAGAAAGCCCCGTTCGACTCTCACTTACCGAAGTCGTGCCTCATCATCGCTGGGCAATTCCGAAGGGGACAGAACCGCTCAGGCTTGTAGTCTCGCGCATGTTCGACATCTTCGTCCCGTCAATGGTCGCATCTATTTATCCAGGAGACCAGGGGGCATTCTGCGGAACCGCTTGCGAACTTGTCGAGCGATTGTTCCGCGCCAATCCCGCGTACGCGGAAAAGACTATGCTAGCCGCTTGCGGTCCCGCGCCAATGCTTGAGGCACTCGAAGAGACCGCCAGACATTACTCGGTGAGACAATTCCTGGTCGTCCTGGAAGAGAAGATGGCTTGTGGCGCCGGAACGTGCCTCGGCTGCGCAACTCGCATAAAGGACTTAACTGACGACGCTCGCGAAGCCGCTTTCCACTATGAAAGGGTCTGCACTGAAGGACCCGTCTTTGACGGATATAGAGTTATATACAGAATGTAGGGGAGCCGGAGATGATCGCCAAATCCAGCCTCAAGAAGACGGGGCGATTCAAATGGCGCCTGCCCCGTTCCTACAAGAGCGGCATGAGAGTTGATGGCCTCATTTACGCCAGCGAGCGGCTACTTCAGGGCCGGGGCTCATCCGACCCCCTGGAGCAGGTCGCCAACGCCGCCTGCCTCCCCGGCATTGTCCGAGCCTCACTCGCTATGCCAGATATTCATTTCGGTTACGGCCTGCCCATCGGTGGCGTCATCGCCACTCGAGAGCGCGACGGAGTCGTTACCCCGGGTGGGGTCGGCTACGACATCAACTGCGGCGTCCGGCTCTTAACGACTAACCTAACCGCCCGGGACGTTCAGCCACACCTTTCCGACCTTGTGGGCGAGCTGCTGCGGACCATCCCGTGTGGGGTGGGAATGCGAAGCAAGATCAAGCTGAACAAGCGGAGCCTAACCGATCTCTTGAGAAAGGGAGCGCGGTGGGCAACGAGTGAGGGCTACGGCAACGCCTCGGACCTCGATCACACCGAGTCGAGTGGCTGCATCACCGAAGCCAACCCAGACATGGTCAGCAGCAAGGCCTACCAGCGGGGTTTCGAGCAGGTGGGCACGCTCGGCGCCGGAAACCACTTCGTGGAGGTCCAGCTCGTCGAGGAGATTTTCGATGACGGGGCGGCACAGGCGTATGGGCTGTTTAGGGGACAGATGACGATCATGATCCACTCGGGGTCGCGGGGATTCGGCCACCAAGTATGCACCGACCAGCTGGCGAAGCTCGCCAGGGCATTCCCCACGTACGGCATAGAGATTCCGGACAGGCAATTGGTCTGTGCCCCGACCGAGTCCAAGGAGGGTCGCGAGTATATCGAGGCGATGAGCTGTGCCGCGAACTATGCCTGGGCCAACAGGCAGGTACTCGGCTTCTGGGCGACCGAGTCGCTGGAGCGCGCTCTCGGTATCGGCCCAGCCCAGCACGGCATCCGCCTCCTCTACGATGTGGCGCACAACATTCTGAAGCGCGAGAAACACGATATGGACGGCCGCAAGGAGACCCTTGTGGTTCACCGCAAAGGCGCGACAAGGGCATTCCCGCCCGGCCACCCGGAGCTCCCCAAGGAGTATCGACCCGTTGGGCAACCGGTGATCATCCCCGGCGACATGGGCACCGCCTCGTACATTCTCGCCGGAACCGAGACGGCGATGAGGGAAACTTTTGGCAGCACATCGCACGGCGCGGGAAGGGTCCTCAGCCGCCACCAAGCCATCAAAAGCGCCAAAGGGAGACGCATCGATGAGGAACTGAAGCAGCGCGGCATCACCGTCCGCTCCGCCTCGCGCAAGACCCTAGCGGAAGAAATGCCCGAGGCGTACAAGGACATCGATGAGGTCATCCGCGTCGTCCACGAAACGGGAATCTCCAAGAAAGTCGCCCGCCTTAAACCGATCGGCGTCATAAAGGGATAGCCCAGCAGAGGGTTGCACTGGGGCCCTGGGATTGAGAGTGAGGAGATGGCTCTGATTTGATCCAGAAGGGGGTGGGTCAATTATTGATCCAGCTGCAGATTGTCTGTTAAAGGGCAATCAGCGTGCGAAAGGCAAGCGAGGCGCCTCGAGAGTGGATCAAAATAGACCCACTTGCGAGAGTAAGCATAGGTGTAGTATCCGGGCGCACTTTGCGCGCCGTCGGCTAAATGGCGGCTCTTAGGCCTTTGTCGTGAGACAATTCACATTATGGCACATAACCTGCTAAACTATCGGGATGGATAAGTCTATTTTATCCAACTATTCTGAGCGAGGAGAGGATTGTGGAGAGCATTGAGGATGGCAAGAATAGAGTGCGGCTGTGAAGATGGTATGCATTGTCGCAACCATGGATGGATAATTTGCAGCGATTACTAGCTAGATTAACGGAGTACTTTGAATGAAGGAGTACTATGCCAATGCGTCAAGGTCTTGCTGATTTTTGTGCAGTCGAGTTTATGGCTCTGGTGCTCTGTCTGAGTCTGCTGCCTACTGTAACGATTGCTACTGATATTGTGGTGGCGCTATTGCCAGAGGGCGATCGTGGTGTCGCGCCCGCGGTCATTGATGGGGAATTCAAATTAGCTGAGCTTGAGGCGATGCGCGTGCAGCTCGATGGTGGCCCGGTTGAGCGAGTGTTTGCGGGACATGGAGGGAGTGTCTCGAAGGGCGGGAGTCGAAGCAGCGATTTCGTCGATCTGGCGCTAATATACAGATTCACTCTGCCACGGTCAGAGAACCCCCTGGACGCCGCCTACTGGCTCAGCAAGGCCCCAGGCGTTGTGTGGGCCGAGGCAATATATCAACCATTCAAGCCTGAGCCACCAGTCGATTATGGCGAGGATTACCAGCCACCACCGCCGGAGTATGGCCTCATCTCGACAGATGATTACATCGTGCCCGATGATCCCCTGTTTCCCGAGCAGAATTCGCTTAGGCAGATGCACTGCCCCGAGGCGTGGGCGATTTCCACGGGCTCAACCAACATTGTCATCTGTGCGATAGACGGGGGCTACACGGATGATCATCCTGATCTTATGGGCTCGATGTGGAATAATCCGGAGGAGAAAAATGGGCCGGAATACGATACAAATGGCTTCCCCGGGGACATTCACGGCTGGAACTTCTCCACAGACACGCCAGATATATGCGATCCATTCCTGCCTTTTGCGGGGCATGGCGTGGCTTGCACTTCTGTCTATTCGGCGCGAGGCAACAACGGTATTGGCATAGCCGGCATTTTGTGGAAGGCGTCGGTTATGCCGACCGTCTATGAATATCAGCCGCAGCAGTTTATGGGCGCCAGAAATGTTGTGTATGCCGCGGACAACGGGGCAAGAGTGATGCAGGCGAGTTTTGGGGGGTACTATCGCTGCTCAAAGACCGGACTGGCTGCGTTTCAATACGCCCGGGACAACGGCCTTCTGATGTTCGCGGTCGCTGGCAATTCTGGAGTCTTCCTTCCCGTATATCCCGGCGCTTACCCGAGCGTGCTTGCGGTCGCCGGGGTTGATAGAAATGACGTGCTTATGGGCTCCAATTTTGGCTACTGGCCAGAAGTCTCAGCGCCGCTCGATGGATCAAAGACTTGCAGTTTAGGTGGGGGGTATGGGGG
>JAGHCW010000092.1 GCA_021160245.1 bacterium | reverse complement strand
GATAGAGGGTGTCTATATACCCTGTCTGTTTGAGCCGGAATATGCCCCAGACGGGACGGTCGCGCGGGTCAAGGCGCTCGGGCGGCGGGGGACGGTTACGAGGCGCTGCATCCCGGCTGGGCGGTTGCGGCCGGCGCGGACGGCTATTTTCACGGACGGGACAGAGTTCGGCCATTTGGGCGTTGTTGAGGTTGCGCGAGGGTGTCCGCGTGGGTGCCGCTTCTGCATGGCTTCGTTCTGCAATCGGCCGGTGCGCTTTATGAGTCCGGCTGCTGTGCTTGAGGCGGCGCGGGCGATGATGCCTCATCGGGACACGATAGGCCTTTTAGGGTCATCCGTCTCTGACCACCCGGACCTTATTCCCATTCTGAAGGGCATACTCGATATGGGGCGTCGCCTGACGGTATCATCAATGAGGGCCGACAGGGCATCTTTCGGGCTTCTGGAGCTCCTCAAGCTGGGTGGCCAGCAGACTGTAACGATCGCACCCGAGGCGGGCACGGAGCGCCTCCGCGCGTCGATAGGAAAGCCGGCGTCCGACGAGTCGTTGTTTGAGGTCGCTGCGCGCGTGGCGGCGTCGGGCTTATCGAGGCTCAAGTTGTATTTTATGCTGGGCCTTCCTGGGGAGACTATGGCCGATATTGGGGCGGTTTGCGATCTTGTTAAGCGGATGAAGCACGAGGTTAGGCAGCGGTCTTCTGGCAAGCGCGACCTGCCGATTAATGTCTCGCTTTCGTCATTTGTGCCGAAAGCGCAGACTCCATTTCAATGGGAGTCGATGATGGCGCCGGATGAGCTTATGAGGCGCATCAAGGCGGTGAAGCAAGGTCTGCGGGGCACGCGTGGGGTTTTGGTGCACTCGGATTTGCCGAAGTGGGCCTTTGTTCAGGGGGTGCTGTCACGAGGCGATAGGCGCTGCTCAAAGCTGATTTACGCTCTCGCTGAGAGCGATCTTAATTGGCAGGCGGCCCGGCGCGCGGTTGACGTGAACCCGGAGTTCTATGCGGCTCGAGCTAGGTCGCGCGATGAGGTCTTCCCCTGGGCACATATTGGGGGCCCGGAGTAGGCAGATTCGCGCCGGCGGCTTGGCCTTCTGGAGTACGGCAGCTTGATGCCGCTTTCATTGGTGGTGGCTTGACACCGCCCTTCTTTGAATTGCCCCATTTGACCTTTCAGACAAATGATACGGAGACCTGGATGCCAATCGATCTGAGGTCGCCGCGTCAAGCCGCGGCGAGCCAAAGCGGCGCCTGGCCGCCGCACTCCATAATCACCCGTCGGCGTGTTATCCCTTCTTGGCCAGAAGCTCTTTCTTGTAAGCTTCATCGCGCATGGAGTTCACGTAATCGGGGCTTTGGAAGGAGTATTCGAACTTCGTGTGGACGTCATATCGACCCTCAAGTATCGCGACGACATCGGCGGTGAAGACGTACTCCTCGTCAGTTGGGATGACGAGAACTTTAACTTTGGAATCGTTCGTCGAGATGACGGATTCGTGGTTGTGGGTTTTTGTCTCTTCATTGAGTTTAGTATCGAGCTTGATGCCGAGCTCTTCCATGTTCTCAAGGGACTTGCCTCGAATCTCAGGGCTCATCTCGCCAACGCCGGCCGTAAAGACGATTGCGTCAAGGTGGCCAAGCGCGGCGTAGTATGCGCCGATATATTTCTTTATGCGGTAGCATTCAACGTCCATCGCGAGCTGAGACCTCTCGTCGCCCTCGGCCGCGGCCTTCAGGATGTCCCGGCGGTCGGTATATTTGCCGGTGATGCCGAGTAGCCCGCTCTTCTTGTTGAGCGTTTTCTCAACCTCTTGGACTGTCATGCCGGTCTTGTTGCAGATGAAGGAAATGATCGCCGGGTCGAGGTCGCCGGACCTTGTGCCCATAACGAGCCCCTCAAGCGGCGTCAGGCCCATCGAGTGGTCGAAAGCCACGCCGTTTTTGATCGCTGTGAAGCTCACGCCATTGCCGATGTGGCACGTGATGAGGTTGCACTCGGATGGCGACTTTCCGAGCATGACGGCGGCTCGCTTTGAGACGTAAAGATGTGATGTGCCGTGGAAGCCATAACGCCTAACACGGTACTTGTCATACCACTCGTGAGGGACGGCATAGGTATAGCTTGTCGCCGGCATCGTCTGCATGAAGGCCGTGTCCATAACAGCAATATGGGCCACGTTGGGCAGAACCTCCATCGCCGCCTCAATCCCCTGAATGTTTGGGGGATTGTGCAGTGGGGCGAGTGGGCTGAGCTCCTTAAATGTATTAAGCACATCGTCGGTGATCTTAACAGACTTGGCGAACTTCTCGCCGCCGTGGACTACCCTGTGCCCGACCGCGCTAATGTCTGAGATCTTCTCCAGTATCCCCTGATCTTTGTCCACGAGCATGTTAAGAATAAGAGAGAGTGCTTCCCTGTGGTCTGGGCACTCGTGGTGCTCCACATGCTCGTCTCGGCCAGGAACCTCGTGCTTAATAAAAGAGCCTTCGATGGTTACCCGCTCAACGATGCCTTTAGCCATCGTCTTCTTCTTATCCCAATTATAGACTTGGTACTTGGCCGAAGAACTACCGCAGTTCAAGGACAAAATGATCTCTGCCATGACACCCTCTTTTTGGTCCGATTTACTTTTGCTGCTGGCAATGCCAGATTCCGAGAAAGTAGCATATATACCACAGGTTAAGTGCTGTTCAAGTGTTATCATCGTATATAGCGCTAGATTAGCTTAGCACTTAAGAATAGGGGCGTTGCGAGGCGCTTTTATAGCAATTGGGCATACGAAAAAGATGACAACAGTTTGCGAGCTCATTGAACGGATACGCGACAGGCTCCTTGCGGTCGGCGTCGAATCCCCGAGGCCGGATGCGGAGCTGATCGTGGCGCATTGTCTCAGCGTCGAGAGGCACTCCCTGTCCTTATATAACAAGAAGGCCGTGACGTTGGACGAGGAATCTCGCGCCGAACGCCTCATGCTCAGGAGAGAGAATAGAGAGCCGATCCATTACATCTTGGGTCACAGGGAGTTTTGGTCAATCGATCTAGATGTTAAACAGGGCGTTCTTATTCCACGTCCCGAGACCGAGTCGCTCGTCCAGGCGGCGCTCGATCATCTAAGAAGCGCCTCGTTGCCGATTTCCTCAGAGAGGACAAATGAGCCGATTATCTGGGATATATGCACGGGCTCCGGGGCCATTGCCATTGCCATTGCAACGGAAACTCGCGGGCGCTTTCGGATACTGGCTGCAGATATATCAATCGAGGCGCTGATCGTCGCCTCTGCGAACGTCCGCAGACATGGGCTCTCGGATGTGATCACTCTCGTAGCATCAGACATGGGCGAGGCATTCTCGGCGAGTGCACTGGATGGCGAGGTCCAACTGATAGTCTCGAACCCTCCTTATATAATAAGCGGTGAATTTGATGGATTGCAGGCTGAAGTGTCGAAGTTTGAGCCCAGAATTGCTCTCGACGGCGGACCGGAGGGATTAGACTACTATCCCCGGCTTATGCGCATCGCATCGAAATCGCTCGCAGATGGAGGCGCTCTGATTGTCGAAATCGCGCCTCAGATGCCGGCGGAGATTGAGCGTATATCGCACGAATTTCGTCAATTTTTAATGCCCCCACGATTTGTCAACGACCTGAGCGGCCGCCCGCGAGTGGCAGCACTAGCCAAGCGATGGAGCTGAGGATTTCGTGTTGTCTTCAAGTCCGGTTTGCGCATCATGCAATAAACCGCGAGCGCCACATCGCGTCGAATTTGCAGATAATCAAGCATATCTTTGGAATCACTAGGGGATTGCTAGTCAATTTTGCTCTATAACCTGAAACTATTCGTTGACACGTCCTGTTCATTGAATACTATTTACCCAGGTAGTTGTGGTTATCGTCTGTTAATATCGAAAGGTTGTCACAGGAGGCAAAGACATGAAGTTTAATAAGCTTTTCATCCCTGGCCCAACGGAGGTTCGCAAAGACGTCCTCGAGAAGATGGCTCTACCCTTAATTGGGCATCGAGGCGGCGATTTCGCGGAGTTTTTTAATGGCGTTACGGCGAAGTTGAAGAAGTTTTTGAATACGAAGGACCATGTCTTCGTCTCAACGTCGGCCTCGACAGGTATTATGGAGGGCGCGATTCTGAATTGCGTCAAGAAGCGCTGTTTGAACGTTACCTGCGGCGCGTTTGGCGAGCGCTGGCATCAGATGACAAAGGCCTGTGGATTTGAGGCGGATATTCTCAAGTCCGCAGAATGGGGCAAGGCCAATAGGGCTGAGGAGATAGACAAGGCTCTTTCGAGTGGTAAGTATGACGCAATGACCGTGCAGATCAACGAGACAAGCACCGGCATCATGAACGATTACCGCTCCATCGCTGAAGTGATGAAGTCGTATCCGGATATTATGTTTTTGGTTGATGCTGTCAGCGCGATGGCGGCCGTTGACATAAACGTCGATGAGCTGGGTATGGACGTCTGCCTCGCCGGAGTACAGAAGGCTTTCGCAGTTCCACCGGGCATAACGGTTTTCTCCGTGTCCGAGAAGGCGATGAAGCGATCGGAGATTGCCAAGAGAAAGGGCTATTACTTCGACTTCTGCGTCTTCAAGAAGTATGCTGACAAGGGCCAGACGCCGACGACCCCCGCAATCAGCCTGATTTACGCGCTGGACTACAAGCTTGATCAGATGTTTGACGAGGGCCTTGAGAACAGATATGCAAGGCACGTTGAGATGGCGGAATACACGAGGGCGTGGGCCAAGGAGCGGTTCGAGACTTACGCCGAAGACGGCTACCAGTCGGTTACTTTGACGACCGTTCGCAATTCCCGAGCGATCTCCGTCGCGGACCTTTCGAAGTTTCTCGCGGATAAGTACTCTCTCCAGATAGCAAACGGCTATGGTAAGACGAAGGAGAAGGCGTTTAGGATAGGTCACATGGGAGACTTGACACTGGATGAGATCAAGGACCTTCTGTCGAAGATCGACGAGTACACAGGCACAAAGAGCTAAGTTACCGTTCGGCACAGTCGAGCGGGTTGATTTTCGGAAGTGTGAGGATATGGCAGGTTTAACGCCTGCCGTTTTCCGTGAGCTGTGCTATTTTAGTCCGGTGTATTGGCCGGCTTCTGATGGTCGTAGATGTGCATATTTTACAAAACAACGGAGGTGAGAAGCTATGGTCCGAGTCTTGATCTGCGATCCTGTCGCGCCTGAGGCCGTAGAGATGATGAGAAATGGCGGCCTAACGGTCGATGTGAAGACCGGAATGGCCCCCGATGAGCTCATCGCGGTGATTGGCGAGTACGAGGCGATGATCGTCCGGAGCGCAACAAAAGTAACTGCGAGCGTGATTGGCGCTGGCAATAACCTGAAGGTCATCGCAAGAGGCGGCGTAGGGCTGGACAATATCGACCTTGACGCAGCCAAGGCCAAGGGCATAAAGGTCATCAATACCCCGGCTGCGAGTTCCATATCAGTGGCGGAGCTGGCGCTGGCTCACATGCTAGCCATCACAAGATTCATCCCCCAGGCGAGCGCCTCAATGGCGGCTGGCAAGTGGGAGAAGAAGAAATTCAAGGGCGTTGAGCTCTACAAGAAAACGCTGGGCGTTCTCGGCATTGGTCGCATAGGGCAGGAGGTAGCGAAGAGAGCGTTGGGGTTTGAGATGACCGTCATCGCCTACGATCCATTCGTGACGCAGGAGATGCTTGGCGACCTTAACGTCAAGATGGTGTCTATGGACGAGTTGCTTGCGACATCTGACTACATCACTCTCCACATGCCTCATATCGATGCGACGCACTACATGCTGGACGAGCCCCAGTTCGCCAAGATGAAAGATGGTGTCCGTATCGTCAACTGCGCGCGAGGCGGTGTTGTGAGCGAGGCCGCGCTTCTAAAAGCCATGAAAAGCGGCAAGGTGGCTTTTGCAGGAATAGATGTATTTGAAGAGGAGCCTGTAAAGGACAACGAGCTTACATCTTTGCCGAACGTCTCGTTGACACCTCATATCGGCGCATCGACAGTTGACGGTCAATTCAGGGTGGGCATAGAGCTCGCCGAGAAACTGCTCGAGCTCTTGGGCTAATTTCTTTATGACCAAGAGGCTCTCCTGGGACGATTACTTCATAGAGATTGCCTCTCTCGTCAAGCAGCGATCAACCTGCCTAAGAAGGCAGGTTGGGGCGGTTATTGTCAGGGACAAGAGGGTGCTCGCGACGGGCTACAATGGAGCGCCCTCAGGCATGAAGCACTGTGAGGAGGTCGGTTGCCTAAGAGACCGGCTGAACGTGCCTTCCGGCAAACAGCATGAGCTGTGCAGGGGGTTACACGCCGAGCAGAACGCGATCATCCAGGCCGCCGTATTCGGCGCCTCAATAGAAGGCTCGGTCATCTACTGCACGCACACACCTTGCATAATATGTGCAAAGATGTTAATCAACGCGGGTATAGAGAAGATATATTTCGTGGATGGATATCCAGACGAGTTGGCTCTTTCGATGTTGGAGGAGGCCGGAGTGCCCTTGATTTGTTTGAAACGTCATAATGACGACCCCGAGGAGGCGAATGAGACCAAAGAATAGACAAAGGCCGGCGCAGTTTTTCTATTTGAGCCTTTTGGCTCTCGTTCTCATCTCGTTGAGCGTTCTATCATGTACATCAAAAAGAGAAATACTCCTCAGCGATGATGAGCTGTATGAACTGGCATCAAGAAAGATATGCCGCATAGATGAGGTCTCACTGAGGGCCTCCCTCTTTCGCTCAAGGACGTTTAATGAGGCGCAGGAATTGCTCAATGAGCTGCTTGATAGATACCCCGAGAGCAAACTAGCGAATGCGACGCAGATGGCGCTTGCCGAGCTCTATTTTGATGACGAGGAGTATGAGGAGGCAGAGGCGGAATACACCATCTATCTTCGGTTTTACCCGTCCGCTCCTGACGTCGAGAAGGCTCAGTATCGGCTACTTCTGACCCACCAGCGGCGTATTGGCTCCTATGATAGGGACATGACTCACACCAATAAGACCCTAGATCTTTGTAGCGCATATCGCAATTTGTATGCGCAGGGCAAGTTCATAGATGACGTCGAACTCATTGAACAAGATGCAACCTCTCTCTTAGCTGACCATGAGTTCTATGTTGGGCGCTACTATTACAGAAGGGGCAAATATGCCGCGTCCAGAGCTCGACTTACCAGCGCTGTTGAAGATTACCCCGAAAGCGAGGCGGCCTGCAAAGCCCTGTACTATTTGGCGAAGATTGACCTGAAAGGCGAGCGACGGGCAGATGCCATCGAGAAGCTCCAGCGTCTAGTCAAGGACTATCCTAACTGCGGTCTGGCGGAGAAAGCAAACAAGAGGCTATCCAAGCTGAAGCCATCATAGTCTTGTGCTTGCGGTTGCACGGTCCGGTCGGACCCAGATAGCGAGTTTCGCAGGTCGCGACTAATCGCCTGCATGAAATGGCTACGTGAAATGGATAGAACAGGCAAATCCCTAATTCCCGACTCAAAATTGAAATAGATGAGTTCGGTGATTTTCTGAATAAGGAGAGAGAATGAGTGAACGCGTCAGTGATTTTCGAAGCGACACGGTAACCCGGCCAACGCCCGAGATGAGGAAGTCAATGGCTGCGGCGGTGGTTGGCGATGACGTTCTGGGCGATGACCCCACCGTTCAGGAGCTCGAGGAAAAGTCCGCGAAGATGTTCGGAAAAGATGCGGCTCTCTTCGTTCCATCTGGCACAATGGGCAATGAAATGGCAATCAATGTCTGGAGCCGGCCTGGCGATGAGATAATCGTCGAGGCCAGGTCGCACGTCTATCTCTATGAGGGAGCGGGAACTGCCGTAATCTCAGGAGTCCAGGTCTGCCCGATCGAGACTAGCGATGGCGTGATGCCTATCGATAAAATCCGCGCCTCACTTAGAGACTCTACGGACATTCACTGTCCAAGGACCTCTCTTGTGTGCATTGAGAACACGCACAACATCCTAGGTGGTCGGGTGCTGCCAATTGACTATCTTAGGTTGCTCAGGGCGTTCACAAGCGAACATGGACTGCGGATACACCTTGATGGGGCTAGGCTCTTTAACGCCTCGTGTGCAACCGGGATACCGGCTGCTGAGTACGCCGCGCTTGCCGACAGCGTGATGTTCTGCCTATCGAAGGGATTATGTGCCCCTATCGGCTCAATGCTCGTCGGCGATTCCGAGTTTATCGAGCGGGCGAGTCGCGTTCGGAAGATGCTTGGCGGCGGGATGCGTCAGGTTGGCGTGATCGCCGCTCCGGCGATAATATCCCTAGATTCGATGGTCGATAGGTTGGAGTTCGACAATGAGCGTTGTCATCAGATCGCTGTTGGGATCGCGGAGCTGCCGGGCTTGTTGCTTGATCCTAAAACGGTCGAGACGAACATCTTGATTGCCCACCTGGAGCCACCGGCGCCGTCCGCGGGTGAGCTATGCGAGGCGCTCGAGGCGCGAGGGGTGCTGGGCCTTCCCCTGGGAGATGACACGGTTCGGTTTGTTACGCATCACGATGTGGATGCCGACGATGTGGCGCGGCTGGTTGACGCGATGCGCGAAGTGCTTCGCGGGTGATGTTTTTGAGCATTTCCGAATGAGTTATTGCACCACAGAGTGACTGTGTTTGATGTCAAGATGTTATTTTTGAGTCGTTCCAGGGTTTTTGGTCTCTAATGATGGCATTCAGTATTGTTAGCAATCGCCTCATTACAGCAGTCAATGCGAGTTTTGG
>JAGHCW010000009.1 GCA_021160245.1 bacterium | reverse complement strand
CTATAAGACCGAGGTAACGCTTTCTGAGGTGGGCCGCGTGATCGAGGTTGGGGATGGGATCGCCCGTATATATGGTCTGGAGAACGCGATGGGGGGCGAGATGTTGGATTTTCCCCACGACATTAAAGGGATGGTCCTGAACCTTGAGGAGGGCAACGTCGGCGCCGTGCTTTTGGGCGAGGCAGAGTTCATCAAGGAAGGTGATTTGGTCAAACGAACCGGGAAAATTGCTGAGACCCCAGTCGGCGAGGAAATGATTGGCCGCGTCGTGAACGCTCTTGGCCAGCCGATTGACGGCGGCGGACCGATAGATGCGAAGCACTTTAGCCCGTTAGAAAGGATTGCCCCGGGCGTTGTTGACCGTATGCCTGTGAGCGAGCCGCTCCATACCGGCATCAAGGCCGTTGACGCGATGATCCCGATAGGTCGTGGACAGAGGGAGTTGGTTATTGGCGACAGGCAGACCGGCAAGACGGCGCTTGTCATCGACACGATTATTAACCAAAAAGGCAGGGACGTAATCTGCATTTACGTGGCTATCGGTCAGAAGCGCTCAACCGTGGCTCGGGTCGTGAAAACGCTTCAGGAGCACGACGCGATGGACTACACGACCGTTGTCTCGGCAACGGCGTCCGTGGCGGCGACGCTCCAATACATTGCTCCCTATGTCGGGTGCGCAATTGGCGAGTATTTCAGGGATTCTGGCCGCCATGCGCTTGTGATCTATGACGATCTCTCAAAGCACTCCCAGGCGTATCGCCAGATATCTCTGTTGCTTCGCAGACCTCCCGGTCGTGAGGCGTTCCCCGGCGACGTGTTCTATCTTCACTCGCGACTTCTGGAGCGAGCGGCGAAGTTGAATGAGAAGAACGGGGGAGGGACTTTGACTGCAATTCCGATTATTGAGACGCAAGCCGGCGATATATCGACCTACATACCGACAAATGTAATTTCCATCACCGACGGTCAGATATTTTTGGAGACCGATCTTTTTTACTCCGGCGTTCGGCCAGCGATCAACGTCGGTGTTTCCGTCTCACGAGTGGGTGGCAACGCTCAGGTGAAGGCGATGAAGCAAGTTGCTGGGACGCTTCGATTAGACCTTGCCCAGTATCGCGAGGTAGCCGCTTTTGCGCAGTTTGGCTCTGAGATGGACAAGGCTACGCAGCAGCAGCTGAGGCGCGGAGAGCGGATGGTTGAGATTCTCAAACAGGACCAGTACGCGCCTCTGCCAACAGAGAAGCAGGTGCTGATAATTTTTGCGGGACTCGGCGGCTACCTTGATGACCTGAAGTTGGAGGAGATCGGTCGGTTCGAGTCGGAGCTATATCGCTTTATGGACGCGGAGCATCCGGATGTGCTCAAGGGCGTGAAAGAGAAACCTGAGCTCACGGATGATGTGAAGGCGCAATTTAAGAGTTGTCTTGATGAATTCAAAAAGCAGTTTTTTCACTAGCGGTTGATTAGAGGTTATGGCAACACTTAGAGAAGTCCGACGGCGCATATCTAGCGTCAAGAGTACGCAGAAATTGACTAGAGCCATGAAGATGGTCTCCTCTGCGAAGCTGCGCAAAGCGGAACGTTCGTTGCTTCAGGCGAGGCCCTATTCTGACAAGATGATGGAAGTGGTATCAAGCCTTGCCCTGCGCGCTGACTCGAAGTCGCGGCCGCTTTTGAATCCGGGCGAGAGCGGCAGAGTAGAGATCGTGATAGTGACCGGCGACAGAGGTCTTTGCGGCGGATTCAACAGCAGCGTTCTAAGGTTCGCTATCGCATCCTTGGATAAGTTCAGCGGCAAGAAGGTCGATCTTTTTGCAGTTGGCAAGAAGGCCAGGGATTTCTTCAAACGGCGCCTCGAGTTCAACGTTCGGGATGACTATGTGGGTTTCTGGCGTGAATTTGGTTTGCGCGACGCCACAACGCTTGCCGGCAAACTGACGAAATCCTACCTTGAGTCCTCTCTTGATGCGACGTATCTGGTCTATAACGAGTTTAAGAGCGCTCTTATGCAGCGGGTAGTGATGGAGCAGCTTCTTCCGATTGTGCCCGCCGAAGAACCGGAAGACGATGAGTCCGTCGTTGACTATCTCTATGAGCCATCAGAGGAGGCCTTGCTCGATAAGCTGTTGAAGCAGCACGTTGAATTTCAGGTATATCGGACAATGCTTGAGTCCTTTGCGAGCGAACAAGGGGCGCGGATGACGGCTATGGAAGCTGCTACAGATAACGCTCAGGAAATGATTAACACGCTGACGATACAGTACCACCGCGCACGCCAAGCATCAATAACCAGGGAACTAATTGAGATAGTCTCCGGTGCGGACGCGCTGGCTGGATGATAAGTCTTGGAGGTCACTATACATGGCAGAGGGCAAGATAGTTCAGGTCATTGGACCTGTAATTGATGTCCGGTTCCCGACGAACCAACTTCCGGCGATATACAACGCCGTAACAATCAAACTCGAGACGGACACTTCCTCGGGCGTTATTGATTACGGTTCGGCCGCCTCTTCGGAGCTAGTGGTTGAGGTGGCGCAGCACCTAGGCGAGGACGTAGTTCGATGCGTCTCAATGGGACCATCTGAGGGCCTAACTCGCGGTATGCCAGCAAAGGACACTGGCGCTCCGATAACGGTGCCGGTCGGCAAGAAGACACTGGGCCGGTTGATGAACGTGATCGGCGAGTCGGTTGACGAGCTGGGCCCGATAGAGTCCGAGAAGCGCTATCCCATTCATCGTCCTGCGCCTTCGTTTGTGGACCAGGAAACAAGGGCCGAGATGTTTGAGACTGGCGTCAAAGTAATCGATCTTTTGGAGCCATACTGCAAGGGCGGCAAGACTGGGCTATTTGGCGGCGCTGGGGTCGGCAAGACCGTTCTAATTCAGGAGTTGATACACAATATCGCGACCGTCCACGGTGGCTACTCGGTATTTGCGGGGGTTGGAGAGCGGACCCGAGAGGGTAACGATCTCTGGCTGGAGATGAAGGAGTCCGGTGTAATCGACAAGACGGCTCTTATCTATGGGCAGATGACAGAGCCGCCGGGCGCACGGCTGAGAGTTGGCCTAACTGGCCTGACTGTTGCTGAGTATTTCCGCGACGAGGAGGGTCAGGATGTTCTCCTCTTCATTGATAACATCTTCCGTTTCACGCAAGCTGGCTCGGAGGTCTCAGCGCTCTTGGGGCGTATGCCATCTGCTGTCGGGTATCAGCCGACACTCGCGACCGAGATGGGCGAGCTTCAGGAGCGGATCACATCGACTAAGAAGGGCTCCATCACGTCCGTTCAGGCCATTTATGTCCCGGCGGATGATTACACAGACCCTGCTCCTGCGACCACATTCGCTCATCTGGACGCAACGACGGCGCTTGACCGCCACATTGTGGAGCTCGGGATATATCCGGCGGTTGACCCATTGGCTTCCACGTCAAGGATACTCGATCCGAGGGTTGTTGGTGAGGACCATTACAAGACGGCGCGAGATGTTCAGTTGGTGCTCCAGCGTTACCGTGAGCTTCAAGATATCATCGCGATATTGGGCATAGACGAGCTTTCGGAAGAGGATAAGCTGACCGTTTCCAGAGCCAGAAAGGTCCAGCGCTTTCTCTCTCAGCCGATGTTCGTCGCAGAACAATTCACAGGCCTGAAGGGCAAATTCGTTAAGATAGAGGACTCGATTAAGGGATTCCGCGAGATAGTGGATGGCAAGCATGACGGTCTGCCCGAGCAGGCTTTCTATATGGTTGGGACAATCGAGGAGGCCCAGGAGAAGGGCAAGACTCTGCATACGTAAAATGCCATCGTGTTGCCGCTTAGGTCAGTTGTGGCAGTTCTATGGGGAATAGGAATAGAAGTTGGAAGAGAAGAAAGAGACACTCTCGCTGGACATAGTTACTCCGGATGAGCATCTTGTGTACCAAGAGGTGGACGAGGTGAATGTTCCGGGCGCAGAGGGTGATTTTGGCGTGCTCGGGGGGCACACTCCATTCTTGACGAGCTTAAGGCCCGGAGTTCTGACGTATCGTGTGGCCGAGCAGTCGCATTGCCTCGCCGTGAGTGAGGGATTTGCTGAGATCGTTTCAGACAGGGTGATAATCCTTGCGCAGACTTCAGAGGATGCGAGCAAGATATCAAAGGACCGTGCAGAATCCGCGAAAGAACGGGCAACCAAGCGGCTTGATGATGCCCGCAAGGGGGTTGAGGGCATCGATACAGCGCGAGCCGAGGCGGCTCTAGCCAGGGCTCTCGCTCGACTGAGGGCGCATTCCCAAAAGGCGCGAGACCCGGAATAGGGCGGTGATATTCGGCTGATTTTCGCACCTTTTTCAAGCAGATGTATTTCAAAGGCATCTTGCCGATTTCGGCGAAGATGGCACGTGATAGCGCAACGGGACGGACAACATGTAGGGGCAGGCCTTGTGTCTGCCCGAATATATAGATGGCGGAGACAAGCCCCGCCCCTACAAAACAGCAAATGCAATTTATTGGACAGCCTCTGAAATCAGATAATGAGGATTGATAAATGACAAATCACAGAGAGGAACTTCTCCGCAAGCTCTCCGAAGCCTTCGGGCCGCCGGGTTTTGAGGGAGATGTCAGAAAGATCATAGCCGATGAGCTCGGCTCGTTTTGCGAGGTCAGTTACGACAACATTGGTAGTATTATCTGCGAGAAGAAGGGCAGGGATGACGGTCTGAAAGTCATGCTCGCCGCCCACATGGACGAAGTGGCGTTCATGGTTCAATCGGTTCGGGACGACGGCTGCGCCTCGTTCGTTCCTCTCGGTGGATTGAGCGCGGAGGAGCTCCCTGGGACGATCGTCACGTTGAGAACTCACATAGGGGACTTGCGAGGTGTAATTGGCTCCATCCCGGTGCATTTCAAACGGGGAATGTCTGCGAGTGATAAGCCCAAGGTTCGAGTTGACGACCTCTTCATCGATTTCGGTGCGAAGGACAAGGCCGATGCGAGTCGTTTTGGCGTACAGCCAGGGACGCCTTGTGTTCCTAGCACTTCGTTCTCCGAGCTAAAGCCAGGAAATATGTGCCTAGGCAAAGCCTGGGATGACCGAGCCGGAGTTGCGACGATGATCGAGGCGCTGAAAGGGGTGCGCGATGAGGCGCTCTCATGCAGCGTTTTCGGCGTCGGAACCGTGCAGGAGGAGATTGGCGCCAAGGGGGCCATTACGAGCGCGAATATGATAGAGCCCGACCTCGCGATAATACTTGAGGGTTCTCCCGCGAGCGATACGGTCAAAGCAGGCAGCTCATTAGGTAGTAAACTGGGCAATGGCCCTCAGATTCGCTTCTACGATCCCTCCATGATGCCAAGTCGCTCTCTCGTCGAGATGCTGGCAGATATTGCCGAAGCTCACAATATTCAGCACCAGTTGGTAGTTAGACGCTCGGGAGGAACAGACGGCCAGCGAATCCAGCTTGCCGGTCGTGGCGTGCCATGCGTGGTCGTGAGCGTTGTTTGCAGATACGTTCATTCCCCCGCCGGAGTTATCGCAAGGTCGGACTTCGATCACACGGTTGATCTTATCTCCTGTTTCCTAAGGGATTTTAGCAGAAAGAAATACGAACAGGTGATCTCATTTTGATCGATGCCGCCAAAAAAAACCAGGAGACCATAGGCGATGCGCATTCGAATTTCCGTCCTTGTCACACTTTCGGTTTTACTGGCGTTTTTGGGCGCCTCGGAAGGCTTCTCCGCAATGCTCTCTCCTGATGACGTTCTGCTGAGGCGTCTTCCAAGCGGATTGACGGTTGCTGTTGCAGAGGATCACTCATCTCCGGTCGTTGCTGTTCGACTTTACGTCAAGGCGGGCGCCATCTATGAGCAGGAGTTTCTGGGCTGCGGCATCTCGCACTTTATTGAGCATGTCGAGAGCGATGGGACGGCCACTATGACGAAGGAGCAGATCGACAAATACACGGACGAGTTTGGCGGCCTGACAAATGCCTATACGACAACCGACCACACCTGCTACCACGCGGCCGCGCCCTCTAAGTACTTCGACAAGGTTCTCTTCATACTCTCGCACTGTCTAACCGAGGCGACCTTCCCAGAGAAAGAGGTTAACACGCAGCGGGGCATAATCGAGAATGAGATTGCCAAGGACTTGGATGAGCCGATGCGATTGCTTTGGCGCCTCTTGATGACGACAATGTTCAAGAATCATCCAGTTCGTTACCCCACAATCGGCCATAAAGAGCTCTTCATGCAGCTTAGGCGCGAGCACCTTGTGAAGTACTATAGACGGATGTACACTCCGGAGAACACGACCGTTGTTGTGGTTGGGGACGTTGACGCGGATGAGGCCATGAGCAAGATCGAGAAGGCTTTTGAGGGATTCAAGGCGCGTCCTTTTTCGCTTCCTCTCCTTCCCCAGGAACCCGCCCAGATGCATACTCGGAAAGCCCAGGTTAGAATGGACGTCAAGCTGGCCTATCTGATGCTTGGTTATAGATCGATTCCGCTTCAAAATGAAGACCTCTATGCACTCGATGTCCTGGCCGCGATACTCGGTAATGGGCGGAGCGCGCGCCTCGTTCAGAGCATCAAGGAGGAAAAGTGCCTCGTTCAGGATATATCTGTCTCATCATGGACATCGCGCTATGGGATCGGAGCGTTCATTATCAGGTCTGTCTTGCCGGCGGAGAACCTCGATGAGACGGTTGACGCGGTTAGTGAGCAGCTCGATCTTGTCAAGACGGGACAGGTCTCCACGGCCGAGCTCGCGAAAGCCAAGAAGCTCATCAAGAGCGACTATCTCTTCAACATTGACACGATGGAGCAGAAGGCTTCCATGCTGGGTTCAGACATTTTATCTACCGGCGATGTGAGCTTCAGTTCAGCCTATTTGGACAAAATAGAGAGTGTAACCACGGACCAGCTGCAGGCTGTCGCGAAAAAGTACCTGCATCAGGACCGGCTCAACGTCGTATCCGTAGTGCCCGAAGACTATCAGAAGGAGAGTGCAAGTACTAAGAGAGGGAAATCGAAGGAGGAGGCCTTTAAGAAGACCGTCCTTGATAGCGGCATGACTCTGCTCACCAAGCGGGGCAGCAAGAATGATACACTATCGATTGACGCCTACTTTCTGGGCGGAACTCGTTTCGAGACTGGCCGCACAAATGGCGTAGCGAGTTTGATGACATCAATGCTCCTAAAGGGCACAAAGACCCTCTCGGCGGCTGAACTCGCCCTATTTATCGACGAAATGGGCGCAGAGATCTCAGCACGCTCGGATATGAACACATTTCACATATCGATGCGATTGCTTCCGGACGATCTTGAGCGGGGAATCTCAATAATGGCGGACATCATAAAGAATCCAGCGTTCAAGAGCGAGGAGTTTGCGAAGGAACAGAGCGTTGCTCTCTCGATCATCAAGCGTCGGGATGATCTTTGGTATTCGAGGCCCAACCAGGTGATGCTGGAGCGACTCTTCGGGAACCACCCGTACTCTATGAACAAATATGGGACGGAAAAGAGCGTTTCTGCTCTGACTGTGGCTGATGTTCACGAATACTATGAAGAATTTGTTGAGCCAAGTAACATGGTCCTCTGCATATCGGGAGCTACGGACTCAAAGTCAATTCCGGCTCTGGTCGAAAAGCAATTCTCGGGCTTTTCTGGAGAGATGACGCGTCCTGAGATTGCACTCGAGGCGCCGCTGGATGAGAACGTCGAGCTCTCTTTAGAGAGCAAATGGAAACAGGCGGTCGTGGTCTATGGTTTTCGGTCGTGCTCAGTCTCTGGCAAGGACCGGTATGCCCTCGAAGTTCTGGACGGCGTCTTGTCCGGTGTCTATCTCCCGGGCGGTCGGCTTCATTCGCTACTGAGAGGCAACAAGCTCGTCTATTTGATTCACGCATACAATCGGCTTGGCGTTGACCCCGGGTGGTTCGTGGTCTATGCGTCGGCTCTGCCGAAGAACATCGAGAGGGTCCAAGAGATAATCGAGGCGCAGCTTATCCGGATGCAAAAAGAGGTCGTTGACAAGGATGAGATGCTGATTGCGAAGGGGATGTGCATGTCAGCGGAGCTAGTTCGCCGTCGCCAGACGGCAGCTGCGCAAGCTTCTGCCGCGTGCTTGGGTGAGCTCTACGGACTCGGCTACGATTCATATCTGAACTACGAGAAGGAGATCGAGGCCGTAACGGCTGAGGACGTGATGCGAGTTGCTCGGAAATACCTCACAACTTATGTGAAAGTAACGAGTGTGCCTGAGCAGAAACAAGAAACGGCTGATGAGAGCAGTTCGCCAGAGAAATAGGGGCAAGGCCCGGTTCCAAATGCGTTTGGTGACTTGACGCTATCCCGGAAGATGCCAGCGCCTATATGACGAAGACTCATCCTCTTGATTCGGTGTCGGTTCAGCTTGCAATTATGGG
>JAGHCW010000205.1 GCA_021160245.1 bacterium | reverse complement strand
GGGAGGATAGCCCTTGTGTGGATGCGGGATCGATGACGGCATCTGACGCGGGTATGTATATGAAAACGACGCGGACGGACGATGTGCCTGATGATGGCGTGGTTGATATAGGCTACCACTACTCCCCGGTGCCCGTTAGGTTGCCCAAGGTGCAGGTCTCAACGCCGTCTGATACTTACTCTTATGGCGATGTGTTGGAGATCGTGTTTGAGGCGGTTAACGAGAATCCATTTCCGTATCCGGTCGATTTTTATGCCGGAATCTACTCATGCCATTTGGAAGCCTGGGCGATTGATGCCAATGGGGTCTGGTCCACCTCGCCCAGCCCCTGCATCGCCTCGCTCGAGTTACCTGCAAACTTCTCATTCGGCCCAACAACACTGCTGAGAATAAACCTCCCCTCGGAGGTGCCCCCAATCTCCGACCCGAACTGCGGTAGATACTTTGTGGCTGCCGGTTTCGCCCGGGTTGGGACAGCTACTTTTCTTGATGGGATCTACCTGAGCGCTTTCGATTTGGTGGGAGATTAATCGTAGTTTTTTGGCCACGAATAAACACGAATTAACATGAAAAGGGGAAATGGAATGCAGAGGGAAACCTTGAAAAACCTGTTCGTCTTGTTTTGTGCCCTGGGGCTTATTCTCGTGGCCTGCACGGCCTTTTGCGCAGACTACTACGTTGATGTCAACAAAGGTTGCGACGACAACACGGGCGTCTCGCCTGGCGATGCGTGGAAGAGCATTACTTGGGCATTGGAGAGCACAGTTGGCACGGAAAATGACTGGGCGATCATCCATATTGCCCCTGGGCGTTACACTCCGCCCTATGAGCATTTCCGACTCAGGCCATCTAGCTACACATCCTTGGTGGGCACGAATCCGGAAGAAGTTGTGATTGACGCGGAGGGCACGGCCAGCGTCCTGAGCCTCACCAACTATGTCCGAATCTCGGGACTCACCATTACAGGAGGCAACGACATCACCTTTGGACATGGAGGTGGCATCTCCTTAGCGGGCGGCTGCCGTGTTGAGAACTGCATCGTTCAAGGGAATCAATCCTCTAGATTCGGCGGGGGCTTGTTCGCAGCCTTCTACCCTTCACTCGCGTATGCTGAGCTCATCGATTGCGTAATCTGTGACAACTATGCGAGCGTCAATGGGGGAGGAATGTACATCACGTCGCAAGCGGGAAATGGCAAAGTCTGGGCTACTCGCTGTCTCTTCTCATCCAATGTGTCGCCAGCGGGCGCTGGGATTTGCGCAATAAGTGCAGGGCTGGAGCTAGTTGATTGCGTGGTAGCTGATAATACAGCGGAAGCCGAAGACGGACATCTAGGCGTAGGCGGGGGAATTGCGGTTAAATACACCCTATCTGCTTCTTCATTTGACTTCAAAAACTGTCTCTTTCTTTCGAACAAGAGCCTTAAAGGGCTTGGTGGCGCAGCTTACATAGAGACGGACTATGAAGGCCTTGCCGTTAAATTCTCTGGGTGCACCTTTGTGGAGAACACTGTTGGGGAATATGGGCCTGGGTTGCACGTGAGGATCAGTGGCAGATATTCGCTACCCGCGGTTGAGGTAACCGACTGCATTTTTCGGGATGGCGGTGACGAGATATGGGAGGTGAGGCGTGGACTTGTTAGGCTGAACAACAGCTGCATCGAGGGCGGCTGGGACGGCGAGGGCCAAAACAACTTCGATGCCGACCCGCTTTTTGTGACTGGCCCTTATGGGGATTACTATCTGAGCCAAACCGCGGCCACGCAGGGAGAGGATAGCCCTTGCGTGGATGCGGGGTCGATGACGGCCGCTGAGGCGGGTATGGATGCGATGACGACCCGGACGGACGGGTTGCCGGACTGGGGCGTAGTCGACATTGGCTATCATTATCCTGCGACCCTTGTGATCGTGCCCGAGGTGTGGGTCTCGACCCCATCCGACACTTATTCTCACGGGGAGGCGCTAGAGGTGGTGTTCGAGGCGGTCAATCCGAATCCATTCTCGTATCCGGTCGATCTTTTCGTCGGGGTCATCACCCCAGGCGGGGTCTTATGGACCATCGACTCCAACTGGGTCTGGTCAACTTCACTTAATCCCTGCCTCCCCTCACTCGAACTTCCCGCTAGCTTCGCATTCGGCCCGACGACCCTCCTAGCAATCGATCTCCCCTCAACCGCGCCTCCAATCACCGACCCCGGCACATACTACGTAGCCGCCGCCTTCGCCCACGTCGGCACGAGTACGTTCATAGCGGAGCCGAGTCTGTCGGCGTTTGAGTTAATCGAAGATTGATCGTAGTCTTGATCCACGAATAAACACGAATTAACACGAAGGAGGGGATATAATGCACAGACGCAAAACAATGGTTCTGATAGCCATCCTATTCGTTGCTCTCTCCCTCAAAGCCTCAGCCACAGAATACCACGTGAAGCGGGATGGGTTGGGCGATTTCATCCTTATCCAGGATGCGATTGACGCCTCGGTCGATGGCGATGAGATTATCGTCCATCCGGGCACATACTTCGAGAACATCTTCTTTTGGGGAAGGAACATCACGCTGCGCTCGACCGGTCCCGAGGACGAGCAGGTGGTTGCCTCCACAGTCATTGACGGTGGCCAGAACGGCAGCGTGGTTACGTTTATGGGATCAGAGTGGGAGAGTTGTGTTCTATCCGGTTTCACGATAACGAATGGTTTCGCTCGAAATGGGGGCGGGATACAAGGAAACTCGCAGTCCTATTATGAATTCGGCACTAGGGCGCAGATAGCGCATTGCATTATCACAGGGTGCAGGGGGGAGTATGGTGGAGGAATATATGGTTGTTCTGGGACCATAAGCGATTGCCTCATTCAGGACAACGTCGCGGACTGCGGCGGTGGGCTTCGTGAATGCGGAGAGACAATTGAGAACTGCACCATCCGCAACAATGTGGCAGAGGATTCCGGTGGCGGAATCTATCGCGGCACGGGCAAGCTGGTCAATTGCACAATCACGGAAAACAGGGCCGGCAATGGTGGAGGGATGTATTCGCCAGGTTACAATATCTTAAACTGCATAATTAGCAACAACACGGCGGGAGATGTTGGTGGCGGCATTTTTAGTAACACCTTCGAAAAGGGGAGAATAGATAACTGCAGAATCATCGGGAATTCAGCTCATTCTGGCGGGGGAATCAATGGCTTCAGGAGGGTAATCAACACGTCCATTATTGCTCTTAATAATGCCACCTATGGCGCAGGCGCCGCTTCGTGCTCCGGGACCATTGCGAATTGTCTGATAGGTCATAACTCGGCGGAGCTCGATGGTGGCGGGCTGTGCTGGTGCCATGGAACGATCATCAATTGCTCCGTTGTCGGGAATTGGGCCGGTCAAAGTGGGATTGGTCTGCAGGATTGCACAGCCGAAATTGCCAACTGCATTGTTTGGGGCAACGAATCTCAAGGGCAGGCGCAGCTCGCTTTGTCCTCAATACCATCATATTCCTGCATTCAGGGCTGGAACGAAGGCGGCGACGGCAATATCTCGGACGACCCTTTGTTTGTAAGTCCTGACGACGCGGACTACCGTTTGCGTGGCGGCTCGCCGTGCATCAACCGCGGCAGCGATTCTGCCGCCTTTGGCGAAACAGATGTGGATGGCAATCCCCGCGCCATAAGTCTTGGCGTCGATATGGGGGCTTACGAGCATACTAACGGTTGCAGCGTCGCCGTTTTCACAGATTCCGGTTACTATTACAGAACTGATACAATGATTCTGAGCGCCAGCGGATTCAACTATGGCGACCCACAACAAGTTGATCTCTATGCGGCAATCCAGACCTGTTCCGGTGAACTTCTATTCATCCCTTCTCTTTCGCTTGAATGTCTGCCCTGGGTATCTGGCCTTGAACTGAGCTCTGACTCAGAATGGGGCCCGCAAGATTTTGCGTATCAGTTCTCGGGATTTGAGCGCATGGAGACGATCGTAGCTTACGCTGCTCTCTTTCAGCATGATTCGATGATCATCCAAAGCAATCTCGACAGATGGGTTTTCCATTATGACCGAGGGTATAATAGCAGTTTGACAGTCAAGCAGGACGGCACCGGTAATTTCACAGGGATTCGACAAGCGATGTGTTGCGCGATTGATGGGGACACGATAGCCGTCCATCCCGGGGTTTACTACGAAAACATAGAGCTCGGTGGTAAGAATATCGTCATTACCTCCATCAACCCAGACGATCCAGAGATCGTAGCCTCGACCATCATAGATGGCTGCCAAAACGCGTCAGTGATCTCATTTGATGGAACAGAGAACGATACTTGCGAGATTCGGGGATTTACAATAACAAATGGTCTGGCGGAGAACGGTGGCGGCATATACGGCGCGCAGTCGGGAAATAGCAGCTACTATGATAGGTCATACGCCCAAATCATAAACTGCACAATATCCAACAACGTCGCGACCGCGTTCGGTGGAGGCGTCTATTTCTGGGGAGGCGCTATTGATGGCTGCACGATAGTCGGTAACAGGGCCCTTTACGGGGGCGGCCTGAACGATTGCCATGATATTACTAACTGCGTCATACAGGGCAATTCTGCGACGGCGGATGGCGGCGGACTCACCTACTGCTACAAAGGAGCTCACAACTGTCTGATTGTTGATAATACCGCAGCGGGACCAGGTGGAGGGCTTTATGATGTTAAAGGTTTGCTCAGCAGCTGCACGATCGCCTTTAATGGAGCGGATATTGGGGGAGGTATGTCCACCTTCACCGGCGGTATCACCAATTGCATAATCTGGGGCAACGAGGCGAGAATATACAGCCAGATGCACGGTAGTTCAGACGCATCTTTCTCTTGTATTCAGGACTATTCGACCGGAATCGAGGGATGTATCACGGATGACCCGCAGTTCGTATCCGGACCTCTTGGCGAGCACTACCTGTATCCCAATAGCAAGTGCATAGATTCTGGGGGCTGGTCGGCAGTCTATGCGGAAGTATCTGATCGAACGACACAGGCGGATGGCACGGCCGACTCAGGCCTCGTCGATATGGGATTTCATTATCCGATACCGGCTGAGAAGAGATGATGCAAAATAGGAAGTCGCATTCCGCGTTTTTCGGAGGTTACATAAGGAGGACAATAGGATGAGAGTACTCGCAATGGCCTCAATGGTGGCTTTTGTGCTGTTTTGCGTCGTCAATATAGCCGTCGCGGCTGAGTATCACGTCAAGCAGGATGGGTCTGGAGATTTTGCCACGATTCAGGATGCGATCGACGCTTCCATCGACGGTGACGCGATAATTGTTCATCCGGCACGTACTACGAGAACATTCGCTTCTACGGGGAGAATATAACTCTGCGATCAGTTGACCCCGAGAACGAAGAGATCGTCGCCTCAACTGTGATTGACGGCCTGCAAGAGGATAGCGTCGTAGCCTTTCAGGGAACGGAAGATGAGACTTGCCTGCTTTCAGGCTTCTCCATATCCAATGGGAAGTCCTATTCTGGCGCCGGAATACGAGGTGGCAACCTGTCGCCCTGGCCCCCATCTCTCGCGCTAGCCGAGATTAGCAACTGCAAGATCAGCGGCTGTTTGGCCTCTGACTCCGGAGGTGGGCTTGGGTATTGCAGCGGCACGATCATCAACTGCACAATCAGCGGCAACACAGCCGGAGGGTCCGGCGGCGGGCTATCACACTGTACCGGGACAATCAGCAATTGCACGATCACCGCCAACTCGGCGCAATACAACGGAGGTGGGCTTGGGTATTGCAGCGGCATGATCAGCAACTGCACAATCAGCGCCAACTCTGCGGAGTGGGACGGCGGCGGACTCCACTCCTTTGACGGGGTAACCGGCAATTGCATCGTATGGGGAAATAGCGCGCCGAAGGGACCAGAGCTTCTGGACTGCCGGTACGCCGTCATAACATGCTGCTGCATACGGGGATGGACCGAAGGCGGCGAGGGGAACTTCGACGCCGACCCGCTCTTCGCGACGGGGCCGCAGGGGATTATTGTCTGAGCCAGAGAGCGGCAGGACAAGCCACAGACAGCCCATGCGTTGATACGGGCTCGATGGCGGCAGCTGAGGCGGGGCTTTCTGACCTGTCGACGCGAACGGATGGGGTGCCCGACACCGGTGTGGTCGATATCGGCTACCACTACCCAACGGCAGGAGACTATATCGATGTTAGCTGCTCGCTTAACGCGGTTGTGTTCGCGCCGGGCGGCACATTGCAGGGCTTCATAAGCCTTGAGAGCCGAGGCGTAGATGTCAAAGTGGACGTCTTCGCCACGATTGTGATGGCGAGCGGTTTGATTGTCTCGCTCATGCAGAACGGTTTCGCGGGCGGTATCTGGCCCTGGTATTCCGATCTGATCCTACTTTCGGGCTTCGCGGCAGGGCCTGAGATGGTCTTTGATCTGATCATCCCAGCCAACGCTGCTTCTGGCAACTACACATTCCTCACGGCAATCTCCCGCGCCGGCATGGGCAACTTCGGCATACTCGCATCTGATCAGTGTCAATTCGAGATCAACTAGTCTTACGCCTCCGACTAATAGGTCATATAGAGGCAAACAACCACATTGCCTTGCCCATTGGCGGTCTCTCAAAGAAGCGACTTGACAGTTAGCCTCCGCGATGACTATGTTTGTTATGACCTGAGCGTCTTCAGGAGATTATGGAGGAGAGTACTTGTTTAGGAAGGCGCTGTGGCTTGGTGTTGTGGTCTATTTTCTTAGCGCATTCTGGGCTTCATTCACTCGTGATAGGGTACCAGAGATAAAGGGTCTCTACAGGCAAAGGGACACCTGGTCGCTACGAGTAGCGAGAAGGAAGGCCGAGAATCGCTATCTTCGGGAACAGATTGCAGGGCTCAAGAGCGATTTTAGGTACACAGAGAAGATTTTAAGAGAGGAGCTTTTATTATATAAGAAGGGCGAGTTGGTCGTTTTGGTGCCTGCGGATTAGGCAAATCGGGAGTTGACAGTTATGCCCCTGCGTTGATAATGGCGGGAGTTTCACTGTCTTCTTTAGATTTCCGGCTTGCGGGGTGGAGCAGTCTGGTAGCTCGTTGGGCTCATAACCCAAAGGCCGTCGGTTCAAATCCGACCCCCGCAACCACTGCACTTAATAAGGCGGTGTAGCTCAGCTGGTTAGAGCACGCGGCTCATATCCGCGGGGTCCGGGGTTCAAGCCCCTGCACCGCCATTTCGATTCGAATGTGCGCCTCGACTGGTTTGCGGAAAATATGCACTTACCCTTTTTCAGCATCGGTTATTGTTACAGGAATCTTTAGGCTTCTGTGCCGTTTTTAGCAGCGACGCCCGATGAAATGATTTATCTTTGGCGGCGCTACTTAAAGGCGCAGGCATTTGGAGGACTAGAACAACATGAGACTAAGGCATACATTCCCGGCAAAGGCGACGATCGTCGCGCTCGCATTGTTGGTGCTCGGCCTGACCGGCGCCAGGTTCCCCGAGGCCTCCGGGGCATATAAATTGGTATTCGACCGCATCATCGTATCTCCGGTCGGGCAGTTCATTCTTCCCGAAAGCTGCAAAACGTCGCAAAAGACATACGCGCCTCGCTCGTGTCCAGATTCGGTCGATAAGATACTAATGCTCCATCCGAGAACACTCACCGCCAGCGGGACAGAGGGCCCTATGCCCCTCAATGGTACTAATTACTTCGTTCAGACCAATTATGATGGTTTCTCAAGCGGCGGTGATAGGCACAGAGCGCAGACATTCGCAATTCAGCAGTTCACGAGAACATCAGACGGGGGCGAGAAGATAACCGAGCTCTATGCCGGCGTCGAGGCAGGCGATACCAATCGCTCTGAGGTATGG
>JAGHCW010000152.1 GCA_021160245.1 bacterium | reverse complement strand
GTCTAAGACCATCACACCCGCTTGCGTAGGATGTGTTCGCTCAACTGGCGAACACCCTACCGACTTTTTGGCTGGCTGTTCGTGGTCGGACAGACAGACGACCAGTCACCTTTGTCGAGAATGAGGTTTGACCTAGCCACGTTCTTGACACTCTGAGGTTCCATTATGGCTATAGGGAAAGTTCTACTTTGCCCGCCTTGATCCGGTTTACATGCATGACCTGAGAAGAACGCCGCTGAATGCGGTGGGCTTCTGAGGGTATCAATGTTTGCATCCCTACCCTTCTCCTTCGAGCACGGAAGGTGCGCCAGGTCGGTCAACATCCGACCGAGTGTGATGTGGCTTCATGCTCTGCTTGTCCTTACGAGTCACACCTTTGGTGGGACTGTAGCGGCGGCGTAGTTCCTTCATGGTTTATACATAATGCGGCATTATGTAAACTACGGACGCCGCGTCATTGATGTCGGGCTACTGCACCGATTATCATGCGTTGGTTCGGATAACACTCGTTATCGGAAGCCAACAATCCACTCTTCCTTCCTTATTTGACGGGCTCTTGTGTGGCTACGTTCAATGACTGCGTTGAGGCTGCTTCACAGCTTTAATCGCATTGGCAAACAGTGAGATATTCCTATTAGTATTCTGACTGCGTTCTCTGCTATTGCTGGGCTGTGAGTGGCGTCATACTCTACTCAAGTCGCCTAGTCCGTTGACGGTGTGGCTCGCGCATTATCTGCCAACGGGTTCCGCGTGCTCCATTGTTGGGGTGGTGGGTATAGTTAGTGAACGCAGTATGCGTTCGCCGGTAACAGCAACAACTCAAACGGAGAGAAGAGTTGTGCGGTAGTATCCTATTCGTGCGAGCCATCCTATGCAGAGGGAACAAGCCTTTAGCGCCGTTCCCGACATCCTTTGATTCCTTGTGGCTCCATCAATCAATCATCGGGCTTCATATCTCGCCCTCTGACTTGCCTGTCGTTGACAGTATGCCGGTTCAGATTTCAAAGGGTTCTCATGGGTCAGTAGTGGGTCATTTTTCTCTCTCTGAAAAATTCTCAATCGAAAAAAAACATGCACAAAAAACGACTCGGAAAATTTCGCAAGTGCCCTGCAATGAATCACGCGAGCGACTGCCCCTCGGCCAGGAGAGCTCAACACGCCTAGCCTGCATTTGGGGGTCGGCTCTTAGCTGATGCAGGCGTCTATACTCAACACGCTGCTTGAAATGTCATCAATCAACCCGTGCCCATCTGGAGGGAGCTGTCTTCCTTCAAATAACACCACCGAAGCAAGGTGGGAGGTTTGGGGGGAGGTGCCCCCCAATAAGCTCTGATAGATGAGATGACGAACTGTAACAATGGGTGACTCACTGTGATGTTCGAGCAGCTTTGCGCCAGCTCGAACATACCCCAGATTTGGCCATTTTTCAAGTTTGTGTCCGTTTGACCAGGGATTGTCGTCTCCGCATGCGCTTGCCTTTTTGGAAACCCTCGATGAGTAAGTCTTGCGGTATGTATTTGAACAAAGCCCGGATCGGCAGGATGCAAATGCAAGACTTTGGTAAAGTGCAGATGACATGTCTGTCATTGAGGGCCTTGATTATGGTCTCCCGGTCGGAGTCGAACGGGACTTATAATTGGGAGTTCATGTTGCCTGTTTCTCAGTTTCGTGGTGCTGATGGGACAGGGCGGGACACCCTGGTTTGAGCTGCTTTTCATCTTGTCAACATTTGCTTGCATGGTAGAGGAGAGGGCGCAGCCTGATCCTTTCCTTCCTTTCTTACTTCCTGAGTCTGGGCGGATGCCTTACAAGAAAACCGATCGCGTTCAGGTCTTGGTTTGCTGTCTGGTGGTTGGCACCGGTGAAACCTTGCTCTGCGTAAAGCTCAGCGAGTTTCCGCGCTGTCAGATGTCGAACGAGATCAAGATACTGGCGAGCGAAGTCGCGTCGGGCTTGAATGACATCCGCTTGATGGGGTCGGTCTCGGTCTGCGTCAAGTGCCACAGCGTCAGGTCGAATGGTCTTGAGGTCGAGTTCACCCGCCAAGTCTGCCGATATCCCGAGTATCGGACAGAGTGTCGCATTGCTCCATCGCCGCCGCGACTTAGTCGAGTATTCCGCCTGCATGATGTTTTGAAGCGGAGGGTCGTCAGAAGGCGGGTCTGATGGATAAGGAGGTTTGCAGTTCGCGGCCATCGATTGTAGAGCATTGAGGACCGCGGTCTGATCCTCGCCAGCACCTCGGAGGAAGTTCAAGTAGAGAGTGAGGACAAAACGGCGCCCGCGTGAGGTCGAGTCGTCCGGGTACTTCATGCCTCGCTTAAGAAAACCGCCTCTGTAGGTTTGGAGCGTGAGCAGGTCCTGAGCGCGCAGTGCGTTCAGCTTCCGCATACCGTGAGATCGCAACGGCGTGGAACCTGGGTTCTTTACTTTGCGGTACTGAGCTGATTTGGCCAGAGAGCGAGTCTTCTCCGGCAGGTCACCTTCGAGTGTCGGGAGGTCAAGCGCCGCGGCCATTTCCGGGAGCGTGTAAACAAAGCCCCTGCCGTATTCGTCCGCCTGGATCACGTAGGACACGCGCTGGCGAGCTGTCCGATGGATCGAGCCGGGCACACGGAGGACGCGAGCCGCGTCCACAGCCGCCCGGTCCGCCGGGAGTTGATGGAGTCGTAGCCGTTCGTTCAGAGCACGGTTGCAAGCCTTATAGAGTTGGATTTTCTCAGGCCATGCGCGCGGGAGCTTGGCCGGATCCTTCGCGTCACGCAGGAGCCAGAAAACATAAATGCCCCTTCCGGACCGCGCCATGATCGAGGGCTGCGGGATAGTGCCGGAGTCCGCGAGACGCCCCACCTCATGCTGAGCCTGCCTCCAGGTGAGCGCGGCACCAGGTTCTTCAGACTCTTGCCGACCGCAATCGATGTCCGCATAGCAAGCCGTGAGAGAGCTCAAGTACTTCTCTTTGCGCCAGACGTCCGGTCGTCCGGTCCTTGGGTTCGTGTAAGGAGCGGGTCGGTAGTATGCGGAAACGGTGAAGTAGGCGTCATGCGTTAAGAACCGGACGAGCTCTGGGAATGTTGAGCGAAGATCATCGGCGCGGATCGAAAAGAGGTTGTGCCACGGATAAGGCCTGCCGTGCTTGTCGAGCCTGGGCGCCGCCGGGTCCGGTTTCCTCACGAAACCGATATAGCCTTTCGGGTCTCTGTGGATTGCCAGGATGCTCGCCACGTCGAGGTCCGGGACGGTTTGAGATATATGGTTCAATTCGCTCATTTCTCGGGCCTGGTATCATCGGGGCGGCGTGCAGTCGCGAGATCGAAGGCGTTTAGGGGTTGTCCATTCTCGTCCAATAGCGGCACGAGACGACACCTCAGCTCCTTGGCGACTTTTCGTCTGGCAGACTTTTTCGCTCGGCTTCGTTTCTGCACGACTGTTATCATTGCTTGTGCATCCCAACGGGCTTCACGCGGCTTCTCTCAAGAATTCTGTCAAGCTCGAGCTTGTCAAAGCGCAAGCTCCCGCCGAGTCGTGAATATGGCAGTTTTCGGAGGCGACATCGCTCGTACAAGGCCTTGATGGAGAGTCCAAGATATGAGGCCGCTTCCGCTGAATTGAGCCAGCGTTTGGTGGGCCCATGTGCAATCATTCTCGCTCTGCTCATAAAAATTCCTCCTCGTAAATGATCCTGCTCGCTTGACCTTTCGTCCTCATGTCTGCACAATTGCGCCCATAAGTCTGCGCCGTTACTCTGGCAGCTCAAATGTTTTCTACTTATGCGCAACGAAAACTTGATAATCGGCACTGGAAGCGGAAAGGGAGGTGGGCTCGTTGACTAGGATATTCGTGGGTGATCGGGGTTCTGCCGGCATTCCCGAACACTGCGCGGAGCGGTCTCTTGTGGAGTCGAGCGTCATCAAGAGTGAACCTAAGGTCTTGGACGACATCATGGCTGAGTTTCGGAGTCAGGTGGAGATTCCGGAGGGCGGCTCCTTCAGCAAGTTGAGGCGTTTGATTTTACGTCGATTGGCACCAGAGGACAGAAAGTCACTATCTCTGGGTCAGATAGGGATTCTCTCGGAGTGTTCCTATGTGGCGATGCCTGCTCGACCGCTCAAGATTCTCACACGAGCCGGGTGGGAAGAAGAGCGGGTTCTGCAGCCGAGTTCCGCTTATGGCACATTCGCCCTGAAGAATCGGGATGGGAGATACAAGTATGAACCCGACCCCTCGGCTCCCGGCGCTCGTTATCATCCCTACTTATGGTTTGGATTTGCCTTCGAGCACAAGAACGGCGCATGGAGTCAATCTTCGCCCTTGCTTATGTGCTTCGTGCCGCTGCCGCTGCTGCTCAAGATGAAGAAGCGTGACGTGCCGAATTGGTTACATCCCTGGGTGAACGCGAAGGAAGTGGGGATTTGCGGAGGTTGCGGACAGTATTTCGCACGGCGTCGAGGTGCTAAATTCTGCGGTCACCAATGCGGGGGCAAGGCGTATATGCGAAAACGGCGAAGGCGGCAAGCGTGAAGAATGAGAGCATAAAGCATCGAGGGTTGCGGCTGCGCAATGGACGTTGGTGGATCGATTGCCAGGTCGGTGGCAAGCGCCTTCGGCAGAGCTGCGGAACGGCCTCGTTCACCACAGCTAAAGCAATCCTCGAGGCGCGACGAACATCGCTAGCCCAGCAGGTGCATCTTGGGCTTCCGGATCGATCAAAGATCACCATCGCCAATCTCCTAAAGCGCTACTTGACCTGGGCTAAGACCTCTAAAAGATTTCAGAGCTATCGAAGAGACCTGTATCTGGTGGCGCACCTGAAAGAGGAGTTCGGAGGAAATTTCTTGGATCAGGTTTCCATCAAGAGCATAGAAATTTATCAGGCACACCGCAAGAACTCCGGAGCAAGCGAGCGGACTATCAACATGGAGCTCGGGCTGCTCAAGCATGCGCTGAACAAGGCCGTCGCCTGGGACTTATATTCAGGCCCGAATGTCGTCAGAGAGGTTAAGAAGTTCAAGGAACAATCCCGCGATCGGGTGTTGACGGATTCGGAATTGACGCATCTTCTAAAGGCCTGCAAGGAGAGCCGTTCTCGGTGGCTCTTGCCGCTTGTCCAGACTGCCCTTCTGACCGGCCTTCGCCTGGGCGAGCTCCAGGCTCTTGAATGGCGCTGCATTGACCATCATAACCGACGGCTAAACGTCGAAGGCGGCAAGACCGGGCGTCGGGTCGTTCCCTTGCCAGAGCGAGCCTGGCATATTCTGGACGCGCTTCCACATGATACAGATCGAGTATTCCCATTCAAGACCGTTCGCACTGCTTGGGTCGAGGCCCTCAAACGAGCTGCGATCGAGGACTTTCGCTTTCACGACCTGAGACGGCAATACGCAAGTTGGCTTGTTGGACAAAAGATAGACGTAGTGAGCATACAGCGTCTTCTTGGACATCGGAACATCAACACATCATTCATATACCTCGTCTCCTCCTGGAATCGACTCCTTGCGGCGGCGGATAAGCTCAACGAGTTCGACGTTGAACCTCCGAAAAGCGCCCCGGCGGTAGCAGCGAGCGCCGGGACTGAATGGCACAATAGCGGCACGGTGGAATCATGACACGCTGAAATAAGGCTTGCCGGGGTGGCGGAATAGGTAGACGCAGCGGACTTAAAATCCGCTGGGCTAACAGCTCGTGCCGGTTCAAGTCCGGCCCTCGGCATTGACCTATCAGGGCTTCTCATGCGCCGCCAAGTGGTTTGGGCAGATTCAAGCAGATATATGACGAGAATACACTAATCCCATCTTGACACTTCGGGAGTTCTGGGTAAAGTGTACCATTGAGTTGTGAGGTGTGATTTAGAGCGTAACGCTTGCGGCTTTCGCAAACGATGCTCTTGGACACACCAATAGGCTGCATTCCGCAGCTTGCGTAACTCCATTGCATTGAGAATTCTCAGACATTTTCGAGCGATATGCTTCTATCAATGGAGCTCTGTATGAATAGACGCTATCTGACTCTATTTGCCCTAATCCTCTTGATGATGTTCCCGGTCTCCGTTGCCATCGCGCACGATTACTATGTGGATGCAAATAGTGGCAGCGATGACCCCGGCGCCGGAACCGAGGGCAATCCATTCAAGACGATAACCTACGCGCTGAATTACGCGACGAGCTCGGGCGATTATGTCTATATTGCTGCCGGGGCGTACGACACCGCGCTGGGCGAGAGTTTTCCGCTCGGTATGAACTCCAACGTCAGTCTATTGGGCGAATCTCCCGACAATGTAACGGTTGATGCCGGCGAATCCGCCAAGCACGTCATCTCGTGCATTAGCGACGGCGCTCCGACGATTTCGGGAATGACAATCAAAGGAGGCAAAGCTGGCGCCTCGACCCCATTCACTGCCGACGCCTATGGTGGTGGCATCCTTATCTGGAACTGCTCGCCCACAATTGAGAACTGCATCATCACCGGAAACGAGGCGCTCGGGGAATATGCTGGCGCGGCGGGAATTGCCTGCATCGGCGTCCTATCTGGGACCTCTTCGCCCGTCATCAGGGATTGCGTTATATCTCACAACACCGTGAAAACGACCGGTACAGCAGACGGAGCAGGTGGAGGCATTGGCTGCCTCGCTGTCTATTTTGGAACCTGCAATGTCGTGATCGAGGATTGCGCGATTGCAGGCAATTTCGCCGAGGCGCAGGACGCGGGCGGTTCGGTCGCGGGAGGAGGCATAGGATGCGCCATTGCAGACGATACGGACTCATGCATAGTTGAGATAACTAACTGCCTCGTCATAGACAACGGCCTGAGCGCTCCTGTTTATGCTCATGGCGGCGGAATATACGGCCATCTATCAGACCTCACGATGACAAATTGCACGGTGGCGAACAACTCGCCGGACGGCGTGAACGTCTCGGGGCACACTTCGACCCTAAGAAGCAGCATCATTTGGGACAACGGCGACGACATCGCGGACATGGACTGTTCGGAAATATCCTACTGCGACATTTCGGACGGCACTTGCAGCGGCCAGAACAACAACATCTCTGTCGATCCGAAGTTCGTCTCGCGCGGATATGGTGGCGTGCGATATGACACCTACTTCCTTCGCTATGAGACGGAGGATGATAAAAGCCCATGCATCGACGCCGGCGACACCAGCCAGAATCCCTACGGAGGCGCTGGCAACACGGCATACTCGACCGATGTGAATGGTTACCTCGACATGACCGACGGCGACGATGTGGACATGGGTTATCACTATCAGTATGAGAGCAATACATATATAGAGCTCGCATCTTTTGAGGCAAGGTCGGGAATAGGCACGATTATCTTGTGCTGGGAGACGGGCGCGGAGATCGACAACGAGGGCTTTGTCCTGTTCAGGTCAATGAGCCGGGATGGCGGCTTCGAGGCAATTAGTGATCTAATTCAGGCGAATGGGACACCAGCGTCAGGCTCGCGGTACATCTTCCATGACCGCCACGTTCGCCCCGGCGTGGAATACACATATTATCTCGTGGACATTGACACGAGCGGGACCTGGACTGCCCATGGGCCGGCCTCCGCAAGGTGCGGCCTTGTTCCCGAGATGAATCTGAATGGGGCGTTTTGGGCGGTTAATCAAACAAAGGAACTAATGCTGAGTATTATACAGAATTGACAATTCAACTTTTTCAGCAAGCAAGAGGAGAATTGCTATGAGGTCCAGAAACTTGCAGTTGGCGATGATCATGGTCGCCGTGGTCTGTATGTCATCAATTGCGGTCGCCGCAAATTTCTACGTGGATACCGCAAATGGTGACGACGGTGATACCGGAGCCGATTGGGGTCATGCCTTTGCATCAATAAACACGGCAATGGCAGCCTGTTCGGGGACATCGGCGGATGCAATCCACGTGGCCGCCGGGACCTATTTCGAATCGATCAATTTGAAGTCGTACGTAACCCTTTTGGGCGGCTACCCCGCAGGAGGCGGGTCCCGCGATTACATGGACAATCCCACAATCCTTGACGGTGGCGGAAGCCATACGCTCGTAACGTTTGTATCTGTATCCGATTGCGAGATCGACGGATTTAGGCTCCAGGACGGCTATTCCGCATCAGGCGGCGCCATATTATGCAACGGCGCCTCGCCCATAATCGGGCACTGCATCATTACCGACAACTCAGCAGTTGAGGGCGCGGGCTTTCACCTGGACGGGTCTGACCCCGAGATCAACCACTGCCGGATAGTTGGGAATGACGCTACCGGTAACGGAGGGGGCCTCTATTGCGACAACTCTTCGCCCACATTCTGGGATACAGTCATCGCAGAAAACACATCAGGTGGAAACGGGGGCGGAATCTTCTTCGACAACTCTCCATCCAATGTCCTCACAAACTGCCTAGTAATTGAGAACACCGCATCTGGCGATGGCGGCGGTCTTTTCTGCGACAAGGCCTCATCCACGATCATCAACAGCACGTTTTCTCGAAACGAGGCTGGCGGAGTTGGTGGCGGGATTTTTCTGGGATCGAAGTGCCATCCAGTTGTGATCAATTCGATCTTTTGGGGTGACGGCCCTGACGAGATATCTGGCGCCGACAATAAGAAGAACTCGCTTGATATAACGTATTCCAACGTTCAGCAGGACGGTTACGGGGTTGAAGGCGATACCTGCACGGCGGATGAGGACCACAACATAAATTGCGAGCCCGAGTTCCGCACAAGAGGCGAGGAAACGGAGCATGATGGCTATTTCTTAGATAAAAACGAGAGTCCAAGCGTTGATTCTGGAAACACTGACGAGAACCCCTATGGCGGAAGCTCCAATCCAAAATTCACCACCCACACGGAAGGCTATAACGATATGACGGGCGGCGATGACGTGAATATGGGCTACCATTACAACGCTGATGAAGACATCACATACGTCAACCTGGTCGCGTTCGAGGCAAAGCCGGGAAGAGGCTCCATTATCTTGAGCTGGGAGACGGGCGCCGAGATCGACAACGCGGGTTTTGTCCTATTCAGATCAATGAGCCGGGGCGGTGATTTCGGGGCTGCGAGCGATTTGATTCAAGCGAATGGAACACCAGCATCAGGCGCTCATTATGAGTTCCATGACCGCCACGTTCGCCCCGACGTGGAATACACATATTATCTCGTGGACATTGACACGAGTGGGGCATGGACTGTTCATGGCCCGGTCATGGCAAGGTGTTTGTCATGGAGATTGGAGCGACTCGATCTGCGGAATGCGCAAGTTCTAGTCAGGTAGTGAGCAGAAAATCTCCGTCGCTCGTTGAGCGGCTTTGCGATCAGGGCAGCGCGATGCTCTTGCACCAATTCTCGAAGTGAATGCGATCAACCTTGCCCGTTATCTTCACGCACCATTTGCCGTCCTGTTGCTCGAACTTCGCCTCGCTCATCGGCGTAATGCGAATTTCAGGGCGGTCTGGGCCATCCATCGACTGACGAACCGCATCCAGAACGTCCGAACGCCTCAGCAAACGGTCTTGTTCCAAGAGCACATTGCAAGCATCCCGAATAAAATCGTCCCGAATCGCCGCCTCAGCCGATAGATATGCGCCGTCCTTAGTCCGTGAGCAGGCCCTGTGGCTAAACTCCAAGACCGTATCATCGAGCGCAAGCTCCCTTGAATGAGCCTCGTTCGACGCGCAATCCCTTGCTACAACCCGAAAGCGACCGTGCGGGCGAACCGGCACTGAGGCGCGGGGGTATTGGGGGCTCTTAGCCACCGTGTGCCACTGGCCGGCATCCCATCTTTGTACGGCGTATCCGCCGCCAACTTCCCCGGGCGATGGGTCCCAAACAAGCGAGAAATGAGAGCGAGCCTTCTCCTCGACCCGCAAATTGCCGGGCGCCTCGGGTGGCTTCGTATCAACAACAAACGACTGGGCGATCGGCAGTCTGTACTGCCCTTTGGCCTCGTCCCGATACCAGAGCCCGAATCTGATGGGCTTTGCCTCGCGCAGTTTCTTAAGGACCCCCGTGTTGGTCTTCGCCATGAACTCGTTTTTTGAGATTCGCTGGAAATCAAGCCCGCTTCCGGCGAATGTGCCCTCGAATTGAACTGGCTCTGGAAGCGATTTTGCCATCATTGGCCCGACTATCAGTACGAAGCGGACCTCAAGGTCCTTGCCGAGGCTTGTGACGTTTGCGCTTCCCGAGCGGGCACACGCGAGCTCGGGGTCAGTGAGAGGTATCAGCTGAAAGTCGTCAAGATGTGTCGCGTCTGCAAGGCAGACCGCGCTGGACGCAACCAGGACGGTCAAAACGATCGATAGGTAGTTTTTCAAGAATCGCAACATATCAGTCCGCCTTTCTGCTGATACCAGTCTTTTTCATTATCTTCTCCGCGATCTCGTTCATCTCAGCCTCGTCCTTCGCAACGATGTAAAGAACGTACTTGCCGGAATCCTGGCCCAGCTGGAGTGTAACGCCGGCGCGACTCTTGATGCTCTCTATGAACCTCTCGGCAACAGCCCGCCTGTCAAATTTGCGGAAGACGAATTTCTGCTCATCGGCGTACGGGTTGTCCACGATTCGCTCGAACTCTCCCCTCAGCCTTTCAGAGAAAAGAAGATCGTTGTTCGTGATTCTATCAACGCGTATCTCCGGGCTCTGAGACCTATATGCAACCAGCGCGGGGACCAATTCTCCGTTGCTCTTTTTGATGAGTTCGGCAAGAAAGCGACATGCGACATCGATGTTCTTGCACGGATGCTTCGTCAATATC
>JAGHCW010000026.1 GCA_021160245.1 bacterium | reverse complement strand
TGATTAACCCAATGCTGGCCAAGGCCGATGGCTCAGAGGTTGAGGCGACGGCGGTTCTGACGACAAATGGCCGGCCGATTGCGGGCGAGACGATAACGTTCTCCGCGGAGCTTGATGGAGTCGTCTTCTCGAAGTCAGGTGGGAGGACCAGCACGGAGGTCACAGACGCTATGGGTGTGGCGACCGCTAAGTTCTTCAGCAATGCCTCGACTGGCGATTGTATGATTAGCGCGGTCACTGTGGATTATGTATGTCCAGGGACAGAGAGCAGCAGGCCAAGCGCCGACGAGACGATGGTTTTCGAGCCGGAGGATTACTCGATAGAGCTGACGGCAACGAGCGATGGCGCGTTCTCGGATGGCTCCAGCGCAGCTGCCGACGGGCTGACAAGAGTTACATTGAAAGCAGTCTTGAAGAACAAAAATGACCTTCCAGTCGAGGGGGCTCCGGTCACTTTCGGCTGCGAGAACGGATGTATAGAGCGTTGTGGCTCTCCGATCATAACTGACGGTCAGGGCGTGGCGACGACAAAGATGACGACGAGTGTGATGCTCTGGGACGATCCGACGAATCCGGATAGCAACGTGAGCATTTGGGCTGATTATGCCGTAGGTGAAGCGACGCACAGGGAGGCGATTAGCTTCAGATTCCGCAAGATCGGGATAAAGAGTGTAAGCGCCTTGGACTACTCCATACTGGAGGACGGTTCTGAGGAGACCATTCTCAGCGCCGCAGTCGAGGACAGCGATGGGTATCCGGTAATCGGCGTGGCCGTCGAGATGACAAGTAATTATGGTATATTCACATCATCCGGGACAAATACGATAACGTATGCGACGGATAATAAGGGCCGCGTAAGCGAGAGATTGAAGGGCCATTGCTTGAATGGGAAGTCCTTTGAATCCGCCCGAATAGCTCAGGAGTATTGCGACTTCTGTGACCAGGCGGGCCAGACCCCGCCGGTTGTCTGGAAGACAGAGCACGTGATGTTTGAGCGTGGCGGCCCAGGCTGTTACGAGCTAGCCTTCAACGTGACCCCGGTGGATGTCTGTGTAAAGGTCGATCCGGGCGCGACTGAGGATGACGAGGATACCGTTACGGATCAGTGCTTCGCTGATGTGTGGGTGCAGTTGAGGAATAAGTCCGACGGGACGCCGATCGCCGGAAAGAACGTAACTGTATGGATCGACAACTTCAGCAACCCGACCGCGATTGCCTACTTCAACGACGATACAGGGACGCAGTGGATTGGTGAGGCGACGGATTCCGACGGTTATGTGCATCTGAGTCTGGATGCGACTGGTGGAGGCCGCGCGCTGCTTAGGGCGAGGTCGGATGAGTTTGGCGGTATATCAACCAATATCTCGGTCAACTTCGGCGCTCAGTTCTGCGTGCGCATCTCGCCAACTGCCGGGTCGCTTATGGAAGGCGAGGCCGCAACGTTTACGGCATGGGGCGGCTGCTCCAAGACGTATCACTGGTTCATAGATGACGTCTTATACGGCACCGCAACAGGAGAGTATGAGACGTTCTTGGGCACGTTTGGAACTGAAGGCACATATATAGTTAAGGTATGTGACGATCTTGATGACTGTGCAACAGCGACTGTCTTCGTGAAGGCAGAAGAGGAAGAAGAAGAGGAGGAGGAGGCGCCGCCGGAAGAGTAGGGCGCGTGATCTTCCTGATGCGGAATTGACGTTGTAAAAAAGAGCTTGAATTGAGGAGTTTGCAGTTCGTATAATGTAAATGGTTATAGTGTCTTCTTACCACCTCCTTGTAAGGTGGGCCGGGAACCCGGGAGCCCGTCACCCCCTGGCGGGCTACCCGGTGATATTAGAGGGATAGAGTTTCGTAGGGTTGAAAGAAAGGAGCATCCTAGATGTTCATGAAATCAGGGGTTCTGGCGACCATAATAGTGTCTGCCTTTTGCTGCTTTGGCTGTCAGTCGGCTCAACAGGTGAAATCAGACACTACACCGTTTTATCAGAAGAGGCTGCTTTACGGAGACGAGCTCTACGGGAAGATATACACCCGCAGCGGAGATGTATATTCAGGGAAGCGACTGAGGATTCTGGCCAACGGAACGGCCAAGTTCGTCCGCCAGCTTACGGTCAGTCACCCTGACGACAGGTTTTTTGGAGTCGCAACTGGAAGTGAATATGCGATTCGGGCGAAGGACATTCGAGTAATCGAGGTGCTATCGCCGACAGAGGTTATAGTTACGACCGTAAACGGCAGAAAGATTGAGATGGAGCTTATCCCTGGCATCAGGCAGTATCAGGCGATGAGCATAACGACATACGATTTCGGTGATTGGGGGTCGGAGGTAACGATTCCTTTCATGGATGTAAGCAAGGCAATACTCTGGTCATATAGCGATAGTCCATCACCATATCTTCCATAAATAATGATCGTAAGAGCATTCAGTTATAGACGGAGGCTTCTGATGCAAAAAGGTTGTCGGCTTGCTGGTTGCCCCAGGTGGACAACCATATTTGTAGTTATGTTGATTGCAGGCGCATTGGCGTTTGGCCTTGCCTGTTCGAGATCAGATTCGGGCAGAGACGAGTCTCCGGCGGGACCATCTTCACCATACAGGCTTACGATAACTGCAAGCCCCTCGGAGATTTATCCCTACGACCACAGTCTGATAATGATCGATGTGAAGAACGGATACGGCGAGGAATTGGACGAGCCTGTGGCCGTTAACGTGACGGCAGCCGGGGGATTTTTTGAGAACGGAGACAGCATCATCTCGGGTGAGGTGGTGGACAACGCGTGCTTCTGGTTAAGGTACGATCCTGACCACAGCCCCAATGGTGATTTCCCTGGCCAGAAAATTATTACGGCGATCATTGACTACGGCGCAGATAGCAGCTATGTGATTGATACAGTTGAGGTAGTTTTCCTGCCACAGGGCGACCGGGTTTCTCAGATAGTAGTGAACTCGGATCGTAGCGTCATAACGGATGCAGACAATGGCTATGCCGTGATAAGCGCGACAGTAATAGGGGAGCATGGCGCCTCAATAACGGGCGTGTCTGTCTATTTTGCTGTTACGGGCGGCGCGAATGCCACGTTTGATTCGGATGTTGTTATCACGAATGCAGAGGGAACGGCTCAGACGGTCTTCCGCTCGAATGGCGATGTCGGTCTTCTGAAAGTCTGCGGAACAGCAGGAAGTAGGTCTGACTGCGTGGAGATTAGGTCAGAGAAGAACGTCGAATAGCCTTTGACCGTGGAATTGATCTCTATGTGCTAGCACGAATAATGCGAGGCGCTGTCCTCTTCTGAGGGTGGCGCCTTTTTCATTTATTGTGTGGTTGTGTGGACTATGGTCTATTTTGCCTCGGCCCAAGTTCTGCCGACTGATGACGACACTAGAAGTGGAACGTCAAGCTCAACCGAAGTCTCCATTATCGGCTTTATGACCGCGATTGCTTGATCAACGTGTCCCTCCTCTATCTCAAAAACGAGCTCGTCGTGGACCTGGAGAATCATGTGCGCGGGGAGTCGGGAGGCACAGATTTCGGCGGGCATCTTGATCATCACAAGCTTAATAATGTCCGCGCACGTTCCCTGGATGATCGTGTTGAAGGCCGCTCGTTTTGCTGCCTCGCAGAGCTGTCTATTCGAGCTGGTTATATCTGGCAGGGGCCGGCGTCGGCCAAACATCGTGGTGACGTATCCTTTTGACGAGGCGTCTTCGTGGGACTTCTGGATCATTCGTGTGACGCCCGAGTAGGTCTTGAAGTACTGCTCGATGTATTGCTTCGCCTTTGACGTCGATATTTGAAGTTCCCGAGCCAGTTTGAATGCTCCCATGCCATAGATTATGCCGAAGTTGATGGTCTTGGCGCGGGCGCGCATGTCTCGGTCAACCTCCTCCTCAGGAACACCGAATAGGGAGGCTGCGGTCCTCTTATGAACGTCTTTGCCCTCGGAAAAGGCCGTCAGAAGCTCCTGATCGCCCGATAAATGAGCAAGCAGACGAAGCTCTATCTGGGAATAATCGAACGAAGCCAGAACGTATCCGTCAGCCGGGATAAACGCGCCTCGTATCTTGCGTCCAATCTCGCTTCTTATGGGGATGTTTTGGAGATTAGGATCGCTACTTGAAAGGCGGCCCGTCGCGGTCACGGTCTGATTGAACGACGTGTGTATCCTGCCGGTCTTGGGATTTACGAGTTTTGGAAGAGCGTCGGCATAGGTTGACTTTATCTTCGTGAGCTCGCGGTAGTTTAAGAGCTCGTGAGGCAGAGGGTGGACATCTGCGAGAGATTCTAAGACCGCGCGGTCGGTTGAATAGCCCTTCTTCGTCTTTCGACCCTTTGGCAGGGCGAGCTTCTCAAAGAGAATATGGGCGAGCTGCTTTGGCGAGTTGATTGTAAACGGCTCGCCGGCGAGATGATAAATCCTTTCCTCGAGTACTTGGAGCTCCCGGTGAATCTGCTGGGATATCTTAGCCAGCGCGCGAACGCTAAGTCGAACGCCTCGCATCTCCATATCCGCGAGCACGGAGACGAGCGGCATTTCTATGTTGTAGAACAGGTCATCAAGCTGCAGTTCGGTAAGGGAAGCCTCGAACTTTCGCTTCAGGAGAAAGGCAATGTCCGCATCCTCCGAGGCGTAATTCGTTACCGTGTCGATTGGAACGCCTCGTAGGTCTTTTATCGCTGATTTAGGTGGAACGAGTTCCTTATAGGTCGTCGTTTGATGGGCAAGATGTTGAAAGGCCAGAGCATCAAGCCCGTGGCCGCCTTGCGTTGGTCGAAGAAGATAATCGGCCACCATAGTGTCAAAACAGCTTCCCTTGATAGTAATCCCACAGTGGCGAAGAACGAGCATGTCGTACTTGAGATTCTGCCCCACCTTTCGCTTCTTAGTATCCTCAAGAACGGGCCGCAGCTCTCTGAGCACATAGTTCTTATCAAGCTGCTTGGGGACGCCTAAGTAGCAGTGCTTGAGCGGAATGTAGTATCCCGTGTCAGGCGCTGTCGAGAAAGAGAGGCCGATTAGCTCCGCCAGGTGAGGATTTACGCCGGTTGTCTCCGTGTCCACAGCGAATTCGTTGGATTCCTCAAGCTCGGCCTTGAGCGACTCAAGCTGCTCTTTTGTCAGCACCGTCTTGTAGTCCTTTTTCTTGGCCGGCTCAGTGGTGTTGAGGAGGCGCGGCACAAGTGAAGCGAATCCAAGGTCTTGCAGGAGGGAAAGCAGAGCTTCCCGGTCGTGGTCCACTCGTGCGAATCGCTCAAGGTCCGCGTCCAGAGGGACATCAAGCCTAATCGTCGTCAGCCTTTGCGACAATCTTGCGAGGTCAACATGGTCGGCAACTCTCCGAAGCGCGCTGTCATCGGCGTTCTCGAGCGCCCGAGCGATGACACAATCGAGCGTTCCGAACCGCCCAAGCAGCGAGACGGCCGTCTTGGGGCCTACCTTTGGAACGCCTGGCACGTTGTCCGACGCATCGCCCATGAGGGCCAGTAGATCACGGACTTGGTCCGGCCTCACGCCAAGCCTCTCAGTGACTTTCTTCGCATCGATCATTAGGCCGGCTTTTTCCCTCCAGGGATCGTAAACAGTGATCGAATCGTCCACCAACTGGAACAGGTCTTTGTCAGATGTGACTATGACGACGTCATAGCCCTCCGACACAGCCCGCTTGGCCAGAGTTCCCAAGATGTCATCTGCCTCGAAGCCCTGAACCGTGAAATGGGGGATTCTCATCGCGTCGAGGAGCTTGATGATGCTCGGTATTTGCCGTATCAGTTCCTCAGGCGCCTCGGCCCGGTTTGCCTTGTACTCAGGATATATGTCGTTGCGAAAGGTCGTTCTGCCGGAATCGAAAGCCACCGCGACGTAATCGACGTTGCAGGAGTCCATCACTCGTAATAGCGAGTTTAAGAAGCCGAAGATGGCATTTGTCGGGAAACCGGTTGGCGAAGTCAGCGTCCGTTCGGCGTAGAAGGCTCTGAAGACGATTGCGTGACCGTCGATCAAAAACATCTGCTTTTTCATATAGGTCCATGTCCCTTCAGCTGTGTCTAAGTGGTCTCGGTCGAATAACCCTCTTCCAGAGAGGTTTCTCTCAGAGACTTCTGGAGATTATATGAAAGAGAGCGTCATCTCATCGGGGCTATAGCCTCGCCGCCCGCATGAAGTTAGTTGAGGTCGATTCGGACGTGGGTAGGCCCGCAGTGACTATATATATTTCGTGCCGATGTATTATCCCTCTCTCCGACAGCGCTCTTTGGGCAACCTCGAGCATGTGGTCGGTGCTCATTATCTCCTCAACAAGAACCGGCATGACGCCAAAGAAGAGGTTGAGATGTCTGCTGGTTTCTCGACTTGGCGTAATTGCCACGATTGGTACAGGCAGTCTGAATCGCGACATGAGCTTGACGGTCCGGCCGGTTCTCGTGAATGCGACAATCGCCTTGGCCCCAAGGTCGATGGTGGCGGTTGCGGCGGAATGGCCAATGGCATCGTTTATGCGCAGTCTGCCGCCTTCTTGGGTCTCAAGTCTTGGGGGAAGGTGAGGTTCGGCACAGCGCGCGATCTCGGACATCATCTTGACGGCATCAACGGGATACTTTCCAATTGTTGTCTCTTCAGAGAGCATTGTGGCGTCGGTTCCGTCGAGGATAGCATTTGCCACGTCCGTCGTCTCGGCCCTCGTGGGACGCGAGCTATCGACCATCGAGCTGAGCATCTGTGTGGCGGTTATCACGGGTTTATTGGCCAGATTCGCGCACCTGATTATCTTCTTCTGGGCCATCGGAACTTCTTGGATAGGTATCTCAACCCCCAGGTCGCCTCGTGCGACCATCACGCCATCCGACACCTCGATTATCTCCTCAATCTGCTGGACAGCCTCCTTCTTCTCAATCTTCGCGATTACCGGGATGGGAACCTGAAGCTCCGCAAGGGCCTGCTTGAGATCGAGCACGTCCCCCGGCCGATGGCAGAAAGATAGGCCGATATAGTCGGCCCGGACGCGCGCCGCGAATTCGATGTCGTTTCTGTCTTTCGGAGTTAGCGCCGGGATGTCGAGGGACGCCCCGGTAACATTCACGCCTTTGCGAGATGAGATCTCTCCGCCCTCCTCAACCACGCAGAAGACGTTCTCATCGTCGGTTGAGTTGACCTTAAGCCGAACCGCGCCGTCGGCGAGTAAGATCGTCTGCTCGCGCTTCACCTCTCTTGCGAAGCGATCGTAGGTTATGGATGCTCCCTCCAATGTTCCTGGAACTTCCCTGGTGGTGATGCAGAACTTATCGCCGCACTTCAGGGTAACTGGTCCATCAGGGAACATTCCGAGTCGCATCTTCGGCCCGGCAAGGTCCATTAGAATCGCAATGTGTTTGCCTTTGTCCTCGGAGACTTGGCGGATGCTTGATACTACCGCAGAATGTTCCTGCTGTGTTCCATGGGATAGATTGATTCTGGCCACGTCCATTCCTGCATCGACCATCTTGCCGATCATATCGGCGGAACAGGTGGCCGGCCCCAATGTGCAAACGATTTTTGTCTTACGCATTTTGCTCCCCGCCAATTGTGGTTTTGGAAATCAGCTTGATGTCCAAACCCTACGTTGATGGCTCATCTTTTTCAAGGCTGTTGAAAATGAGTTTCCGCTCGGCGGAAATGGGAGAAGGGGGAAGTGAGGAGAAAAGGTCGCAGCGAAGAATGGACGAGGCGGCCTGTGAAGACCGCCTCGTGCCAAAGCGATAGCCTACTAGTACATTGTAAAGCCAACCTCGCTGAACGTCCCAATCATCTCGTTCGTGCTGGTGTCCGTTAAGAAGGCCCAGAAGCTGTAGTTGCCTCCGGCCCCAATGCGCGGCGTCATGCACGGAAGCGTTGCGTCGAGGATGGGAAGGTCCAGAATCTCAAACGATGCCGGGAAATACAGTGTCATTGGGACTGCAAGACCCGTCCACCACGGCCAGAAAAGTAGCCTCGAATCTGGAGTCACGAGGAATACATAAACGTTGACATTGCGCCCCACGCTGTTGTTACCGCCTGAGATGAACAGCTTCAGATCTTCACCCTGGTTGAACATCGTGTTGTTAAGCGTGAGATAGACCCATGGTGCCGCCTGATCCTTGCCTATAAGCACCGTTACGACTGCCGTGCCTATTTTCCCGGCAGAATCGGTCGCGATTGCCTTAACGCTGTGAGTCATTATCTCGCCAGCTCTTGAGGCCGCACTCAGCGTCGTCGTAATAACCCGGCCCTCGCCCAAGTAGCCGTCTTGATCAGAGAACCACTGGATTGTGGAATTGCCAAAGCCGTAAGAGACCTCCGCGACAAACTGAATGTCCTCTCCAGGTTCGAACGAGGCATTGTCTATCGGCTGGGGGATCTCCACAACAGGTGGTATGAAATCCGGAACCGCTGGCACAAACAAGTCGCCCTCGAAAGAACCTCCTTGTCTGCCTTCTTTGGTAAAGAACTCGCCGGTGAACAGCCATGTCGGGAAAAGTGTCGTGGCTTTCGTCTCACAAGCGTCCTCGTAGTAGCAGAGCGTCGCGTCCTTCACCTCGAAGCTCTCGTATGCCGGTAGCTTGGCCAACGACACCTTGTCTCTATACTTGTACACTAGCTCAAGGGCCTCATCAGCAGAGAGAACCTCGGTCTCCTTGCCTTCTTGGAGCGAGCGCCAGCCACCCAGACATCCCAGGACCTCTCCACGGTCCCCGAGGTAAACCTTCAATTTGGCGCCTGGGCCAACGACGGAATATGTTGTTTGGTTATGTGTAATCTCGTGTGGGAAGAACACACAATCCATCACGGGCATCTCACTAACTGGCTCTTTGGTGTCCTTATCCCTGTCAAACTCGAAAACCGTCTCTGTCATAAACTCTGGAGCGCCCAGGCCATCAAATACGATGCCCGCCGCACTCAAGAACTCCGCAGCAGCTCCAATGCTCTTTTCACCCAAAAGAGCCGGTGCTTCTTCAGGCACTATGAAGAGCTTGTCCATGTTCGCATAGAGCAAAGCTCCAGTTTCATGCATCTGGAAGTACGTGTTGTCATTGACTGCATCCGTCGCGCGGTAATAGCCATCTTCGCAGAACTCGACCTCGCCAGAGAAGCCCAGGTTCTTCGCGATTTCGGCGACATGGTCTTCACTCACACCGGTTCTGTCCACGGTGTAAAGAAGCATGTCCTCAGCATCCAGGTTGCGCCTCGGCGGCTTGCAAGCTGCATCGTGGTCCCAAATGTGATACCAGCCATCCTTGACCGGGTCCGTCGATACGTAACCCTCGCCCCAAGCATAGTCGTTGTAGTTGTCAGAGACCTCAGCAAGAACTCTGGCCGTTACTGTTGTCCAGCCATGAGGTTGAACATAGTCAACCGCGAGGAACCATGACTGAGTGACATTATATGGAATGTCCCAAAGCCAGAACCAGTTGCCGGACATGTACTCGCCCCACTTCTGGCCGTCACCCGGCAGAGAGACATACATGGTGTTCTTAAAGCCCATGAGCAGATGCAACCCGTTCATAGCATGTGACCAGTGCCCGACACTGTGGTCTCGAAGCACGCTGCAGCAATCCAGCGCTATCCACTCCAGGTTGTTGTTGCCCCAGAGGTTATAGACCTGACCGGGATGCATAAACGAGTCGGACGATCCGGTGCTGAACATGACAGAGCTGTGGTTATCTCCCCAGAAGTCGTCCCAGTTGTACGCGCCGTGTGTGCCGATCAATGCTAGGTCAACAGAATCTATCCAAGAGCTGTTGCCAGTAGTGAAATCAGACATCCAAGCGTCCGCGTTGCCCCAGCAGAACTTGCCGGACCAACCATCTGCAGTCATCTCATTGTAGAGTCCTTTGGCCGACTCGTCCCAATGTGAGCGGTCGTTGACGGTTCCGGCGAAGTTGTTGATCCATTCAACGCCGACCGATTTGGCAATCGCCATTTGTGCGCTGACGGAGAGCAGGACACAGAGTACCAGCAGAACTGGAATAATGTTAGTCCGCTGCTTCATCTTCGATTCTCCTCTGATTAACATCTGCAGGAATTCCGGGGCTGATTCGACCCCGTGAATATAGTCATATTGGTACTCGATGAAGATGAGGCGCCGCAAAGGCAACCACTTCCAAAGCGCTCAAGAAATCCGGCTGCCACCCCAAATATACTGGCCCAAGCATCTCCACCTACTTGTTTTCGGCAAACAATCAAAACGAAACGTCCGTAGTTTCAAAACCTTATCATGTGGTCTGGTCACAGATCAAGAGCTGAATCGAAATTAAGAGGAAGGGAGTGGTTTCTCGTTGTATTTTGAGGTTTGGACGCATTCTGTGGGTGCCTAGGAGCAAATGGGGGTCGAAGGCGGCCGTCGGGAATCTCTTGTGGTGGATGCGACCAATCCGAGATTGTAGAGCGCCGAGCCTTCTTTTATCGCTCAATGGAGTTGCGGATGCTTTCCACGCTAATGAACTCATCGGCAGCATCCAAGAGGTCATCCGAGGCGCGATAATGAGCCCTTCTGAACGCTTCTGAGTGTTGGGTGCTTACGACGGCTATACGCACGCCTCGTTGAGCTAGGGCGTTCAGAAGGGGGACGAAATCGCCATCACCGGAGACGAGAATCATCTTGTCGCATCTGTCCGCGAGCGTGAGCATGTCGATGGCGAGTTCGAGGTCGAGGTCGGCCTTGACCTGTATCTCACCTCGGACGTCCTTGGAGACGCGTATGGGCTTTCGAATTACTCTGTACCCGTTGCGGTCCAGAAAGCGCCAAAACTTCCGTTGATCGTCCCGCTGACTCGTCAGTTCGGCCTTCTTGTCGTCCTGATTCGACGGGTTGGTCAGGTCTATATAGTGGTCGATGGCCTCGTCATTCCATTCCCCGGTGTAGTAATAGGCTCTTAGGAGGATCGAGCCCTTTGAGAAATAATCCAACATTTTTTTGAAATCGACCTGTATCCCAAATGAGTCGTAAGTGGCATATTTGAAGTTCCAGCCGTCAACGAATATCGCGATTCTTTGCCCTTGTATATATTCAGCGCTCAAACTTCTCGCCTTCCTCTTTAGTTTGTCGAAATAAAGTTTAATTTATTCAGATTGATTCAGTTTGCTTCATCAGCCAGAAGTAATTCATGATTAGCTCAGAGATGCTTTTCTGGGTCATGCGGACTCGCGGAAAACAGCGAGCTTACGTTGTTTTATGTTTGCGTCGTTCACTAGTCGTTCTACCGCCAGTTTGCAGTAATCCGGATCAACTTCCACACCAATGCCGCATCTTTCGGTGAGCGCGCAGGCAAGCAATGTTGTCCCGCTGCCCAGGAATGGGTCCAGGACAACGTCACCGACGAATGTGAAGAGCTTTACACACCTTCTCGGAAGCTCAACCGGGAACGGCGCCGGATGGCCAATGCGCTTCTTGCTCTCGCCAGAGAATGTCCAGACACCGTTTGTCCACTCCATAAAGTCCTGCTTGTCTATGTCCGATTTCCCGGAACCACTCGTCTTCTTCCACGAATTCTTGTAGAGAATGGCGATCATTTCGACCGGCGCGATCACATAAGGCGCGCTTGCCGAAAGCCACGAGCCCCAGGCCGTGCGCCTCGAGATATTCTGCTCATTCCAGATGACGGTCGAATGATATTTTAGGCCGACGTCTTTTGCGATGCCCATGATGTCGGCAAATACGCACTGCTGGCCCCCCTTGTTCTTATCCAGCGGGATGTTGAGGCACAAGCGCCCGTCATCTTTCAGCACTGATAGGGCCTTGAGTAGCCATCGTCGCGTGAAATCGAGGTATGAGGCGTAGGACGTCTGATCGTCGTAGGAGCCGTAGTCGATCTGAACGTTGTAAGGCGGTGAAGTTACTATAAGGTCAATCTCACCGTCTTTCACGTAGGTCGTAGAGACGAAATCATCTTTGAAGACTCGGATGTCATCATATTCAAAGAATGGATTGTAGGGCATCTCTCACATCTTTCGCGACCTAGTCTGTGGACCCAAAAAGGAAATAGAACATCTGCCGATCATCCTATTACGCCCCCCGCAAGACCGCAAGTCGTATCGCTAGCCCTCGCCACTGCTGACTGCCAAGCGTCAACTGCCGGCCCTTATCTTCCTCGCCGCCATCATCGCGACGATATGTATGGGGTCCCAGCTGGAGCCGAATGGCGGCGCGTAAGGGAGATCGAGCTGAGTGAGATCGTTGACCGAGAGCCCGGCGTGGATTGCGGCAACTAAAGCATTGATTCTGGCCACGACGCCCTTCTCGCCGACGGCTTGAGCGCCAAGCAATCTACCCGAGCTGGGGTCGAAGACGATTTTGAGCCTTAACGGTTTGGAGTTGGGATAATACGCCGCGTGTGAGTGGCCCATATAAGCCTGCGCTGCGGCCCTTATGTCCAGTTTCTTAGCGGCCTGAACCGTCAGGCCAGTTGAGGAAAAGACGAGGCCGAACGCGCCTGAGATGCTGGTTCCGAGTATTCCCGCAAAGCTCGAGCTTGCGCCCGCTGCGTTTTCCCCGGCTATCTTGCCTTGCTTCTCAGCGACCGTTGCCAAAGGCATATAGACATCGCGGCCCGTTACGAGGCATTTGGCCTGGCAACAGTCCCCGGCCGCAAAGACGTCAGGCGCGGAGGTCTGTTGATGCTCATCGGTGATAATTGCTCCGCATTCCCCGATGGCAATGCCGGCCGCTCTTGCGAGCTGAACGTTCGGTGTCACGCCGAGCGCGAGTATCAAAAGGTCAGTGCTAAGCCTCTCGCCCATCGCCTGCACAGTGCTCACGCGGCCATCAGCTTCGCAAAAAACGTTCTTAAGTGGCGAGCGTGTCATAACCTTAACACCGTTCTCCTCGAAACGCTGCCTGACAATTGATGCGATGTCCGAGTCCAGCGTTATCAGAATCTGCGGCAGCATCTCAACCAGTGTCACTTCAATACCGCCCCTTGCAAGCGCCTCGACCATCTCAAGCCCAATGTAGCCCGCGCCAACTACAACAGCGCGCCTCGGCGAGTTTTTCTCAATGTAATCTTTGATTCTGGTCGCGTCGTCGATGCTGCGAAGCGTGAAGACACCCTTGCTATCAATCCCATCGATTGGCGGGACTTTTGGCGAGGCGCCCATTCCGAGTATAAGCTTGTCATACTGCAGTTCGTACCTCGCGTCGGCATTGATGTCGTGGCATGTCAGGGACTTGGTATTTGGGTCGATTGAGAGCACTTCGTGCTTGAGACGCAGGTCGATGCCCATTTTATCTCTGATGACGTTTGGCTGGGCGAATGTGAGTTTATTGATGTCCTGTATCTCGTCTCCGATGAAGTAGGGCAGCCCACATGGGGAGCTTGAGGCGTTCATCGACCGTTCCAACACAGTGACGCTCGCATTTCGATTTATCTTTCGTGCTGCGGTCGCAGCTCCGAGTCCGGCGGTTTGTGCTCCGATTACTACGATTCTCTTATTATTATTCGACATTGCTCCCTCGTATGATGAGGTTGTTGTACAATCTGAAGGCGGTCCTTGAGCAGCCTATCAGAGCCTCATCTCTAAAACTCTTGACGGACAAGGTGAATCTATAAACAATCTCCATTATTGCTGCGACATTCACAGCTACAACTCAAAATACAATAGCAGTTGAGAGAATAAAAGTTAGATCGATCGGACGAATGTGAATTCGGGCGCCAGAAGGCGCATTGGAGGTGATTTTATGTCAGCAAATTATGACCCGAACAATTCTGTTGTGATAATTGGCGCCGCGCCGGCCGGGATGTCGGCCGCAATTTATTTGAAGCGTTCGGCAATTGACGTGGTGATGCTGGAGCATGTGGCCCCGGGCGGTCAGATAATGCGGACGCAGGGGATTGACAACTACTTGGGTTTTCCGGCTGGGACCACATCTGTTGATCTTGTCATGAAGTTTCAGGAGCACCTTTCGTCCTTTGATATAGAGGTTCTCTCCGAAACCGCCTCGAAAATCGTCCCGGGCGAGATATTGACCGTTGAGACCAGCACTGGAGGGAAGTTTCAGGGCAAGGCCGTCGTTGTCGCAACTGGCGCAAGGCCGAAGCTCCTCGGTGTGCCGGGCGAGTGGAATCTCTTTGGAAAGGGAGTATCCACGTGCGCAGTCTGCGATGGCAATTTCTACAAAGGCCTGATGGTCGCGGTCGTTGGAGGCGGAACAACAGCCGTGGAAGACGTCATTCATCTTTCGCGCCTCGTCAAAAAGGTCTATCACATCCACAGGCGCGACCAGCTTAGGCTGGCTGGCGAGACATCCGATGAGCTCGCAAATCTTGCGAACGTTGAACGCGTCTTCAGCCACACGGTCGAGGAGATCATCGGCGAGGACCAAGTCGAGGCCGTTCGCGTCAAGAGTCGCAAGGATGACAGCACCCGAGACATCAAGGTTGATGGCGTATTTATCTCTGTCGGCATTGCGCCCAACACCGAATTTCTCGGCGACCTTCTCAGCGTGGATGATGGTGGCTTTATCAAGACTGATGACAAGATGGTAACGTCCGTCGAGGGCATTTTTGCCGCGGGCGACGTTCGGACGACCGATCTCAGGCAGGTTTGCACAGCGGTCGCTGACGGGGCAGTCGCGGGCCTTGCCGCCGCGAAGCACTTAACTGGCATCGCCCTGGCGTAAATTGCGTATCACTGCCGCTGTTCCATGTTACAATGG
>JAGHCW010000220.1 GCA_021160245.1 bacterium | reverse complement strand
GTATGTTGGGGATGGCGGGAATCAGGAGCTTGAGGGAGCCGAGGCGGTGAACATGGCGGCGGTTATGATCAGGACGCCGGAGGACACGCTATTCAATCCGCGCCGAACGGCATCGGATGGCTGGCCGGGGCTTCGCATCGCTCATCTGATTGAGGTGCTCGATCTTTTGCCGGATTCATCAGACGGCGTGACCGATTAGGATAGCGCCGTATGGAAATCGCGCCATTCGCCGGCCCATTCCGGCTCGACGGACCATGATTTGCATTTGCCATGCGGCCTAACATTGCTAAACTACATCTTTGTGTCTTGTGGTCTGGCCGGAGTGGCGATCTGCGGGATCATCCTTTAGCGGGGAGAATACTGATTGAAATCTGTATTAAAGGACCTTCGACTCCCATTTGAGTTTGCAGGCCATCGGATTCTAAAAAGCGTGGACGTTGTCGGCAACGTTTTGCTCATGCTTGGGAGATTCTTCTTCTGGTCGTTCGTTCCGCCTTTTGACTTCAGGAATCTCTTGAAGCAAATGGAGTTCATCGGGGTCAAGTCGGCCATAATGGTCATGCTGACCGGAGGGTTTACCGGGATGGTTCTGGCTCTTCAAACGCATCACGGCCTGAAACCCGTTGGGGCGGGCGCATACATCGGCATCGTTGTAACGCTGGGCATGTTTCGGGAGCTGGGTCCGGTCTTAACGAGCATGATGGTCGCTGCGAGAGCAGGATCAAGCATGGCGGCAGAACTGGCCTCAATGAGGGTCACAGAGCAGATCGATGCCCTCCATACGCTGGCCGTCGAACCCATCCAATACCTGATTGTGCCGCGGATATGGGCGGGCATCATTATGGTTCCTATCTTGACAGGCATTGCGAATTTTTTTGGCATTCTCGGTGGATATGCCGTCTCGGTTTATCTGCTGCGCGTCAATCCGGTGCTCTTTACTCGGAATGCGATACTCTTTTCGGACGTTGACGACCTGTTTAACGGGCTGATAAAGGCCGCAGTCTTTGGGCTGATTCTCACACTGATAAGCTGCTTCACAGGATATTACGCAAAGGGCGGCGCCGAGGGAGTGGGCCGGGCCACGACGACGGCCGTTGTCTCGACAACAATGCTAATCATCGCATCAGATTATTTTATGACCGCTATAATGTTTTGATCTGTTATATGTATGACGGCAAGATGATTTGGGGCCGGCGGCGGTGTCAGCGGGTCTCATGTTTGGGCTTTGTCGGCCGTTGACAGAGCGTTGGGCTTAATGCGAGCAAGAATTCAGAAGAAAGGAGAAGTGAACATGACAGGGAAGCTTAAAGAGGCCATGCTGGCCTGGTTGGGATGTGTGCTAGTCTGCACGATGTTGCTTGGGCTAATGGTCTCATGCTCTAAAGAGGAGCAAGCGCAAAACCAAAAGAAAGTAGAAAAAAAGAGCATCTCCAAAAAAATCCAGGACAGGCCTGTAACGAAAATAGGGGCCACAGACCCAGCTTGGAAGCCGAAGAAAGACATGCAGCGCGACATCAAACGCTTTGAGAGGGAGACCAGAGCGGCATTGAAAGAAGGTTCCCTTGCTCGGGATACCCGGACTACTATGATCACCGAATTGAATAAGAGGCCTGAAGCTCGCCCTATTGGGAAACGAGGGCCATTCGTTAAAAAAACGAATACAGGGGCTCAAACCCCTGGAGAGGAACAACTCATGAAGGTTAAGCCATTGGCGCCGATCACAGATGAGGTCGTCGAGATCGAGACGAAATTCGGCAAGATATATATCGAGCTTCTGCCTGAAGTTGCTCCCAAGACGGTTGACAACTTCTTGAAGCTCATTAGGAGCGGCTTTTACAACGGAGTAACCTTCCACCGCGTGATTCCCGGCTTTATGATTCAGGGCGGCGACCCCAACTCCAAGGACGACAACAGAGCGAATGACGGAACGGGTGGCCCCGGCTACACAATCCCAGCGGAATTCAATAGCACCAAGCACGAGCGCGGCGTAGTTTCCATGGCGAGGACCCGAGACCCGAACAGCGCGGGCAGCCAGTTCTTCATCTGCCTCGCCAAACATACGAATCTGGACGGTCAATACACCGCCTTCGGGCGCGTTCTCAAGGGCATGGATGTTGTGGACAAGATATCCGCCGTGTCGAGGGATCGAAGGGACAACCCGCTCGAGAGAGTCGAGATGAAGGTGAAGATGGCCAAGAGGCCGGTTGTCGGGCCCCAGGGCGAATAAACCGATACTCGATGAAGTTTGGGTCATATAGCCCGACCAATCTAGTCAACAGAATGGAAGTTGTGGGGGCCCCTTGATGGCCCAAGGAGCGGGACCGGAGCCCCCACGAGCGATGACCAAGACCCTAACCAGGTCTAGAATTGCCGAATTCGCTTGAGGCATTAGCCGCTGTCGCCGCCCCAAGTCCACATCATGCCCAGCACCGGAATCACGTGCGACTCGAAGTCCTTTCTATACTTGTAGGGACATCTGACGCCGAGGAATATCTTGTGGTGCTCTTGCGCGGGACCTTCAGGTAGCCACACTAGCTTCGGGAAGACCGAGTGCTCGTAGCGATCGCTACGGTCGATAGAAACGCCATCGCAGTCTTGGTCCTCGAACTTGTGCCAGCCTATTAGACCTAGATGGGCCCAGATGGTCGCGTCCTTGCTGATGCAGTATTCAACGTTGAACTTGTAGCCTATCTTGTCCCCGATGTTCTGACCTGATTTCTCCCACTTGACCAGCTCGCCCTTCTGGTTCCTGACGTCGATGCCTCGCCTACCGCCTTGCCATTCGTAATACAGATGGTTGCAGAAGTGAAACTGCCCGAAATGCTCGTGCGTCAGAAGTACCGCCCTAAAGGCTTTTGCGCCGGAACCGATGCCCTTGGTCACTTCGCAGTCATCGGAGGCGTCCAGCCGGAAACCCGCGCCCAGCGAAATCGCCTCGATGTGCTGCTTGTCCGCGACGATTTTGTATTTGGCTGAGAGCCAGATATCGCCGAACCCCTGGCCTTCTTTGTTACTCTCGTTGACAAACCACGTGCCGTTCGGTTTCTGCTTGTGCTTGCCCTTCCAGACGTGCTTGTCGAAGTAGGCCATAACCAGGCCGATATCAAGTCTATCAGTGATGCCGTAACCCAGCCGTAAGTTGCTTTTTGTCAACCTCTGATGCCAGTTCTCCGGCATGTCCATCATGACGGCCTTCTCGCCCGGTTCGTTCGTCCAAAGCGCTCGCTCGGCATACAGATATGTCGTTTGAGACTTGACCCAGAACTCTCCCTTCTTCAGCCCAAGTGGGCACCCCGTCACCTCCTCCGCAACTGCTTGTCCCGTGAACAGCATCGCCATCATCACGACCAGCGCCCAGAGCACCGTTACATTTTTCATCCTTGTTCTCCTTGTCTTGTGTCATTTGCTCACAATAAAAAAGGGCGTGATCAAAGCGATCCGATGTCGCTTTCAATCACGCCCTCACTTTCCGGCCCTAACATGCCAGACCGTAGGACAATTCTTCTTACGCGCCTCCTAAAGGAGCGCCTTCGTCAACTTCTTTCTAAGGTCTTCCAATTGCCTCGACTTGAAGCATCTTCTCGTGCCGTCTAGGACCGAGATAGCCTCCAGTATCACCGCCCTGAGCTTCTCCGAATTGGGGCTGTCACACGTCCGAGGTCGATTGAGTTCGGTTTGAGCTTCGCGTTCACCTCCTTTCCCGTGTTGCGATGCAAGCAATCTGCAATGCGCGGCGATATGGCGCCGCAATTCCTCCGCGCTGCGATAAACAGCCTCGGTATTCCTGCTTCTATCCAAGACCGATTCCTAAAACGCTTCCAACCTGATAGATGACCAATGAGATGACCCACGCCACGCTAGTTGTGTAGGCGAGAACAAAAAGCGGCCACTTCCAAGTGCCAGTCTCCTTCTTAATGACCGCAAGCGCCGCGAAGCACGGCAAATAGAGCAGTGAGAAGACCATCAGCGCGAACGCCGCAAGCGGGGTATAGACCTTCCGGCCGTCCGGCCACCGAGCGTTCTGGAGCCGCTCTCTAAGTGATTGAGATTCCTCGTCCGCCTCAGAAACAGAGTAGAGCGTGCCGAGAGTTGAGACGACGACCTCCTTCGCCACGAGGCCGCCAGCGAGGGCGACGCCGATCTTCCAGTCGAAACCGAGCGGTCTAATCAGAGGTTCTATCGCTCTGCCCAACATGCCGGCGTAGCTATTGCGGAGCTTCTCCCCATGCATTCTCGCCTCAAGCTCCTTAACGGCGGCCTGCTGCTCCGCGGGTCTGCCCTGATGCGCCTCTTGAGCGCCTGCAATCGCCGCGCCGTAATCCGTTGAATACTCAGGCTCCCAGGGAAAGCTGCTCAAAAACCATATCATCATCGAGCCGAGCAGGATGATCGTCCCGGCCTTTTTAATATACATCCGCACCTGCTCCCAGGTCTGGAGAAGAACCCCACGGACCGTGGGCACGCGATATGGTGGCAGCTCCATGACCAGAGGCGAGGTGTCGCCCTTCAGGACGAATTTGCGGAGGAGCTTTGCCGAGAGTAGCGCGACGAGTATCCCAAGTGCATAGAGCGAAAAAAGAACCGTGCCTCCGTGCTCAACGAACAGCGCCCCGATGAACAGCGAGTAAATAGGTAGTCTGGCGCCGCAGGACATGAAGGGAGTAACGAGCACCGTTACCAGCCTATCCCGTCTGTCGGGGATGACGCGGCAGGCCATGATGCCGGGCACGGTGCAGCCGAAGCCGAGAATCATCGGGATGAACGATTGCCCGTGCAGCCCCACTTTGTGCATATAAGTATCCATGATGAAGGCTGCCCTGGCCATGTAACCCGTCGCCTCAAGCACGGCCATAAAGAGAAACAGAAAACCAATGATCGGCACGAAGACCAAAACGCCGCCGACACCACCGATGATGCCGTCAACCAAGAGGCCATGAAGCGTGCTGCCCTCCGTAAGAAATCGTCCCACTAATCCTCCCAGAATGGCGAAAGCGTCCTCAATCCAGCCCATGAACGGCTCGCTCGCAACGAACGTGAACTTGAACATCAGCCACATCAGGCCGAGGAATATCGGAAGGCCCAGCACCTTGTTCGTCATCACTGCGTCGATCTTGTCGGACCAGTCATGTCTCTTCTCGACCGTTGTCCGAACCGCCTCCTGACAGGCTCCAGAGATGAAGCCATAGCGCCTCTCGGCGATGACCGTCTCCGGGCTATCCCCAGCGGTCTTCTGAATATGCTCTATGCCCGCTTGAACTGCCTCAGCCAGGGCAGGTGACTTAACGTCCGCAAATGCCCTGCTGTCATTCTCCAGAAGCTTCAACGCGACCCACCGCGCCGGCCTCCGTCCAGTGAACCCCGCATCCGCCTCAACGAGCGGCTCTAGCCCGTCAATCAGCCGGTCTATACGTTTGCCATAATGAACCCGAACCGGCGGATACTTGATCTCTCCATTCGCGACACCAATCGCCGCCTCCAGCAGCTCATCAAGCCCCTTGCCTTTAGGTCCAACCGTGAGCACTATCGGCGCGCCCAATAGTCTTGACAACAGCGCAAGGTCGAGTTTCATTCCCCGCTGCTCCGCCACGTCGCTCATGTTGAACGCAAGAACCAGAGGCACACCAAGCTCAATCAACTGTACCGCGAGGTATAGATTTCGCTCAAGATTCGACGTATCGACCACATCGATAACCACGGCGGGCCGCTCGTTGATAATGAAGTCCCTGGCAACGAGCTCCTCGACTGAGTAGGCCGTTAGGCTGTATGTGCCGGGGAGGTCAACGACGTTTAACCAATGGCCCTTGTATGAGGCGCTGCCCTCCTTCCTCTCAACCGTTACGCCCGGATAATTGCCCACGCGCTGACGCGCGCCGGTGATATTGTTAAATATCGTCGTCTTGCCGGAGTTTGGGTTTCCAGCAAGTGCTATCTTTATTCTGTCTTCTTGCATACGTTTCTCTCAGTTTCGACAATTTTACGCATATTCGTGGAGTTCTTTCAATCCGAATCGCCGCGTCTGAACGCGGTGATGGGAATGGCTCTTATTATGTTAGCACACGACTTCAGTCGTGTGAAAGCTAGACGCCAAGGGCCTTCTCTTCCCTCCCAAAAATCCCTTCCTGAAGAGGATGTAAGGCGGACAGCTGTCTCCGATGCAGGCCCCCGAATGAATTCGGGGGTTAGGACAATGATAGCCATTTGCATCGCGACCGCTTTCGCCGGGTGTTGAGATAGAGATTGCATTATCTGCATCAAAACCCAATCATATTGACTCTGAAGTGCAATCATTTGCAGTTTACTAGCCATAGACAATTATGTTAGGCATAGCTAACATCTGAACCAAAAAAACGACACTACTCCACCATCATCTTCGTCGCGATGCCCCGTCCCAAGATCACCTTGCTCTTTTTCACCATGACCACCATCGGCCCGGCAAATGTCGTGTTCATAACGACGAGATCAACCCCGGGCACTATGCCCATCGCGTTTAGTCTGCTCCTCAGCCCGCGCCCGGCATCGATGCTCTTGAGCATAACTTTCTGGCCTAGTTTCGCTGTTGTTAGTGGCATTGCTTTTCCCATATTCCATTCACAAGTAGTCGGCCACATCTGGCCTATAGCTCTCGTTGTCCACTCCTGATAGTCATATCGCGACTCAAGACGCTGCCGTATTATTCTACCTCTGATAATCTAAGGCTGCGGGCTCTCGCAGCACAGAACGCCGCCATTGCACTCGGTCCTTGATGCTGTGCTCGCGGCAGTACAAGCATTTTGCTTCTCTTTCAACTTCTCAAGAAGGTCGGAGAGGCATTTGACGCACTGTCCACCGATCGCGCCCCTCTCGCAGTATTGGCCAAAATCATCGAGCCAATCTCGTCCAGCGCGAGGGCAGTTCTCGACAAACTGGGCAAAGAGCAGGAAACGCTCCATGACCTCACCGCGAATCGCGTGCTCCATCTCGCAAGCGGTCTCGTCCGCCTGCGCCTCGTCAATGGACAGGACGTTGATCAGAAATGACTTGAATACGCCATGCCGGCGCGCAACGTCGCTTGCAATCTTCTGGCCTCGCTCCGTCAGCGTGATGTATTCGTAAGGGTCGTAATTGACCAGCTTATGCTGAGACAGGTGCCTCAGGGCGCCGGTCACGGACGACATCGCCACGTCCATCCTGCTGGCAATCTGCTTCGCGCGAGCGACCTTATGTTCCCGCGAAATATGATAAATCGCCTCGAGGTAATCCTCCATCGAGGCGGTGATGTTCTGCGTGCTTCCAGTCATTATTCGACTCGTCTTATTATTTCCCACACCCCAAATATAGTTCGTCTATCCTAACTTGTCAAGCTGATTCTTTTGCCGAGGCAGAACAAATGGGTCAATGGGTCTGCGCAGCTCCCTTTCCCCCTTCTGCCGTTTTCGTCTTGTGGAAACTCCCCCAGTGAAGACTCATTGACAGTTTGCGGGCGAACTATTAGGTTCTCTGGGGTGTTCTTCTAGCGGTTTCATAGGTTCTCTGTCCCTACATATTATGGGTGTTCTATAACAGTGCGAAGGCACCGAAGATCGTCCTCAGATGGACAAGTAGAGGTTCTGCATTTTCCATTCATGGCCGTGCTGTCATGCATTATCGGCTCGCTGGTCTTCATCCTTTTTATCTTCATCGCATACAGCAAGGACCTCGTGGATACGAGGGACATCAAGGATGATGTCCTGGGCGCACAATCCGATTTGCAGGAGAAAGAAGCCGAGCTTCTGCGCCTCAAGCAGGAGCTGAGAGAGAACAATGAGTTTCTGGTCGATAAGAAGGTTCCATCGCCAGATGAGCTCCTGAGGCGGAAACAGGAGTCGGAAGAGCTCACGAGACGGCTTGCGGAGCTTGGCGCCGAGAGAGAGCGCCTCCTTGAGATGATCGCAAATCTCGAGTCGAAGAATAGGGACCGGTCGGCGGAGCTTGATGATTTGAAGAAGAAGGCGGCGATGCTGTCGGCGAGCAGAACGGTTGCTGTAACGGTTCGGAAACAGTCGCAAAAAGGGCTCGAGACGCCCATATATGTGGAATGCAGGCTGAACGAGGCGATGATATGGCCGGCAGCTGTTGCGATTCCTGTGCTTGAGGATGGAGTTAAGGATGCTACTTTTGAGGAGTGGCTCACCGCGTCCGGTCTTGAGGTCCCGTCGAAGTATGTGATATTCTTGATTCGCACGGACGGGGTATCGGTATTCGACAAGCTTAGGCGGCTCTCAGAGGCTTCTGGATGGGCGGTTGGCTATGAGCCTGTTCTTGACGAATGGGAGCTCTTCTTTGGCGGATAATCGGGCGGCATAGGAGCAGGGATTTGGCGCGAAGAAAGGGCTCTTCAGATATTGGCTTCTTCAGTTTCTCATTTCTCGATATCCTGGCCTGTACAATCGGTGTTCTGATTTTCATAATTGCTGTTGTCGTTCTTCATACTCTGGGATGAGCGCCCCGGTGGAACTCAGAACGGACCTGTCCCAGACGCGAGCTCGGCTTGCTGGGCTGACACGGGAAGTTGAGCAGGCGAAGTTGGAGGCGGAAGATAAGAAGCGGGCTCGCGATGCCGCTTTGGAGTTGCTCAATCTGGATGATGCAAAGAGGGATAATTTACCGGCCCAGAAGGAGCTAGACGCCGCTGTGGTTGAGCTCTTGGCTCGGGTTTCGGTTCTTGAAAAGACGCGGGAGGAGCATCTGAATGAACTGCCCCGGCTCAAGGCGCTTGTGCCGAATGATTTCAAGATTGAGCAGCATAGTATTGAGGTCTCAACGCCGGCCCAGAAGGATAGTAGCAAGCGGGCGGTCTATTTTGAATGTGTTGACGATCGGGTGAATCCCTTCTTCGGGCGATATGTGCGGAAGTATTACGTAGTCCGGCAGGTCGGTAGCAACAGCATCGTGATCAGGTATCGGCCGGGGGAGACGTTGGCAGAGACTCGGCTGTCCACATCCGATTGGCGAGTAGAGACTTTGAAGCTCGATTCTAAGAAGGAATATGTAGCCCTCGTCGTTCGGCCGAGCGGCTTCAGGATATTCTTACAGCTGCGCAAGCAGCTTCAAAAAAATGGCATTGATGTTGGTTGGGAACCGCTTGAGGCCGGCGCCGTGAATATGGCGAGCCCGGCGCAGCAGTTCCGTGGTCGTTTCCGTTTACAGTAAGCTAAATCATCATATCGCGAGGTGTTGAATGATTAGGATTCGGATGTTGAGTATTGTCTCGTTGGTCATCATAGCGTCTTTGCTCGTTAGCTGCGCGGGCAATCCCTACTCTTGTGTTACGACATTGACGGGTAGCAAGGGGCCCGCCGCGAAAGTGCGAGCGGCCAAAAAGTTGGCGGGCATGAAGGGGGATATTTATGTGGATGCGCTCGTCAAGGCGCTCTATGACCCTCATCAGAGGGTGATCATTGCGGCCGCTGACGCCCTGGGTGAAACGGGGGATCCGAAGGCCATTCCGCATCTAGAAAAGCTCCTGTCCGATGGCCGAGGCGATGTTAGCAAGGCAGCCGCCTCAGCGCTTAGTCGAATAAGAGACGTCAGCGCGGCCGAGGCGCTTTTGCGTTCGGATAACAGTAAATACCGCTCGATGGGCATTGACATGCTCGGTCGGATGCAGCTGCCAAATAGCGTGCCGGCGCTTGCTTTTATTCTTGGGGACAGGGACACCGGCAACCGTCTTGCGGCGGTCAAAATCCTGAGGAGACTTGGGACAGAGGAGGCTACAGCGGCGCTTAAGCGCGCGACCCAGGACCCGGACGCAGCAGTTCGGGCTGAGGCGGTGAAGACGCTGTCGTCCATGGAGGGAAGTTCAGCATTCGTCGCGTTATCCGCATCATCCGATAACAGCATTGACCTTGCCAAGAGGATCGAGCGGTTAGTACTCCATTTCATTGAGCAAGATGACCTGAGATCAGCCCTGGCGGCCGAGGCGAACTCGCTGGCGAGGTATATGGTTTATTACTGCACCAATTATGTCCAACAGGATATGTATAGCGAACGGGACCAGAAGTTGACGCAGCTCTTCTTCGAGGACACGCCTGAGATCATAGTTGACGAGATGGAACTCATATCAAGCGCCCTGCTTGGTAGGGAATTAACCGACATTGCGCAGCGGCACGAGGCGGATTACGTCCAACCGGGGAGATACACACCCAGGTCTTTTCTGGCCGCGGTCAAGGATGAGGGTGAGACGAATGAGATGGTGATAGAGACCATTCGCTACCTCGAGATGGTTATCGCCGCCGATTCAAAATCCCTCGTCATGGTCAATGGTCGCCAGCCGAGCTCGCGTCAATACGCTCTGATGGGCCTGTCATTCATCGACAGCGCGGCAACAGCGCAGGCGCTACTGAAATCGGCGTCCAGGAATTACTACGACTTCTATATAGTCCGAGGCCTTGTGGATTTGGGCTTCAGAGCGAAGCAAGCTCTGATTTCTGCCTCAAAGGCGGAGAACGCGTTCGTTCGTTCACAGGCGATGTTGGCCCTGGCCTTCTTGCCGGATGTTTCGGCCATTGAGCCGATTGCCGAAGAGGTGCTAAAGACCGAGGCGGACCCAATTGTCAGGCTGCACAGCCAATTTGTGCTCTATCAGGCTGGCAGGAGCGAGATGTTTGACGAAATCCTGAAGGCTGCCCAGTCGGATGAGACCACGACGGCTCTTCGAGCGTCCTATTTGCTGTGGTATGCTGCGGAGCCCGTTCCGGAGGATGTGCTATTGATGCTTCTTGGGCATTCCGACTATAGGATTAGAAGGCGGGCTGGCGACGTCTGCGCCAAGAAGCCCATCGCCTCGGCTGCAATCATCGACGCGCTCGTTCAGTTGATGGACGATAAAAGCAAGTTAGTCCGAATCTCTGCGGCGGAGGCGCTTGCCGCAATAGACCGTCCGGCGCTTCCGGTTCTTCAGGATGCGGCCAGCAGTTCGAATCGCGTCATTCGCAAGAGTGCGGCGAGGGCGCTGGTTACGATGGGTGGTGACGAGGCGGTTCGGTTGTTGCTGAAGCTTCTCGGGGATTCCAGCTCCGCGATCAGGGCTTTTTCCGCTCAATCGCTTGGTGGCCTCGCAATCGAGCTTGGCAACTTGGACATCGAGGAGGAGGTCAGAACGACCTTGCGCGGGATGCTCGATACGGAGAAGAGCACTATGGCGCTGCGAGGTTGCATCGTGTCACTTGGCAAGCTCAATGACGTCGCATCAGCAAAGAAGATCATCAAAATAATGGAGAGAGAGCCTGAAACTGGCAAGGAAGCGGCCCTGGCCCTTGCGATGATGTTAGATGATGAATCGGTCAAGAAGGCCGTCATGCTGAGATTCAGGAAACTCGATACTGCTTACATGGGCTTCTCTCCAGTACATTCGAGTGAGGAATACAGGCAGCTCTTCTTCATCTCCTATCCGGCCGTCGTCGCGAATGAAGAACGAGCGAGGAAAAGACTTAGAAACGTCCTGATGCAGGGCGAATTCAAGGACAGAATCGCTGCGGCCGAGTTCATGGGCCGGCTCTTGGACCGTGCATTCCTCAAGGACCTTCTCAAGGTCGCCGAGTATGAGAGCAAGAGTCTTGCGCCATTCGACTTCCGCGTCCGGCGAGCGGCCCAACGCGCTGCGATCGAGATACTGCTAGCAGAAGACGTGGAGGCGCCGGCGGACAGATAGTCCGTACACGATCATCTGTTGCCCGAGGTTGGCTTTGTGCCCGGACGGGCTTTATTGCTGGGAATCGCCAGACAATCTATTGGACTAAAAGCCTAAAACTCGTCTGGCAGGGCATCATGCTTTGCCGGGCGTGCTGGCGTTGCGACCATTCAGAAGCCCTCGCTCTGGCGAAATGCAGGCACAGTGAATCCCGTGCTCGTTGCCTGATTGAAGATCAGACAATATGCGTGTACAAGCCCGTTAGCTTCGTACGTGCGAAACTTCACGTATCCAAAGTTGCTCGTCGTGGGAATGAAATGGTATCTGTGCTCGGGCGAGGTCGAAAACCATCTCATCTCCCGATCACGTAATGACCACATGTCCTCTGTGCTGTCGCTGCATTCTGAGCCGTCAGGGCTGAAAAAGCGGATACGGATTATGTCCGATGAATCTTCCCTCGCGTTCACAAAGCAGAGCAGCGTGTACCAACTGCCGGCGTTATAGAAGAATGGGAATAGGCCCCGTCCTTCCCATTCTTCCCAGCGAGCCTGCACACAACTGGTAAGAGCGAGTAGAACGATGAAAAGGGCCACCAGCCCATTTCGTATTGATGTTGCGACAGATGTTGCCCGTATTAGATAAGCTTTCACCTATGCCCCCCCCCATATCTGCCTTTGATTCTGACCAATACTTACCATGTGATTTGGATAATAGGGCAATTCAACCGAGATGACAACTGCCTATTGTTGACCTCGATAAGGATGTGATCCCAGATTGTGGGTTGCTGCATTTGTGGCCATTTGTGCTGCACGTGGACGGTCGGCGCATCGATTCTCCAGAGTCTCTATGCTCTGAAAGAGCATAAATGAGTAGCCGTAGGCTCCCGAGGCTGTCTAATAAGTCGGTTCTCAAGGGCGATGCCACGGAGATGCGTAGTGGGGCATACTATATGTAGGGGCAGGCTTTACGTCTGCCCACATATATAGATGGGCGGAGGCATGCCCCGCCCCTACAACCCCCGAGATTCGACTTATGGTACGGCCTCCTCAGTCGATGGGGACCTCGTCGTGTTCCATGCTTCCTTCCCCCATGAATCTGATGCGCTCGGGCTTCATGCAGAGTACCACGTAGTTGGGGTCATCGGGGCCCTTGAAGAACTTGCCAAGAAAGGGATAGAGCTCAATCAGCTTTGCCTTTGGCTCGGCTTTGGTGCTGATTCTGCAAGTTCCCTGCATTCTGACGTGCTTGCCCTCTTTGTCCGCAAAACAATACTCCACTTGTGGATGCTTCGATACGTCCACGGTCTTCGAGTCCTTGGCCCCGGTTGCACAGCAGAACTCATCGCCTATCCAAGCAACCGCCCCCCATTGGTCGAACCGCCGGGCGCTCTCCGTCTGTTGTGGCCAGATATCCCCATCCAGTATCCTTGATGAACGTCTTGATCCCCTCAAAATCCATCACAGACCCTGCTTTGTTAATAATACCGGCACGCCCGACACTTGACGAAACAGGTTCGCGGGCGTTAGTGAAGAGCATAGCGGAATTATGTCCCGCCTGACAACACTGATCTGAGTTGCCGCCACCGAACATTCCCGCTGTTGAAAGTAAGTCCAGGAAAAGGGTAACATACTGTCAAAAGGAGACCTAATGATGCAACTTGAAGATAGAGTAGCGATGGTAACTGGTGGTGGAACGGGCATCGGCCGGGCGATTGCCTTGAAATTCGCGCGTGAGGGCGCAAGCGTTGCCATCTGCGGCCGGCGGAAGGAGCCTCTTGAGCAGGTGGCAGAGGAACTGCATGGGATCGGGGCCAAATGCCTTGCAGAAAGCGCGGATGTGTCCAAGAGGGCCGATGTTGAGCGATTCTTTGGGAACGTAATCGAGCGATTCGGGCGGTTGGATATACTCGTGAATAACGCCGGCATCTTGTTTCGTAAGGACATCGAGGCGACGTCCGAGGAGGACTGGGACCTCATGTTCGATATCAACGTCAAAGGCGTCTATCTTTGCAGTAAGGTGGCCATTGAGCAGATGAAAAGGCAAAATAGCGGAAACATCTTGAACATCGGCTCCGTCTCCGGGCTTCGAGCGACGACTTATGCCGACGCATACAGCGCCTCAAAGGCAGCAGTGCATATACTGACGAGAAGCCTCTCAAAGGGCTATGCGAAGCATGGGATAAGAGTGAACTGCATCTGCCCGGCGCACGTTGACACGCCGATCATGGACACGACAATCGATTTCTACAATAGCATCGGCGTTGTGAGCGACAGGGCCAAGATCGACTCTATGTATCCGCTGAAGAGGCGCGGGATGCCCGAGGATATTGCGGAGACAGCGCTCTTTCTCGTATCGGACAAGAGCTCGTGGATGACTGGGTCTCTCATCGTCCTGGATGGCGGCGTGACCGCTTGAGAATCGGATTGGGGAATAACTGATGAAGGTTCAAATCGAGGGCAAGACGATCGACGCCTCGCGGGGCAAGCTCCGGCAGATGGCTGTCAAGGGGAAGATTCAGCCCTGGTATCAGATAAAATGCGATGAGCTGACGCAGGGCAAATGGGTCAAGTCGGGGCAGCTGCCGCTATTTGAGGGGATTTGGGATGATGAACCAGCGCCCAGAAGAGGCCCTGTAAGAACCAATGCGCAGCCCTGGCGGGAGTCAAGAGACGATGCGAAAAGGCAGCAGCGCGTGGTTGAGGCGGCAGCCGGCAGGGCGAAGACATCCGGCGCGGTCGTCGCCTCGTCTTCATTTGAGCTCTATGGCTTTCGGATAGACTACAAACTAAAATGTCCCAAGTGCACGAATCAGCTAACTCAGCTCGGGGTCTCCGAGTGTCCACGCTGCGGCGCGAGGCTCGCACTTTCGAGACCATTCTTCTGGCTCAAAAAGGTCGCAATACCTCTCTTATTCGGTCTGGGATACGCCGCCAAGGCCCTGTTTGAGACCATATTTGATGATTTCGCCGATCTGTTCAAGTTCGTGGTCCCAGCTGCTGTTGCCGTTGTGGCGGTGCTCTCCATCTTCGGGCGAGGCGCGAAGATACTCCTCCAAGTCTCGGTTGATGGGCACAAGTTGCCAGAGAAGAAGATGCTCATCGCGCTTCCGGAATATTACTCATCGCAAGCAGACAAGAAAATTCAGGAGCGCATCAAGTCCGCCTTCAATCTAAACCCGATGCTTAAGAAGCTTAAGGAAAGCCGCGCGCAGGACTCATCAGAGAGCACAAAACCGCTCGACGTAAGCAAGATTCTGCCGAAGGGGGGCGGTTTTGGCGCGTAACCGCAAGACTATCCGACCAAGCCGCAAAGTCCTTGAGGCTCTCAAGGACATTCCGGGAAGAGATTCGGCCATTTGGTACACCGTACGCCGATTCGGCGCCAAGAATAGACTGGCCGCACACATTCCATTGGGAGCCTGCGCAGAGAGGAGAGAGAGGCTTTTCTGCGTTTCTGAGGGTAAGGCCACGGAGATAATCCTGGGCTGTCCGAATTGCAGAGCTGTGCTGTCCACAATCCGGCAGGAGCGATGCAGAGATTGCGGTCACATCATCGCGCGTCATCCCCGCAAATCGGATGCCAAGAACATCTTCTTAGTATCCTCCCAAATTATCGGGGCAATTGCCTCCTTGTTGTTTCTTCTGCAGAAATCAGAGCTGCTAAGCCTTGCCTGCATGTCGCTAGCTGCTGCAAGCAGTGTACTTGGCCTTATAGGCGCTGAAAAGGACAAGGTGAAGCTGTTATTTAGATTCGATCCGAAGGGTGAATTCCGCCCAGCGAGCATCTTGAAGATCAAGCAGAAACGCTACTTCTCGAAAACTTTGGCCCCCGAGATCGTGAGTGAGCTTTCGGAGAGCATTCCATTGCATGGCGTTGCGAAGCAGCCCGCCGGGCGCGGGGAATGGAGAGACCGGACCGGTGACAAGGCTCGCATTGAGGAGGGCCAAAACCTCTCCGTGGCCTTTTCTCTTGGGAAGCCAGATTGGCAATGAGAATTCTTGTGCGCGCCACCAACTGGGTGGGTGACGCGATTATGAATCTTCCAGCCCTCGCGGCGATCGTCAAGAACCACCCAGACGATGAGGTCTTTGTTCTCGCCAAGCCGTGGGTCGCCCCCATATTCGAGGCGAGAGAAGGCGCTACGGGCGTCATATCCTATAGGGGTTTTAGCCGGTCGGCAATTCGCGAGATCAGAGGGCGCCGTTTTCAGAAGGCGTTCTTGTTCCAGAACGCATTTGAGGCGGCTTTGCTGGTTTTTCTGGCTGGAGTGCCGGAGCGGGTCGGGTATTCCAGGGATTGCAGGGGAATGCTGTTAACTAGTTCCATCCGGGTGACGCGGGAGGTGAAGCGACTTCATCACGTTGATTATTATCTGAATCTCTTGCAGCAGGCAGGGCTTCCGGTCGATGTCCCTCGCGAGCCTCATCTTCTGGTTCCGCAGGAGGCTCTTTCGAGAATTGACGCCATCTTGAGGGAAGCCCTGGGACCGAACGATGGAGAGTTCGTCGCCGTTTGCCCGGGAGCTGCGTTCGGGCCGGCGAAGCGATGGCCGGAGGAGAGTTTTGCGAAGGTGCTTGATTGGCTTTGGGAGACTCGGCGTATGCCAGCTGTTCTGCTTGGGAGCGGAAGCGAGGCGCAGATAACTAGAGCGATAGCGGAGATGACTTCGGGGAAATGCGTTGACCTCTGCGGCAAAACGGCCCTGCTTGAGGCGGCAGCGGTGCTATCGAGGGCGAGCGCTGTTCTGACCAACGATTCGGGCCTTATGCATCTCGCCTCGGCAGTTGGGACGCCGGTTGCTGCGATCTTCGCATCAACCGATCCCACCGCGACGCGCCCGCTTGGCGACGGCCACGTTGTCATCACATCGGACCTCGAGTGCTCGCCGTGCCTCAAGGCCACCTGCCCCAGGGGCAATTATGATTGCAT
>JAGHCW010000058.1 GCA_021160245.1 bacterium | reverse complement strand
GGTTTTCCAGAGCCTCTCCAACGTTTCCGCCATTCCTGTACACCGGATGAGCAAAGCGCGACATCGCGAGGGGTCCAACTCCGTCACACGCTCCACGATGATCTCTAACTGGCCCTTTGACAACCGTGCACCTGCACAGAGAGCACGGAACAGATACCAAGCTGCCAACGTTCGCCCATTGGAGTGAACAGCCAGAGCCGTGCCAAGAGCGAGCAGCATCTTCGGAGAACACTCAAGGTTTGCTTCAATCTGGCCTTCGAGCGTCTCCAACAAATCATCGGACCATTCTGCTACTTGATCAGCATGATGTACCATCCAGTCCAATACTCGATCCTTCTCCCGGGGGACCTTTGACCAGGCCAGCAGGACAATGTCCGGATGATTACAGTCGGGTGAGGAAAGTTCGGATTCGATTTGCTTCCAGCTCCACTCGCGCACGATTTCCTCGTAGGCCATGCAAACGATATCCGGTGCAATATCTGGGAAGTGAACCAGTTGCAGGCCGACCCTCGCAGCTTTTTCCGCGCTCGCAAGGAGTCCATCCGATTTATAGAGCACCAATAACCTGGTCAGTGACTGTCGTAGTGCCTCCGTCTGTGTACCTTCTTCTTCCAATAACTCGGCCAGAGCAATCACTTGCTCCCAACACTCTGCTTCCCCGGCCCAGTTCGAGTGTTGGGTCAGGTCTACGGCGACCTGAGACAGACGTGTGATTTCGTGTGTCATGTAGTGAACAACGATTCGCTTGATCTTCGGTTGCCAACGCCACCAAGTGCTACAGTTCTGCCGCAACCAGTTTAAGGCAGCTAACCATTGAGAATCCGTCGCAGTTTCCAGCCAAGCAGATATAACTGCCTGTGGATAAGAAGGTCTGTCCGCAATTTCCTTCAGGACTTGCCTCCACTTCCAGTCGGCTATCGCCAAACGGTAAGCTTCGTGGCTTGCCTTCAATGAACTGCCGGACATACGAGCCAGGCGCAAAGCAAGGATGGGTACTGTACGGTCATCCCCTGGCGCGCCACGCTTCCGATACAATATAACGAGTCGGCTTAAGGCACGGCGCAACACGTCGAACTCCGAGCTACCCTCAGTGACATCGTCCGTGCGCGCCGTGACGTCCGACCACAGCTCAATAGCACTGGTAGTTTCCTCTACAAGCTCCGCCAGTTCCGCCGCACATGCTGTCAAGGAAAGATAATACCTTTGGTACTGGAAATCGGAACGGTATCGGTCCACCAAGATGCGCAAACGCAACCATTCAGGCCGGGAATCCGATAGACGGGTCAGTCGCTCAATTAAGCTCACAATCACTTGCTCTGTTGCCTCTAATGTCCGGTGCTCGAAAGCCCATAGTCGTGCCCAGAGCGCACCACGGTGCTGTGGGTCATCTTGTAGCAACCGCACCAACCAGCTATCCAGGTATGCACTACCTGACCGCCCCAACGTATCTTCCTGAGCGACTGAATTCAATAGGTGCTCCAAGGTTTCAATAGAAGGAGATCGTCGGTTCGCCAATTCGATCTGGGAGATCAGATCAATGGTCTCGGGCAGCAAACGGACGACGACCGCTTTCCGCTGCTCCACGGTATACTTATCAAAACGCGAGTCCGGTACACACACGCTGCAGCCGTGGCAGTTGCCTCCTACCACAACCTCGTTGGTCTTTAGGTAGCCCAGCACCAGCGAGCGCAGACATTCGCGAGGCCCATCTTCGCCACCGGCATACCGATCAAGCAGATAGGCGAAGTTGTTCTCATCGTTGCGACGGCGCTCGTCGTGCAGAGTCATAAAGGCATCCAGGTAGGCGGCCGAGTCGGCGTATTCGAGTCCAGCGTCAGGCACGACTTCCCAGCTGTATGGTCTATTGACAACTTGCCACGGGAAGTAGTCGTCCAGCGAACGCCTGCCGCTTGGCGGCTTGACCCGCCTGCACGCACCGGCGTAATTTCGCCAGGCCGCTAGGCTGGTGTAGGCGTCCGGGATTGTCACCCAGCGGGGCGCTTCAATCCACCAGAAGTCAAGCAGTGTGCCAATCCAGTGGCCATTTTTCTTGGTGCGGCCTTCGCAGTAGCGGATATCTTTCAACATCGAGGCTGTCTCACGTAGCGACAGGCCCAGACGCAGGGCCAACGGCGTCAGATCGGTGAACTTGCCATTGGGCAGCAACTCGCAGAGCTCACTTGCACCGACATCGGCCTGACGCAAACGCTCACCGAAGTGCGCAGGTGACTCAACAATACGTTCTGGCTTGTACAGTCGAAACTGGCGCAGCAATGTGCCGGTCTCGTGGACCGAACGCACCAACGGCAGCAGGTGACCATCAATCGTCGGGCGGTTGTTGAACAGCACGGCCAGAATCCGGCCGATGTGAGCACGCTTCCTGTTGTAGAGATAGCCTGTGTCAAGAATGTGTCTGTGATCAGACGATTCATAACGGCTGCTGATTTTCCTTGGAGGAAATGATGGCCACTCGTAGGACTGACCCAAGCCGAGAACAGCCAGTTGCGTGGCGCATTGGTCGAAGACTCCCATAACCTGATCATTGGTGAAGTACAGCGCCCCATTGACACGTTGTGGCCAGTCACTGCGGAGAAAAGCCAGCATCGCTGCCACGTCCGGACGTCGGACGTAACGCTGGTCCATGAAGTATTGCTGGATCTCGCGGTCGGACTGCAGTTCAGAATTCCCAATAAAGACGTCGTTAGACACACTCACTATTCGCGGATGGTCTTCGCTGTAGAGGAGTAAAACCGTCGCTAACTTGCCGTCTCGGCCTGCTCGCCCGGACTCTTGAGCATAAGCCTCCAAGTTAGCCGGAGGCGAGCGGTGAATGACCAGGCGAATGTCGGGTTTGTCAACCCCCATCCCAAAACCTTTTGTCGCTACCATGACACGCTTGCGTCCGCTCATGAAGCTCCGCTGCTCTTCTTGGCGGGTGATCGTGCCTTCGGTTTCCTCACTCACTTTAGCGCTGTCGTCTGTTGAGGTTATTGCGTTATTCATCTTGCCGTGATACATCGCCACATCTTCGCCTAGCTGGGTGGAGAGATAGTGGGCAAATGGCGTCACACCAGTGCTAACCATTCCCACATCCGAAGCCCGAGGACTTGTTTGTGGAGCGCCCATTTGCTTAGGCCGTTCAAGTGTTCCTCCCGTATGTGGCATAAAAACAATTGCTGATCCATCACCATCGAGCTGGCGCAAGGCGTCAACGATTATCCGGGCCTTCTCCTCCGTCGTCTTCACGCGCCGGACGACCAGATTCAATTCGGGACGGTTTGCAGCATCAATGAAGACATCTCCACCGTCGTCAATGTCGCGGGGGTCCAAACGCAGTTCCTTACATACGTCATCGCGCACCAGGGGGCTGGCAGTCGCCGTCAACGCAATGCATTGAGGATGAAGTCCATAGTCCTGTAACCGCTGTATGATGTTCAGGTAACTCGGACGGAAGTCGTGCCCCCACTGGCTTATGCAATGCGCCTCGTCTAGAGCCAGACGGCGGAAACCGACCGTCTTTTCAGCCTGTCGCAACGCCTCGAGGACGTAACCCCGCTCCAACTGTTCTGGTGTCAAGTAAATCAGTTTGAAGTGACCCAGGATCAAACGGCGCAGACGGCCCTGCCGCTCATAAAACGGCACATCGCCGTTGATGTATGTCGTCAGGTAATCCATCCCATAGCGGTCACGAATGCGCTGCTCGTACTGATCTTGCATCAGTGATTTGAGAGGCGAAACGACCACCGTGATCCCGGGCAAGAGCAACGCCGGCAGAATATAGCATTCACTTTTACCTCCCCCGGTCGCCGCAATTGCGAAGATATCGCCACCGCACAGAACGCGCTCAAGGATTCGGTGTTGGAAAGGCCATAGTGTGTCAAAACCGAACAGTCGATGAGCTGCTTCATCAACCGCAGCACGAACGCCAGCGGAGTACGCGGGCAGAAACGCTTTGGGGTTGGGGGAGCCAACGGCTGCGTGCAAGACAGCTTCATTGCGAATGCGCAGAGTGCATACATCCGGACGTGAAGAGTAGGGGCGCTGAGGCTGAAGGTCGTTCAAGTGTAGCCATTGTCCATAGTGTAGATGAGGGGCCTGCATACCCGCCCGTCGTTCTAAGGCCAGTCGTGAGGTGTCGGTGTGGCCCGGGCATACTTTAAGATACTCTTTCCACTGTGTATCGGCCGGATTGTCATTGAACGTATCTGGATGGTCAGATGGCTGTACTCGCTCACGAAAGGTGCCTACGTAACGCAAATGCACTTCATCTACGATCACCTTCTGCAAGTCGCCGGTAGAGACCAGGGAATATGGTACGGCCTCCGTAGCATCGGCCTGCTTGATCACTGAAGTGTAACTCCACACCGGCGGAGGAAGGTTTTCAGCACCAGGTATATGGACCGGCTCATGACGTCCGTGGATGCAGGTGCGGCAGGCGTCCGGAAGTTGCCGCCCGTATTCCTGGCCGCACGGTCCAAGGGCGACGAAGTCATTACGATCTTTCAGTAGCTTGTACCGCCAAGCAAAAAGCATGTTGGGGAGAACGTCCGGTTCCTTCCAGGCCAAACCGGCGACGATAGCACCAGTCGGCAATGCGTTCAGCAGGGCATCCAGTTGCTGGCCGACCAGCCAAGGGAATGGAATTAGTACCAAGTTTGGGGTTTCTTGGACGTCGTGGGAGCTGTCAACCAGGTTCGCCGTCCACTCAGCGACGGCAGCCAGTCCCGCAAAGTCATGGTGTGTCTCGGCGCGCGACCTGACCGCATTTTCAAAGGCTGTGTGCAAGCGAAAAGAATATGAAAGCCCGTCGTTAGAGCGCCAGCTGATGTGTACCAAGTCAATGTCATCGGGCATGCCGAACAACGCGCAAGCAGTTTCCCAGGCCAGCAATAAGTCCAAGATAGCCACGGCACCCACGCCTTGGGGAGAACCCCAGTCTAGCACCGTGAGCTCACGCGGGAGTTGGTGGCCCTTGAGCAGGTCAAGGACCACAGATTGATAAACCGGCGCTCGGGCAGCTAGCCCAGCATCGCCAACTGCATGGAAAGCGGCCGAGAGGTAGGGAGAAATGTGCCATTTCCCGCCCGGGGCCAATAATGTTTCACAGGTTTCCAGAGTAGCCAACTGAATAGGTGTCCCCTTGTCCATGTTTAATTGAGCGCCCCAATGCCAGCCCAGGGGTCAGACCAGGGAACTGGCTCAAGTTCCTTGTGTTTTGAAGATTCCTGGCCCAGATCCGGATAATCATACGGATATTCGAAATCCGTTTCAGACATTTGCTCTATGGATTTCATCACTGGGTCAAATAACTCACTCGATCGCAAATAGTTTTCCGCCACATATCGGATCATGCTACGTCGGCCTTCACCCTTATCAATGATAGCGAGCAACTTGTGTCCATCTCCGTTTTGCAACATCTCGAGTCCAGCACTGATAACTGTCTGGGTAGACTCCAAATCCATCTCTGCCAAGAAACGGGATGGCAATGGCGCAGTTGCCTGGGACTGCTGCCCGCTTGGCGGAGAGGCAACCGTTCCAATATAGAGATGTTTCTTGGCGCGCGTCACCGCGACGTAGAAAAGTCGCCGCTCGCTTTCAATCACCGGAGATGGCGGTTGCTCTGGAACACTTCCAGTCTTATCATAGAT
>JAGHCW010000015.1 GCA_021160245.1 bacterium | reverse complement strand
TCCATCCAGTCCATCGTGGTGGAACCCTCGTCCACCTCGCCAAGCTTGTGCGTCTTCCCGGTGTAGAAGAGCGCTCGCTCGGTGAATGTCGTCTTCCCGGCGTCAATATGCGCGATGACACCTAGGTTGCGGAGGCTATTTGGATTGTATCCCATTTGACATGGTTCTCGCTAAGAAAGGCAAAAAGACAACCTCGTTACATCACTCAATATACTGCCCTATTACCCGCAAACGCCCAAAATCCGCCCTGCTAAAAAACTCGAAACCGGCCACAGGACGCTAAGCGCCTGACGGGATAATACCATCTGAAACTAGTTCAACAACTCTCGGTAACCTCAAGCTCGCCGAACCAAGTAAGCTAACATCGGCAACATCATTCGAAAGCAGCGTCCTTTCAACATTCATCTCAAGAATCATCGCGCCTCGGCTCTTGGCGATAACCGGCAACATTGAGGCGGGCACGACCTGAGCGGATGTTCCGATGACGAGCATAATGTCACAGAGCAGCGCCTCATTTTGGGCGTTTCTGAGCGAGTCATCCGCTATCTGCTCGCCGAACAGGACAATCATAGGCTTCAGAACGCCCCCACATCGGCAGGTCGGCACAGGCGCCGCGATTGCCTCCTCCGAAAACGGGAGGACAGCTCCGCAACTCATACACTCGAGCTTCTGAGTCGTCCCGTGAAACTCTAGAACCCTCTTGCTGCCAGCCCGCTGATGAAGATTGTCGATATTCTGCGTTATGATGCTCTTGAGCATACCCAACCGCTCCAGCTCCGCGAGCGCGTAATGGGCTGGATTAGGCGCCGCATCGCTGAGGGTCGTGTACAGTTCTTTGAAAAACGCCCATTGTTTTAAGGGATTTGTGAGAAATCCTGAGTAGGTTGCATATTCATCAGCAGGATACTTCTCCCATAGCCCGCCCTCGCCACGAAACGCCGGAATGCCGCTCTCGACGGAGATGCCCGCCCCAGTGAGCGCTATCGCGTGCTTCGCTTGGCTCAGCACATCGGCAAGAGACTCTATCTGCTCTTGCACTTCATCTTCTATCATCGCTCTCCCGGCTCCATGAGGCAGCCCCTTTCTGCTGGCGAGGCAAGTGATGTATATAATGCAAGGAGGCCCGTGTGCTCCATTGATTGCGGCCTAACGTGCGACTCAAGTCTTCTGGCCAGTTCTCTCTCGGCATCACCCTCTGAAAATCGACCTTCTTTAAGGCCAACGAGCTCGAGCTTGCCGGCCTGAACGTCTATCGAGATACGGTCCCCGTCCCGAAGAAGAGCGATTGGCCCACCGTCCTGAGCCTCGGGTGAAATATGACCAACCGAGATGCCCCGAGTCGCTCCCGAGAACCGGCCATCCGTCATCACCGCGACGCTGCTCGCTATCTTCTCGTTCAAAGCCAGAAGCTCAGTCGCATAGAATTGCTCCGGCATCCCAGTCGCCCGAGGTCCTTCATATCTTATCACAATCGCCTCACCGGCCTTGATCTCAGAATCGCTTATTGCGGAAATGGCGCTCTTCTCGCCGTCGAAGACTCTCGCCGAAAAATTCTCCCGTTCCGATACTTCGCCTGACGTTCGCTTGACCACAGCGCCATTTGGGGCCAGATTGCCGAAGAGAATCACCATCGGAGCGCATTCTCGGACTGGATTGGCAGCGGGTCGGATGATCTCATCCGGCGTGAGCGCGAATCTCCCAAGGTATCCCCTCGAAATCTCCTGCGAACGGCTGTCAAGATAGGACCTTGCCGCATCTCTCAGCGTTTGTCCGGAGACAGAGGTCGCGTCCCGGTCGATGGCATCGCCCAGGCTTCGTATGACTTGAGGCACGCCGCCCGCATACCAGAAAAGGTCCGAAGGATAGCGCCCAGAGGGCTTGATGTCGCAGAGAAGAGGGGTCATCCGAAGCAACTCATCGACCTCCCTCAGTGTGAGATCGATACACATTGACGTGGCAAGAGCCATGATGTGCAGAAGAGCGTTCGTCGATCCGCCGACAGCGGCGAGTATCTTGATCGCGTTCATCATCGATTGCTTTGTAACAATATCCCCGAATCTCGTCCCTTTCTCAACAAGAGCCGCGAGGCTGCGTCCGGCCATCTCTGCTGACCGTTGGATTTCGAAACCGGTTGCGGGACAAAGTGCAGCGCCCGGAAGCGTCAAGCCAAACGCCTCGGTCATTATCTGCATTGTGCAGGCCGTGCCCATGAATGCACACGCGCCAGCCGTGGGGCAGCCGTCATCATACAAGGCGTCACGGGAGGCGCGAGAAATCTCGCCACGTTCTCGCTTTCGCTGGACGTCAACTACGGCCTCCAGAGTTCTGAATGACGCCCCGTGAGACATCACCCCCCCGGGGACAAAAATGGATGGCACATCAAGCCGCGCTGCTGCGATCAAATGCCCTGGAATGGCCTTGTCGCAGCTGGATATGAAGACCGCTCCGTCGCAATGCGCGGACTTGCCGTGCAGCTCTGCCGCAAGGGCAATCACCTCCCTTGACGCTAAGGAGAGCCTCATGGCCTCCGTGCCCTGGGTTATGCCGTCACAAACGTCCGTGCAGAAGTACTGGGCTGGCCTGCAGCCCGCCTGGAGCAGCCCTTCGGACGCCTTATCCGTCAGCGCCTTCAGGTGAATGCTCCCGGGGTGCGATTGACCGAAAGAGCTCTCAACTAGAACTAACGGGCGAGAGAGGTCTTCCCTTGAGAATCCGCAACCGAGGCGAAGCGCGTCGATTTCGTAGCCCTCTGATCGGGCACGCTGACTTGTGAGTTCTCGTTTGCACTTGGCGCCTTTCGGCAAGGTCATACTCCGATTACAATGAGTTGGCAATTAGTTCATTCAAAAAGATCGTTTGTGCCATCGTCGCTCTTTTTGGCCTTCGCGGCTCTTGTGAATGTAACGTTGGTTCGCCCGAGTGGCGGGCAATCGACGCCCTTGCCCCGCAGGATATCCTCAATCGTGAGAATCTGCATGCGCAAATAGCGATTCTGCCAGGTTGCCGATTCATAGAAACCGGCCCCCGCCGCCTCCTTTCGCATGTCCTTCGTCGGATCGAGCATCGTTATGAGAACGCCTATCTCGGCGCCCTCGCGCTCAATCACGCCTCGCAAGTCGCGCATCACAGAAGACGTAACATGACCCGACTTGACCGAAAAGATAATCTGTTTGGTCTCGCCCCCCTTCGCCTCGTCATGGAAATAGAGGCGGCCATCAATGCCCTTGTCCGCCCCTTTCTTCTCCTCGACGGGTCTTGCGCCAAGCAGGCCGAGCGCCCACCATTGAAACTGATACGGATTCTCCTTCGCAAGCTGCATCGCGCCGGAAAGAGAGACCGGCTCGCCAATCACGTCGTACTCGCTTCTGATCTCATCGCCAAACGTATGCTCGAGGCGATACTTCATCAGCGTTACGGCCAAGTGCGTTATGTCGATGCCTATCCAACGGCGATTGAGGCGCTGAGCGACAGCTACGGTCGTTCCGCAGCCGCAGAATGGATCGAGAACAATATCACCCTCATTGCTGCTCGCCTTGATAATCCGCTCAAGCAAAGCCTCTGGCTTCTGTGTCGGGTAGCCAAGCCGCTCCTTAGCTTGGGAGTTGATTACAGGAATGTCCCATACGTCGTCCATAGGCGCGCCTTTAGACACTTCCTTGGTGATCTTCGTAACCTGTCGCATGCCATTCTTAAACTCGACCCTGCTCTTCTGTCCGCGCCAACGTTTGAGGGTGCCTTTTGTCAATGGCTCCAGCAAAACGTTGAAGGTGTTCTTGCCATGCCGATTACTGTAAAATAGTAGCACATCATGCATTCTCTGGAACTGATGTTTGCCAGCCGGCCAGCGCTTGTAATGCCAGATTGCCTCATTGCGGAAGTTCTCCGCCCCAAACACAGCATCCATGAGCAGCCTCAGGTACGCTCCGGCGGTGCTGTCGCAGTGCAAGTATATGCTCCCTGTGGGTTTTAGGACTCGGTGGAGCTCGATGAGGCGCGGAGCCATCATGGATAGGTAGGCGAGCATATCGCTATCGCCTATGAGCTTTCGAAAGCCCTGCATCGCCTCGGAAACCTTGCCGCCACGCTCAACGACATCCTCGTAAGCCTCGGCCGCCTCCATGTCCCACGTCCAAGTATCCTTGAACGCCTTGACCTGCGCTTTCGACCGCGTCCCATTCCGCTCCGCGAAGAGGACGTTGTAATCCTGATTGCTCTTGAAGGGCGGGTCCAGGTAGATCAGGTCAACTGACGCGTCTTTGATGTGCAGCCGCAAGACTTCAAGATTGTCGCCGTAATAGAGCACATTCTTATCTTGCATCGTCAATTCCCCATCAGCTCAGGACTCGATCCGACATCTTCGGCTTCTGCTTCTTGCGCGATCAGTCTCCCAACGGGCGAAGCACGGCCCGAACCGGCGCGCCATCTGGCGCATCCAGCTTAAGTGGCAAGCATATAAGCTCATAGACACCGGGATCAACCCGAGAGAGGTTTAGGCCCTCGAGAACTAATATGCCATGTTCAAACAGAGCCTTATGGGTCCGCATACCAAGGGGTCCGGGCTGTCCAATTGAGAGATAGTCAATTCCGACAAGCCTCGCGCCGAGGCGCGCAATGAACGCCGCGCCGTCGGGAGTTAGATGAACGAAATCCCGGTCAAATGTGGGTCGTGTAATAGTCTCTGAGTTCAGTGTCTTGAGCAGGACGCGCTCTTTGCTCTCGATCTTCTTTTTGGCTAGGACTTCGGCGTCTATGGACTTTGAGCAGTCCGTGCAATCCACGACAGAGCAGTTCCCAATAAGACGTTCGAGCTCAATGTTCTGCAGCCTGTCGCCCTCCCGTGTTGTATGAAATGGGGCATCGATGTGCGTGCCGGAATGGCTGCCCATTTGGACTCTGTGTATGATTGCCTCATTCGGATCGGCCGGGTCGCCTATCATCTCCAGCTGGACTGCCGGGTCACCCGGATAGGTCACGGTTCGCGGCGAGAGCATGATGGAGATATCCAGAAGGTCGCCTGGCGGCTTGTTGTCAATAGGCACGATTGCGTGGTCTGCCCGACCTTGAGGTCGCTCGCTTCTTTGCAGTCTTCTTTCTAAAATCTTCGGCATCAATTTCGACAAGTTTGCACATCTCGTAAAGTCTGGAGCGCAATCGGACGCCGATCCTGCTCTCCAGGGTCTCGGTTGCCCTCTCGAGATTGCTCTTCTCGTTCTTGGGGTCGAGAAAGTTCGTAGTAATTATCATCGTCTTCTGGTGGTTGTAGCGATGATTGATTATGAAGCCCAGCCTGTCCAGAACCCACTCGCTCGTTTTCTCAGCTCCGAGATCGTCAAGAATGATCACGTCTGTCTCCAACACGGGCCCCAGAATATCCATCTCCGAGGGGCCCTCGCTCGAGGTCTGAAAAGTCTCCTTGATCTCCTCCAGCAAACTTCGAAAGTCGATAAATAGGCAGGACGCGCCCTTGGTTGCAATGATCTCCTCAATTATCCCCACTGCAAGATGCGTCTTGCCTACACCGCAACCGCCCATAAAAAGAAGACCGTCACGGTTGGCAGGATACATGTTCACGAAGTCCTTTGCGACTTCAAGGCCCCTTTGCAGACTGGTGTTGTTGTCGCTCTTGAAGTTTAGGAAACTGCAGTGCGAGTACCGCGCGGGGATATTCGCCTCTCGCTCAAGTTGATTCAGCCGCATTCCGCTGTGGCAATCGCAGTGGTAGGCATCTTCCCCGATTACAATCCAGCCGGTTCCACCGCAACGTTCACAAACGGACGAATCACCATCTGCGCCAATGACCATATCCATAATGATGCTATCCCGCTAATCAGGTCTGCTAATCACTCTCTATCACACGAGGCACTCGGAAATAATCGCCCTGCCTGTCCGGCGCAAGAGCTAGCGCCTCGTCTTTAGTCAACCCTTTCTTAGGTGTGTCCTCGCGTAGAACGTTCTTAAGATTCTGCGTATGAGACGTCGGAGGCACATTCTCAAGATCGAGCTCATTCAGTTTCTCTACATAGCCGACTATCTTCTCAAGCTGCCCACTGAAGAGCTCCAGTTCGTCCTCGCTCAGCTCAATGCGGGCAAGCGAGGCGAGATACTCAACCTGAGTCTTCTCTATTCCCACGCTCTTATCTCACGTTGAAGTAGGGATAGGTAGCGCTCGAATTGCCTGACTTATCAAACGCCACAACTTCAAGCGTCATGTAACCCAGCGGAAGCCCGCCCGGGGCAACCGTTTGGAATGTGTAGAAGCCGTCACCGGCATGCGCGTCCCCATTGATGCCGTCGTCATTGAAGAACAGTCCTGTCTCAAGGCCGCCCTCAAGGAAGAGCTCCACCTTGTCGATATCCGAGGCGCCATTTGGATCGGAGACCAAGACGATGAAGTTCAGCAAGTCCCCAGACCCGATCGCCTCGTTACCGAAAAAGCCGCCGGCGACTATTGTAGGCGCATCATAAGCCGTAGTTAAGGGCTGCCAGATTCTGACATTCCTCTGCGAGGCCTTGCTCGTGAGCGTGATGGGTGCTGGCAGAACATTCAAGTATGGCCAAGCTGAACTCTTGTTTCCGGCGAAGTCAGTGGCCACAAGCTCGAGTTTGTAAACTCCAGCTCCAAGTCCGCTGGGCTCAAAATGCTGCAAATGCGTGAATATCCCGTCGCCCGGGAGAGCGTCCGGCTCAATTCCATCGTCGCGAAGATAAATGCCAAGCGGCACGCCACTATAATATATCTCCACATCCTTAACGTCAGCAAGTCCGTCAGGATCGACGACGAATGCCTGCATACCAAACTCGAACTCGGATGACGAATCGGCGTCGGCATTTAACATGCCAGCGGCCCAAATCTGCGGAGGCTCTGATGTCTCGTCGCCTAAGAACTTCAGAACGTGCGCATCCTGAGCTGAGATCGGGACAAAGTCATCAATGCTCTCGACCATCGTCCATGAACCGCCGGATCGCTTGTAAACTTCAACGTTGATGCTGACGAACTGCTTAACGACGATTACATCCTCATTCGAGAAGACCAGATAGAACGGCTCGCCCCCCGGTATCTCTACTTCAAAATCAGCGCTCTTTGTGTCCTCACGCCACTCATAAGCGCTGAATGGCACGTCACTCTTGTATTCGCCGTAATTGGCCTCATCGACTATGAAGAAATCAACGTTGCCCGCGTCCTCGCGCGTGCCAAACGAGAGGCCGCTTGCGGTATAGAGCATCTCCCAGTCCACGTTGAACGACACGTGCAGCTTAAACGGCCACGCGGCCTCGCCAAAGACGACCGGCTCGATGGAAGGCAGCGAGGGCATTGTGCGGTCGATTACGAAGGTGTGCTGATAGTCCTCATCCTCGACGGTGCCCGTTAGGAGCTGCGCCCGGTCGAGGCCGCCGATCTTTGTATTCACCCTGAAGTAAAAGTCCCTGTTGTTGCCAAGATCGACCACAACCTCACCAGTTGAATCGGTATATGCAGAGATCGGGGACCAGATTGGGTAGGTTGGCTGGTTGTTCAAGTGCACTTCGGGTATGACCTGAGCCCCATCGACGGGGTTACCCTGGCGATCCTCAACTCTCGCATGGAAGCGGCAGTACTTCGAGAACCTCGAGGTCGCATTGACGGGGTACCCGTCTCCGCGGTCCTGCGAGATGGCGGAGAGCTCCTTGCTGCCACCAAAATCCTTGTCGTAAAGCACTGACTGCTTGGCGATGGAAGCGTGATTACCGTTCCAGTCCACCTGATAGCCGTGCCATTCCTGCTCCCAAAACTCGTTCGTAACGTGGTCCCAAGTGTGGTTATTGACCCCAGCGCAAGGCAGAAGGCACGTCCTGGCAGCAGCGTTCATAAGGTCCTGTATCTCACCGCAATTGCCGTTGTGCTCGTAGCATATCTGGTTGGGCTGGATTGGCCGATTGCCCCTCGCCCTAAATGGGAGATTTCTGCAAGTCCAGTTGCTGACAACATCAACTGCCATCGAGTCCGGCTCGAACGGCCTGTAAGCATCCAGCGACGCGTTTACGACGCTATCATCCCAGAGGTGCGTTGCATTGCTTATCACATCTTTCAAAACCGGGTAAGGATTGATCGTAACGTCATCGATCTCATCGGCAACATACGAGACGGCAAATGCCATCTCAAGGCCGGCCCACGAGTTCCCAGGATCACAGGCCCCAAGAAACAGGAATGTCCTGGTGGGGCCACTCACATTCAAATAGCTCTTGAGCTCGTTCGACGCATCCTCTTCTGCCAAATCCTCATAGAAAGCGAGGCTCTGGTTTGACGGAATTATTAACTTGTTGTGCGTTATCATCCCTCTAAGAAAAGCAGTCATGCCATAGACTTCGTAATTGACATCATGCGAATCGAGAATGGATTTGATTGGATCAAGCGTCTCTTGGTTGCCACTCTCGTCGAGTATTGCGACCCACTCATTGGGCTGCAAGGTGTCCCCTAAACCGCCGTGGGACCGCATTACCAAGTTCTCCAACAAGTCCCTCTTCCCTGCATTGTACGCCTTCTCGGCATTCAGCGTCGTTACGATCACGCGCGTCATGTTGTAAGGGTATTCTATTAGAACGCATTTCTCTGTGTCCGAGTCGCTGACTACGATGCCGTCGCGAACCTTGCGCTGATCACCCGTCAAATAGCCAGTTGCGCTGGGGCCAATGCCATCCAAATCCGCATCGTCAAGAAGGTTCGGCTCCTTCATCATGTAGTTCACGGTGTAATCATAGTCCGCCGACGGATTGTAAAAGAGATACTCGCGCCACAAATATCCATAGGTGCTGGTGCGATCGGATATTACAGGGCTCATCGACGGGTCCTCATCACCCAGCTTCGGGTGAACAATGAAGTAATAATATATGTCCCTCGGCAGCTCAAACTGAGCCATCTCTCCGCCGCGGATCGTGTAATATTTGACCGTGGAGTAAAAATCAGAATCGATGCCCGGCTCGCCATGGTCCACGATGTCCGCATAAGCTATCTCGGAATCAATCTGATGCAACAGCTGGACGTTCTTAAGAAGAATCTCAGGGTCGCCAGAATTAAGAACACTCTTCGAAGAATGGGCGATCAAGAACGCCACCTCGTCGATCATCCGTGGGTCATCTGCCGCCGCGTCGATGACCAATTGACCGTAAGCCGTCTCCTTGGACGCCGAGAGCCGAATGAACATGTCGTAGAGGTCCATCCTAAGCCAGTCCGGCGAAAGAAGAAGAGCCTCCTGCGCCTCAGGTGTTACGACCGGCTGAAGCGAAATCTCGTTTATATATTGACCATCCTGCAGCGGTATCACCGAGGGCGCACTAGGCTCTTCGGCACTCAACAGAGCCTCAGACTCCAATTCGTCCGCCAACGGCCTGGCCGTTATGCCTCGGAGCATCTCGTCCGGAAGCACATCGCTCGTCGCCCAAACACTAGACCCGCACAGTGCAACCAAAAACGCGACTGCCACAAAGCCTCGGATCATCTTCTTCATCCCAAATCTCCTTCCTTAAATCGTTTGAGGTTCTCTGCCTCGATTAAACCGAGCTCGTCAACTCGGGCACATTAACCAGAACTATCCGATACAATTCGCACGTCCTATAATGATAGTATCATAAACAAGGCCGCATGTACTGTCAATGCCACCACATAAGGCGCCAGCGATTGCGTAAGCGGCAATTCTTGTACTGCGATGACATTTGCGGTGATCCAGTAGTTCGATCACTATATGTTGTATATAATGAATGAGTGATTAGCGTATATTGGATGATCTTCGATTGAGGCCGTTGGTCTGCCAATGGCTCATCATCGAGAGTCTGGCCGTTCTATATGTGGATTGCATGCAATCTCCGTGCTGCAATTGATCAAGTTAGCGTTCAGATCCCGCTCTGAATGGGCGATCTTGAATTAACAACTCTATCGGATAAGAAAGCAGTTGACATATCTACACTG
>JAGHCW010000136.1 GCA_021160245.1 bacterium | reverse complement strand
TTGGCTTAAGCCTGACTTCTACGATCAATCGGGGCTTCTGTAGTCCGAATTGAGCGAGGCCACCGCCGGCCTGTTCGAGTGGAAGAATCCGCTGATACTCAGCACTCGAGAGTATGGATAGAAGGCGGGCCACCTCATCCTGGTTAGCATCACCGGCGCTCGGGTGTAGCAGCCGGAACTGTCCGTTTTCCACCGAGACTACGAGCCTCTTCTCGCCAGCGCTAACCTCTATTCTCTCTGCGGAACTCATGTCAAGACCGGAAAAGAGATGTCGAGACGTGCGAGGGGATTTAAGAGCATTATCCGAATCCCTTTCGAAGAGCACGAAGTACGCGATCAATAGCACCGCAATTGCGGGCAGCAGAAGGACGGAAAGCGCCTTTTTTGCGGGACTCGCCACTTGGTTGCTCTCAGCTGGCAATGTGGGTCCCCCTCTTCGTGAACTTGAATCGAAGTCTATCAAGTCTCACTTTCTTGAGCGCGGCTTCCACAGTTGCTTGCTTCTCAGGAGCGCATATTAGCATCAGGAACCCGCCGCCTCCAGCTCCGCATATCTTGCCGCCGATGGCGCCCTCTTTGCGGGCGAGACCGTAAATGTCATCGATCTTCGAGGATGAGATCGTATCGACTATCGATTTTTTTGCCTGCCATGAAGCATGAACGAGCTCTCCAAGTCGCACGTAGTCGCCGTCAAGGATGGCAGCCTTCATCTGCCTCGCCCTTTCCTTTATCTGATGCAGCGCGTCAATTGCTCCTTCTTGACCGCGACTCGTCTTGCCAGTCTGCTCAGAGAGTATGGACGCAGAGTCTCTGCTTTTCCCGGTGAAGTAGAGCATCGTCCATCGGCCGAGCTCTCTCAGCGATTGGGCGCTTATGGATAGCGGGGAGACGGTTACCGAATCTGATGAGAACTCTATTTCATTCAGGCCGCCGAATGTCGAGGCATATTGGTCCTGTTTGCCTATCGGTCGCCTCAACTGATCGATTTCGATATATGATGCGACTTCAGCTATTTCCGCTGGGGAGAGTCGTTTCCCAAGAAGCGACGAGACGGCCTTGATCGTTCCGACTGTCGCGGCGCCAGAAAGCCCGAGGCCGGAGCCGGGTGGAATGTCAGAAGTTGAGTGCATTCGGAGGCCAAATCCCGGGCGGAATGTCTCCACAACAGCCTTCATCAGGCCAAATACTCCGTCTGTATTGATTGCGTCTATGCTATCGTATTCCTCTACACGATCGTAATCGGCGGAGGAAATAACTAGCTTCTTGTCCGCTCGCCCACTGACAACCGAAACGAAGTACTTGTCGATGGCGCCGCTTATCACCAGGCCACCGTGCCTCGCATAGTAGGCCTTAAGATCGGTTCCGCCTCCTCCAAAGCTGAGTCGCGCTGGGGTCTTGCTGACCGATACGGGCATATAGGGGATTCTCTTTGATATCATGAGTTTCGGCCCGAGTACCGGCGCGCAAGTCGCGTCTGGGTCGTTCTGATTAGCGTATAAGCAGAATATTCTCTGCTTCTCGCCGGCGGAGTGCATTCGGGAGATGGCCTCCCGCGGAGGATTAAGCGTTCAGGTAGTTTAGGTGGAGTACCCGATGCCGACAAAAAGAGACTCTTCAGTGGTTCGTTTTTGCGGTTGTTTCGCCGAGCTCTTGGGCTCTTTCGAGCGATTGATTCTCGGCTCCTTTTGTGCCAGGTCCTCCAAGAGGCTGAATTTCTCTCTTATCGGGCATCCGCGTGCTGCCAGGAGCAGACTTGACGCCGCCGGGTGCGAACTCGGTTGGCCCGATTGTTAGAATATTGCTTGCAGGTGATGGCCCCGGATTCGTGCAGTTTTTGAACATCGACATCTTCCTGGCCGTTCGAAAGACGTGGACAAGATTGCGCATTTTTAGGAAAGCGCGGATCTCCTTGCTGCCGGCGGTCATGCTCATATCAAACAACTCAGATGGACTTGTCTTGAAGTACCGGTTCACGTGGGGATTCTTGTATTGAGCCGCCGTCGCCCTTTGGGCAGCCATGAGGCCGAGCTGCCAGTAGTACTCATATCCGCGAGAGAGAAGAGGAAAGGTCTGCATCTTCTGATAATAAGCTCGCGCTAGGTTGTAATAGATCGGTGTGCGGTCCAGGCTATATTTCGTTTTCTGGCAGTTCTCGTATGATAGAATCGCTTCCCTGTAGAGCCTAATCGCCTCGTCAAACGACCCGTGAGACATCAAAGCCGAGGCCCTTTCCGTGCGCTCTTTCGCATACCAGTTGGCGTGCGCAAGCGATGTAGCGAATAGCGTCAAGACCGAGATACATACTATTGAAAACAAATGCTTACTCATTGCGCGCTCCCTAAATTATCCCATTTATTTCTGGTCTGATCTGAACGGCTAGCCTTCCTCGTTGGCGTCCTTAAGTGGCATAAGCCGCCATCGCGCCGGCTGTCCAAACTGCGAAAAAGCTCGTCGGCTCCATACCAGCAATAGCTTAATTTTGACTTTGAATATTGGATTTGAATCGGATGTGAAGAGGACTGTCAGAAGAGCTCGTTCGTTGGTTGCTTTCATCGTGGCCTTTGGGCGAGCCCATTCCTTGGATAGCAACGTTGCCCTTATATCCGTCACTTTTTCGTATTTGGGTTCACCCACATCGACATCTATTTTGTTTCTGAATTGCTTGCATAGATCCGCGCTATACCCACACTCTTTCATAAGTATCTCGTCATTGTGGTTGTAGGCCCAGACATAGGTCTGAACAGTCGAAAAGGGAGGATCAAAGCTCGGCTCAAAGTCACACGCTGTCAGCACAAGCGCGACAAAAGCGCACGACAATACTGATACAAGCTTTCTTCTGTTCACGAGCACTCTCAAACTTTCTTGTTGATGTCCCATCAGACGCCACTTCCGTTGCGTCGGAACACTTCTTACACGAGTGGCTATTATCACTGTAAGACAACTTAGAAAATAATTCCACCTATGTCAACCCGAAAAATCCGATTGGAGTGTAAGGATGGGCTTTCCAGCCTACGATATAACCACTCGTAGCCACATCAATGACAAGAATGAAAGAGGCTATCTCATAGATCGACCTTCGACGAAGATGTCACAGAAGAGGCAGGCCTTGTGTCTGCTCATTATCTGGATGGCGAAGACAAGCTCCGTCCCCACAAAACAGCAAATACGAACTATGAGACAGACGCCGAGAATCCGTCGGACTCTTCAATCCAAAGCATCCGCCGGCGATAGCGTCAAGATTGGGACAAAGCGAGAAAAGGGAGTACTTAACGTCCGTCTCAGCGGCGATTTCACGCATCACACGAATCTCCTCAGCCAGTCTTCCCATTTCCATTGTCTAAGAAAATCAATTCAGGCGTGCTTGACGCGTTGTTGGGCAGTTTGTAAGATTTGATACTATGGAAGTTACGGACGTGAGGATATATCCATTCGAGGCGCGGGAGGGCGCGAGCCAGGTGCAGGCTTATGCAGACGTTACATTCGGCAGCGAGCTTTTGGTCAAGGGCTTCAAGCTCGTGATGAAACCAAACGGGGCCCTTTTTGTAGGCTATCCCTCAGCCAAACCCTCTGGTGAGTTTGTTCAAACCGTCGTGGCAAACTCAAGCGAGCTTAAAGCGAAGATACGCGAGGCGGTTGTTGCGAAGTACAGGGAATACTATCCTAAGGACTAGGACTCGGATGACGGTAATGCAGTCCGAGTACTGCAAGGAGACTTGGAGGATATGGGATGTTCGAGCTAACGGTGAAAAGTTCTTTTGCGGCGGCGCACCGCCTTCGCGACTACGAAGGGAAGTGCGAGCATCTCCACGGTCACAACTGGGTTGTGGAGATTACTGTCGAATCCTCTGTGCTTAACTCAATCGGGCTCGCTTTGGATTTCAAGGACTTAAAAGAGGCCCTAGAGTCGGTTTTGACCAAGCTCGACCACGACAACCTCAATGATATTAACCCGTTCATAAATCTAAATCCATCTTCTGAGAATATCGCACATTGGATATTCGGATCGCTCAAGGAGACTATCTCGGACATGCCCGTCACTCTTTCTCGGGTCTCGGTCTGGGAGAACGCCAATTGTTGCGCGACTTATCGGGAGTAAGAGGGGACAATCCTATCTTGGACGAGCGCAGTTTACAGGTCCTTTTTGCCAGGTTTCCGAAGATAGTCGAATCTCAGCTCAATGCGAGGCGGATTCCGGTTTCAGGTCTTGAGCTCTATAGATGCGAGGATGTGTGCGATTCTGGGCGTGTTGATCTTGCTTTTAGAGAACGTTCAGGGAAACGTATCGTCCTGATCGAATTACAGCTGGGCCTTGCTGACAAGGACCACCACGACCGCCTTGCCGGATACGTTCTCGACTATACCGATAGGCTCGGCGCCTCAAATGTAATTGGCGCTCATTTTGCCGAGCGATTTCCGGCGGGCTTGCCTCGGTACATGCCACCACTTTATAGGTCGCGATATACCATTAGCAGTATGTTAAGGCGAGCTGCGGCTCTGGAGTTTCGTGATGAGGAGATTTTCGGGCTTTGCAGTCCGAAGCCACCAGTGGACGCCTTTGCTCGGCTGTCATATCTAAATGGCTTTTTTGCTTTCATGGGCAGAGGGAACCACACGACTCTCAGACAGATAATAAATAACATCCCGAACATCGTGAAGAATCCGAGGCAGATTCGCAATCCTGAGTATCGCGCGAGGTTATTCGTTCGATTCGGGAAGAGTTTCGGGCTGCTGGAGCAGAAAGATGGAGTGGTGAGGCTAACCTCGCTGGGGATGAGTTACTCAGAGAGCGTCGATAGGTCGTTCTTGTGGTCTCTCAATCAAACACAGAGACGTCTTCTGATTGCAGGTATAGCTGGAGCCCGCTGCACGAATGGCCACAAGTTTGGGATGTTCTGTCTTCTTAAGGCGGTAGATGAGGCGGATGCGGCGTCTCCCGGCTCGCGGGAGCAGCTTCTGGCGAGTTTTGTCTCTCTATGTTCGGCCGAGATGCGATGGTCTCCGGGGTCACGGAAGGCAAGTTTTGGCTGGTATTTGGAGTATTCATCAGAGCTTCTACTCTTAGAGAGACGAATGCGCTCGGACGAAGCCCCCTTCTTGACTCCGATAGGTCGGGAACTGATGGCTTTGCTTTCTCGGCAGTATGCAGCGTTTGATATGGAGCGGCGATTGGTTCTTGGAAGCTCAAGGCATCCATTCTAATTGTATTCTTAGAATATGAATGGAGATGGGAGAAAGGGAGAAAGCGACTGATGGGATTGGCCCCGCCTGAGGCTTGAGCTCATGCAAGAGGTATCGTTCACCCCCTTCGGTCTGGTTGTGATTGCGGCGAATTGAGCTGGAGATGAGTTGTTTTTCCTCCTCGCCGGCTCTCTCGATGGTGATTGCACCTCAGAAAAGACTTGAATGGCGTGAAAAAACAGGTATGTTAGACGTGGCTATAATAAAGATAGATCAATAGAACCATTATTCCAGAAGCGGCATATTGACGCTGGGCACGCTTGACCAGGGCCTGTTTAGGGCTGTTTGGGCAAGATGTTCGGTCACATTATGGAGGAGCGCAGATGCTATTCAGGCGAGTTGCGATTTGCTCGGTATTTATCTTTCTAGTTGGCCTTGCCTTTTGCCAAGCCGGCGAGTGGACCAAATACCAGATAACAGAGGATACGGTTTGGGATCCAAGTGAGAATCCGATTGTCTTGACGCGTGATCTTTACGTTCATGACGTCAATCCGAATGATCTGACTGATAGAGTTAAGTTGACCATCATGCCGGGCACGATTGTGAAGCTCGGCGCCCACGTTGACATTTTTGTTGAGGGCGTATTGATCGCGCAGGAGGCGCTTTTCACATCGATTAACGATGATTCCACACCTGACGGCTCTTGGGAGGAGAGCTCGGGACAGCCTGAAATCGGCGACTGGAACTCGATCCACATCTATCATCACGATTGTCGGTTTGAGAGCAGTACTTTCCGCTATGGGAAGTCGATAGAAATCGAGAACTGTTCTCCGTATCTTTTTGGCAATCGCATTGAGAACTTCAGCCGCTATGGCTTCCGGATTGTGGCACACGATATTTTGGTGAACCCGACATTGGAGTGCAACACAATAGTCGATATTGGTGAGCCATACACCGATGACAATCCCGAGAATGGGAAGTTCGATCCTGGTCAAGAGGAATACCAGGACTTGGACATGAACGACCAGTACGACGCTGGCAATGCCATATATTGCTACACACCGCCTTATTCATACGGCCTCAGCGTGCCGATCGTGAACTTCAACGACATCGTCATGAGCAGTGATCCTGACGTATCGCGAGGCGGCTTGCCAATTGTGTTTGAGAATACGTTGCCCGTGATGTTGGACGTGGATGGACAGCTTGTGAACCCATTTCCCGATGGGAATATAATTCGCCAGCGAGAAGGCGACGACGCGTTCGTTTCCGCGATCGGCGTGAAGGGTTACATAAAGCCCGGCATTCAGATAGACGGGAGCGGGGAGTTTGAATATACAGACTATTTCTTCCCACAGGTTGACGATAGCGCAGTTGCCTCAAATCAGTTCCTGCCTCTTCCGTTTCTTGTTCTGGATGATCTAACGATTTCGCCGGGGTGCGGTCTCAGGTTGCCGCCGGGATGTGTGGTTAAATTTGCGGAGGGGACGAACTTCGAGATTCTCGGTAATATCGAGACTTCGGACGACGGTCCATCTCCAAATTACCTTACATCACTGCATAATGACGTCTTTGGTCTGCGAGTTCCGGGCAGTTCCAGTATGCCGGCCGCCGGCGATTGGGGCTGCTTCAAGATATGCTGCGATGAATGTCTGATTGCGAACTGCTTCATCAGCTATGGTCGCTATGTGATGATCGACCAGAGCTCTCCAGCGTTCATTAACAACCACATCTCGAACAACTATTCTTACGGCCTTTACATCTACGCTGAGTCTGACCCAGCAAGGCCTGAGATTTCTCGCAATGTAATCAGCGATTGCGGTCATGTGGTTGACGCGAGTCTTGGTCTTTATGAAGGTGGCGGAATATGCCTCGAGACGGGTAGTGACTATCTCGGTCCTTGCGAGCCAATACTCCAGGACAACAGTCTGACTCATAACTACGGTTTTCCGCTCACGCTTCTTGGAACATGCGATCCCCAATATATAGGAAACAAACTGACGACCAACTACTACCGCGCAGTCGGAATAGGCGGAACTATACGAGGCGCGGGGGCGACTTGGGATGATGTAACGGGCTATAACTATCCCTACGCCGTCATAGATCCTGTGGTGATCGCGGGTGGTTACAGATTGACAGGCCTTTCCACCTCTATCTCGCCCAGCGACGCGCTGACGGGTGTTTACGATATTTTGGTCGATGTGAGCGCGGACTGGAAGAGAAACGTTCTTACAGGTTCCCGTCTTTATCCGAATACGAAGAGCGACGCACACTTCGCGATTGTGTCGAATTCGAATACTGCCATCGTGGTTGCCGACGACATGTCCGGTGTTGCGGAGTCGGGGGATCCCTTTGAAGTCGTGGTCGAGGATGCTGCGGTTCTGGTGCCTCAGGGCACGATAATCAAGATGGCTGCTGACATGAGCATCTATGCTAAGGGGCAGCTTGTCCTTGACGGCACGTCCAGGGACAGAATCTACGTCACGTCATTCAACGACGATACGGTAGGTGGCTCGATTCTCCTGACTGGCCCGACGCCTATGCCGAGGCCCGGGGATTGGGGCCATATCAAGTATGAGAACAACAACAATAACAAGGTCGAAGAATGTGTCTTCAAGTATGGGACATCATTGCTCATTGACAGCTGTTCGCCGATTATCCAGCACAACATAATTACGCTATTTGAGGAGGCTGGTATCCACTGTTACGCACACAGCAAGATGTCATCTCCTCAGATAATCAAGAACGGCATCATGTGCAATCGCAATGGTGTCTTGTGCGAGACGGATGAAGGTTTCAGCGACCCGAACGGCGCGATGCCGATTATTCAATCCAACGACATAGTCAACAACGAAAATTTTGGTGTTGTGAACCTTCAACCCCAGCCCGTGATTGACGCTCGAAACAACTGGTGGGGCGCTATTGACGGTCCATCGGGTGACGGAGACGGCAATGGCGACGCGATTTCGGGCATAACGATATTCGAGCCTTTTCAGACGGTGCCTAACTTCGCTATCGATCCGGCGCCGCCGGTCTTCGGAGATATCTTCCCCGCGCCGAGCTCGGTCGATGTCTCCACAAACACGATCATCTCTGCAAGCATCACGGACGCCGACAGCGGCGTGGACCCGAACACCGTGTCGATCAGGGTCAATCACACTGACGGCAACGGTTATGTGTACGTTCTTAAGGAAGGCGTGGACCAGAACTACAACGGCGGACTTATCATTCGAGCGGACTCTGCAAACGGTTACCGGTACAGCTATATCCCGGGCCAGCCATTTGCCTCGGACAGAATGATCTGCGTTCGCATTGAGGCGTCAGACCTTGAGCTTTGCCCGAACACAGACCAGGAGACGTTCTGCTTCAGGACGGGTGACAATATCGGACTAGCATTCGGCCAGGTCACGCCTGACATAGGATCGACCAGGACGCAGTTTACATACAGTGTAGATTTCTTTGATAGGGACCTTGTCGCTCCGGCCTCGGCTCTCGTTTATATCGATGGCTCGCCCAGGACGATGGCTGTGAACGCCGGGGACGCTTGGCAAGGTACATTTGTGTACGCAACTTCGCTAAAGGTTGGCTACCACACCTTCTGGTTTGAGTTTGAAGGTGGAAGCGGCGCCGGTATTGTTCGCCTTCCGGAGACTGGCGAGGTTCCAGTTCATTACTATGGGCCGACCGTTTTGCCGGACGAGAGAGGCCCTGCATGGCCGATGTTCGGGCACGACCCAGACCATACGGCCTGCTCCCCTGTAAGCGCGACCTCGTCACCGACGCTGAATTGGAGCTTCATTGCAGGCGACTACATAATCTCCTCGCCTGTCGTGGACGAAAATAACATCGTCTATTTTGGCAGCTACGATGGCAACATTTACGCGCTCAATGTCGATGGCACAAGGAAATGGGTGGCAAGCACCGGCGATTATGTCGCCTCAACCCCGGCGCTTGACGAGAATGGCTGCCTCTTCGTTGGATCGGGGGACGAGAGCTTCTACTGCTATGAGCCGGATGGCTCGCTTAAGTGGTCCTATAAGACCGGGGGCGCGGTCGATTCCTCACCTGTGATCGGGATTGACGGAAATGTCTATTTCGGCTGCAGTGACAACTATCTCTATTCGATGACGCCAGTTGGCGAACTGAGATGGCGATTCGAGACCGGTAGCTGGATTACGTCCTCACCGGCGATATGGTTCGACGGGACGGTATTCTTTGGCTCTGATGATCACATGCTCTATGCCGTGAGGCACGATGGCAATCCTCGCTGGAGCTACGACACGGGCGCCGTGATCACATCTTCGCCTGTTGTCGGGCCGAATGCGACAGTCTATCTCGGGACCTACGACAACAGGATTCTTGCGATTAACTCTGACGGCACGCTCAAATGGCGGGTCTATACTGACCACACCGTCCACTCATCACCGGCGCTTTCCGATGATGGCGTGCTCTATGTCGGTTCATACGATCACAAGCTTTACGCGATTGACGCTGAGGCCGGCACGGTTAATTGGACGTTCGAGACGAACAGCAGGATATACACATCGCCGGCCATAGACGGAGACGGCAACATCATCTTTGGTTCCCACGACGGCAACCTCTATTGCCTGGGCAAGGATGGCTCGCTGTTGTGGCGCTTCCACGATCCACAGAGGACGAGCGCCGGCTATTTCATTCATAGCTCCCCCGCAATTGGGCCGGATGGAAGCGTTTATTTCGGTTCAGAGGAGAAGTTCTATGCTCTGAAGGACCGTGCAGCGCAGAGTAGGGGCCCCAATTTCTCGAATGCAAGTTTCAACTCAGTCGGCAAGAGCGCGACCAGATACGAGTTTAAGATTCACTATTATGACGAGAACATGAATCCACCGTCCGTGGCGAAACTCGTGATTGGCGATTCTGAATATCCGCTTTCCCTGCTTGAGGGAGACGAGGCCAATGGGTTCTTCGGGGCGACGGTAGTTCTCACCCCCGGCGATTACAATCACTACTTCGTTTTCGCCGACGCGGCGAGCGAAAGATGGCTGTATCCGAGCGCTGGAGCGATAGATGGCCCGAAAGTCTCAGACCCCGTCCACAGTAACCCGCCCGCGACGCATTCAATGCCGCCTCGGGTGTGGATGGCCGGCTATTATGGCACTCACATTTCCGAGAGATTCGGAGGCAAGTTCCATGTAGTAGCCTATTGCACGGACCCTGATAATGACATTGCTGTGGTGCAGCTTTGCTATAATGGCTTGCCGATGGTCGATTTGAAGGACGATGGAAACTCCTACGATGGCCTCGCCGGAGACGGCGTCTATGCATACTATTCCGATGTGGAGGCGGGAAGCATCTGCAGTGGGAACTATACATTTGAGGTGATCGCCACGGATTATGAGGGCAATCACAGTAACGTATGGCCGTATGTGACGATAGATGACTACCCGGACTTTAATCCTCGGGCCGTTGCGACTCCGAGCTCTTCCATTATGGGCAGTTTCGCCGATGGCGCAGCGTATGGTGAGACGAGTAAGGGCGGATCCTTGGATATCAATCTACAGAACTACATACTTGACGCCATTCGAGGCGTGCGCAGTCGTGAGTTCCTGGTGTCGTATCCGGAAATACTCCTCGCGGGCTTTGGCGGCTCAAACGTGGATGTCAATAGAGGCGGCCAGGTTCAGTTCAATGTGATAGTTAATGATCCAAATGGGCCGACCAACGTGGCGACGGTTGAGGCGACCAGGCGCGAGGCGGACACATCGATTGAGTTCGAGGGCGTTCAGCTTGACGGGCTCACGTCCGATGGCCAGAGGGCCATTTATGGCGCCAGCTGCTTCATCGCCGGCGGAGAGAGAGGACACCACGTTATAGAAATCGCAGTCGTGGACAAAGAAGGCCACAAGAGCACCTTCTTCCCGTATCTTAGCGTAGTCGAATAGCGAGGCAGCGTCCTTCGTGTAGGCATTTGTTATATCGAAACTCATTTGGGCGCGATGTCTGTCAATTTTGGACAGGCATTGCGCTCTTTGTGATCGCATTCCTCGTATATCTCAAGACGCAGTGCCCCACAATATACGTCGGCGACAGCGGCGAATTGATGACTGCGGCCAACTGCCTCGGCATACCCCACCCACCCGGATACGCCATCTTCGTTCTCCTCCTAAAACTGGCCAGCTTCCTATTCCCGTTCGGCTCATTCGCCCAAAGGTCCGCCCTCGCGTCCGCCATATTCGGCGCCTCGTCCGTCTTTCTGGTTTACAGGCTCTCACTTCTCGTTGGCTTTACTGGGAACGGGCTAAGGGGGCAAATGCGGTTCGCAGGTGTAGGGGCGGCGGTATCAGCTGCGGCGTTTGCAGTATCACTAACCTTCTGGTCGCAGACCACAATTGCTGAGGTTTATACACTATCACTGCTTTTCGCTCTCATGCTTCTCTTTGTCGTATTTCTTTGGGAACGAGGAAAAGGCGCCACTAGAGAAAATAGACTGCTTCTTCTCGCGGCCTTCCTCGGTGGACTCGGCCTCTCAAGCCATCATACGGTCGCCCTTCTGCTTGCGGCGCTTGTCGTCTATGTTGTCTTTCGTGAGCCAAGAGTGCTCAAGGATCCTGGCCTGATTCTGGGCGCAACGCTGCTGGGCCTTCTCGGCGCCTCGGTGCACTTCTACCTCGTCTTCAGGGCATCAACGGGACCGATTCTAAATTGGGGAGATGCAAGGACTTTTCAGGCGTTTTGGAGCCAAGTGTTGCGCAAAGCGTATGGCAGCCCTGACCAGGCTGAGAGAACGCTCACCCTCTTCATGGGGCAGTCGCGCTATTATCTTGGGCTCCTGCTGAGGCAGTTCACGCCAATCCTGCCGCTGTTTTCCATTATTGGCGCTGCAATCCTTGCTCGCAGACGAGAGAAGAGGCTCATTTTGCTGATTGGGGCCTTTCTCCTCTGTAGTCTATTCTTCATACTATATACGAACTTCAGGTTGATCCCTCGCGATAAGTCCTTAGTTGAGGTGTTCTTCATCCCGTCGTTCGCAATCGCCGCCATTCTAGCCGCGCCAGGCATCGCTTGGTTGTTTGATAGGCTTTCCGGTTGGCGTCTTGGACGACGTGCGTTTTCATTCACTGCAGCCGTTGTTATGGCGCTCGTAATCGGTATGCCGCTATGTGCCAATTACTTCTACTGCGACAAAAGCCGCAATCTGCTCAGCTATGACTATGGCATGAACGTCATTAGATCGATGCCAGAGGATGACACGGTCGTTCTGGTTGACCGCGACATGGAAGTATTCACGCTGCTATTCCTCAAGCACGTTGAGGGCATAGAACCCGGGCTCGAGATGATTGACCGTTCAGGAATACTGAGGCGTGATTTCTACCCAGAAAATATACGGCTTATGGATCAGCAGCAGCGGAAGGGCGCCCAGCTGAAGGCGGAGCATGTTCTTATGAAGAGCGGAAATAGCCCGGTTCTATATGTGCCCGGCGTTGACCTCGGCCCGATCGAGGATTTTGCCCTGAAGCCGATTGGCCTCGGCAGCATTGCAGTCCCACCGGCTGAGAGCATGGTCTATTCCGATTGGGAACGTGCCATATCCAAGACATTTGAGCGAAGAGGCATTGATGACCCCACAATCTTCAAGGACTACACGTCTCGCTGCGTGGCCATGGTTCGAGAGCAACAGCTTGGTGACTCGTTCTATGCTCAGGGGAATAAGCAGGTGGCTCTGCGACTCTATAGGATAGCGAGTGATGTGGCCGGTGATATTATGATAATGCACAAGACGCTTGCCGAGAGAGCCGTTGCCCTTGGGGAAAAGAAACTGGCTCTTGATGAATACCGAAACATCGCCGAGCTGAGGCCGAATGATCACCTCGTGCGATTCAATATAGGCGTCTTGCTTCAGGGACAAGGCCGACTGGAAGAGGCTGCAAAGGCATTTGGGAGCGCGGAGCGCATCGAGCCAAACTTCCCCTCCGCTCTGAAGTCGCTGGTAAACATCTACCTTGAGTTGGGAGACTATGACAACGCCGTCGAGACCGCCGGGAGGCTTCGGGACCTCTCGCCTGCTAATCCCGAAGCGAATCGGAACTTGGGCGTCGTCTTTGAACTCGCCGGCAGGCAGCAGGAGGCTCTGGCCGCCTTCGAGGTCGCTGTGGCGAGGGACCCCACCTATGCTCTTGTTCATGCCGATATTGGATTCTTGAGAGAGAAAATGGGCGATATGAGCGAGGCGTCAAACTCCTTAAGGCGGGCACTCGCGCTCGAGCCATCGCTTGCTAAGCGAGATGGGCGTTTCGCAAAGAGCGAGCTTGGCAGTAACATAGCCGCTGAAATGCAAGACACGATGTCGAAGGAGCTGGAGGGCCTCTCGGTGGAGGCGTTGAGAGCACAAAAAGATGCCGCCATCGCCTCGGGCAACCTCAGCCAGGCCATACAAGCGTATCGACGAATCATCGAGATTCAGCCCAACGACGCCGAGACAATCGTGGCGATGGGAGTGCTATTGGACAAGACCGGCGCCTCGGATGAGGCTGAGTCGGCTTTCCGGCGCGCGATTGCCTTGGCCCCCAACTCGGCCGAGGCGCACAACGCGCTTGGTGTGGCCTACGCAAAGCGGAAGGACTACAAAAGCGCCAGGAAAGAGTGGGAGGCGGCTCTCAGACTGAAGCCCGAATCCCAGGGCACGATATCCAACCTGAAGCAGCTTAAGGCTATAGGCTACTAGCAGAGGGCCAATCGGCCGACTATAGGTCCGAGCAAGAATATTCTATGCACGCTGCTTCGTGCTGCAATCCTACTCAATAGAGAGTTTGACGCGCGTTTTGCCCTTCTCGTCATCGATCTCTATGTTGGTCTCCTCGTCGAGCTCATCGAGGTTGGCCAGCAAGGGGGCCAGGTTGTCATCGAGTCCGTCAATCTTGATCTTGCCGTGCTTTGCTATGAAGCGGCCGGCGAAGTTTGCCAAAGAAAGCGGAAGCTTGATGTTCACTTTAGGCTTTTCCTTGTCGCCCTCAAAGACCTGTACTCGCAGTTTCTTGCCCTTCAGCGATTTCTTGTCTTTGACCTTCGCGGCCCCTGCGGACTTGGTGCTGGTCGTGAAGTAGGACATGCCGCCACCGACTGATTTCAGCAGACCCGTTGCCTCGTCCGCGGAGATCTTGCCGTCCTCGACCATCTTCAGGATGTGCATGCGCTCCTCGTGAATGGAATCTTGATTCTCGGTTGCCATCTCTCTCTCCTTTTCTCGTATTTCTGTTGATTTCTGATCTGTAGGACGCGCTTTCCAACCTGTCCAATGATGGCTGTCTGCTTGATTAGAAGAATGCACCACAGAGACACACAGTTCCACAGAGAAGATAAGGGAGGGATTCATCTCCGGCTGTCAATCTGAGTAATCTGCGGACGGAATCCTCTGGCAGGCTGGAAAGCCCGCCCTACACTGACTGCGTTTCTATTCCTTCAGCAACACCTTTCGGATGATCTGGTTGACGATTTGCGGGTCTGCCTGCCCCTTCGTGCGCTTCATTACTTGGCCAACGAAGAATCCGAGCACGTTGAGCTTGCCCGACTGGAGCTTCGCAACAAGATCCGGCCTTTTATCAGCAACCTCGCGGATGATGTCGGCTATAGCGCTCTCGTCCGAGACTGTGCCGAGATTCTGCTCGGATACGATTGCCTCAGGGGACTTGCCCGTCTCAACGATTTGCTCAAAGACATCCTTCGCTATTTTGCCGCTTATCTTGCCGTCAGCCACCAGATTGAGCAGTTCCGCGAGGCGCGTCGGCGAAACCGGGCAGTCAGCGATGCCGATGTTACGCTCCTTTAATAGCCCGAGAACCGACCCCATCACCCAATTGCTGACCGCTTTTCCGTTGGGATGAAGCGAGGCGCATTTCTCAAAATAGTCGGCGATCTCCTGGCTGGTCGAAAGCACCATTGCATCATACTTGGGTATCCGATACTGCTTCGTCAACCTCTCGCGCTTTGCGTCGGGGAGCTCGGGCATCATCTTCCGCGTCGCTTCGATGCGATCGTCATCGACCTCAAGGAATACGAGGTCGGGCTCGGGGAAATACCTGTAATCCTGCGACTCCTCTTTAGTCCGCATCATAAAAGTCTTTCCCGTCGCCGCGTTGAACCCATAAGTAGCCTGCTTCACCTTTTCGCCAGCCTCAAGCACCTCCGCCTGCCGCCTCATCTCATATTCGATCGCGCGCTTGGCGAAGCGGAATGAATTGAGATTCTTTATCTCGCATCTAGTCCCGAGGCTCCCGTCCTCGTTGCGCAACGAGATGTTCGCGTCGCAACGAAGGCTGCCCTCCTCCATGTTGCAGTCGCTTATCCCGCAATACTGCATAATCGTCTTGAGCTTCAGAAGATACTGCCGCGCCTGCTCCGGGCTCTCGATATCAGGCTCGGTAACGATCTCGACCAGCGGGACGCCGCAACGGTTAAAATCGATGAGGCTTGTGCCCTCAACGTTGAGCGCCTCGCCATGAAGCGACTTGCCCGAATCCTCCTCGATGTGCAGGCGATTTATCCTGATTCGCTTCGTCTTCGCCTCGCCTCCGTTCTCCGAGACATCGACGTCGATATAGCCATTCGTCGCGATCGGCAGATCGAACTGAGTTATCTGAAAGCCCTTTGTCAGATCGGGATAAAAATAGTTCTTCCGCGCAAACTGGCTCCGTCTAGTTATCTCGCAGTTGAGCGCCAGCGCGGCCTTGACCGCGAGCTCCACCACCTTCTTATTGAGAACCGGCAGGACGCCGGGGAGGCCGAGGCAGACGGGGCAGGTGTTTGAGTTCGGCTCAGCGCCAAACTGTGTGCTGCAAGAACAGAATACCTTGCTCTCAGTCAGCAGCTGAACGTGAACCTCAATACCAATAACGGGCTGTAATACCATGATTCAACATTGTAGAGTTCGAGGCCAAAAGTTCAAGGTCGGAGATTCGTCTGCAAATCGATGGAGAGAGCATTCCTAGGGAACAAGATTGTCCTAGTAAATCGTTACCCCAGGCATCCCATCCATGCGCCAGAATTGCCTGAGCGCCTCGTGGCCGGGTGGGTCGGAGAGGGCGAATACTGCGACGCCAACAATGGCCTCAATCATAGAATTCGATTGTCTGCATGAGCCAAAGGTCTGTATTGCGGCGCGGGGATAGTCAAAGTATCCCCTCCAGGCTTCGGCCTGTTTCAACTGGGACAGAATCCGCGCCGCCTTCTTCCTTATGCGATTGGGTGTCAGCTGTAGCCGAAGGTGGTCGGCGAGGCCTGTTCCGATGACACGACGGCTGTACAGAACATCAAGTTGGACGTCGGACGGATTACTGGCCCCGATGACCCTTGCAGCGCCGACGACGAGCTGCGAGGCGGCGCCCATGAGTTCAGGCGTATAACTAAGCGTCTTGCGGAAGTTAACCGGCGTGGCGAATACCCCCGCCCACACATAGATTGCATCTTCCTGAGCGCCTTTCAGATCGTCGAACGTTGATTGCTCAAGGAACCTCGAGGCGGCCAGGCTCTCAAGCGGTAGGATGTTGAGAGCATGGCCATCATCTTCGGTCAGTCCCAATGATGAGTAATAAAGGGACCCAAGCGGGCAGGAAGGGAAGTTCTCAAGACCACGGCACAGAAACGCGAGAGCGATGACGAGCGAGTAAAACGCTACTCTCGCCGGCCGGCCCCGGAGCGCTCTGGCCACCCCTTCAGCGGGCTTTTTGAACGTCAACACCAAGAGTAGCAACACAAGAGTCGCGACCGTCCCGTATTGAGGCACCATAGACTGCATGATCCAACTCACACTTCGTCTGTGTTCGGGTGAACGGCTGTAAGCGAAGAACAGGACGCCTACTAGTAGCAATATACCAATGAGAACGAACCTGATGGGGCGTCGGAGGTGACGTCTTCGCGTGAAGAACGCAATGCTCACCATGACGAGTGCAATGACTAGGGCAGTCAAGATCACAGGTATTGCCATTCCTCCCCCCGGTGAAGAGGTGATGGCTGGTCCAATGTCGATTTCCAAGAAGACAGATGTGGCAAGTGCAGCTATAATCCAATACCGCGCCTTCCGCCACCAGGGCCTTTTCAGCACCTCGCCCTTTTGAAGCACGCGAAGGCTAAGCACCAGACACACTACTATCGCGGCAATGGTGAGATTCATATAGATTATGAGGCTAAAGGCAAATGGCACGTTTTCATTCGATGTGGTGAAGATAGCGTACGCGCCAATAGCCGCAAACTGAAGGAGAATCATCGCGCTGAAAACGTTGCCGAATAGAGACTTCGGGTGCTCTGCGATCTCCCTTTCTGGTACCCGATTGAAGAGGCAGATCGAAAGAAGCAGCGCCTGAATAATCGGGATGATGTTGTTCTGGCCGAGTCTTGGAAGCGCATTTAGCCCATATAGCATCAATAACACAAATGGAATGAACAGCACAAAATCAAGAGTCCGGAAGTAGCGCGCCCCAGTGAGCTCTCGCTCCGGCTCATATCCAGGCGACTCGACCGCCTCGCGGGAGGGCAGAAGGAAGCCGATGCCGGCGGGCACTCCGAGAATCAGAAGCTGAACGACGACCCAGCCCAGGGAGGTTTGGGGTGGGAAATCAACAACGTGGAGTAACGAGGCGCAAGCGGCGGCAATAATGAATCCGGAGACCTTGATCACTCTGTCCGATGTGCGCCTCCCCGGATTGTCTGGAGCCGCTCTCCTGAGGCTCTTGATGGTGAGGGCGAATAGGCCCAATCCAACTATCACGAGAATGACCGTCCAGAATGCAGCTATGGCTCGATCAATTGGCAGACGGCTGAGATCGATAGCGCCGATTATGAAGCAGACGGCCGCGATAGCGCACCAGAGGGCGCCCCATACTCGCCCTGCTCGGAGAAGCACCGATGTCAGGTCTCTCCTTAGGTAGTGCTTCCCATAGCCGATGGCGAGGGTTAGGAGCAGAAATCCGAGCACGAACAGCGCCAAATCAGAGAGAAAATGGCCGGCGCCCACCTCCGACCAGTTGAAGCGGTAGAGGCCGATCGATGTCTCCTCGAAAGGCGTAAACGTCGAGTTGTCAGCGAGTTTAGAGAATAGCGGTATCTTTCGCGCGAAAAGAAGCTGACCCGGTGGAAACATCACTCACCTCCTCGATACTCTTATGCGCCTCGCACATTCCATGGGCGTTTAACGCACTATACTTTGGAGTCGAGGTAATGGGCAAGGCGTTTTAACAATTGGATTTTCACGAGGCTCATAAGCTTGACACAGCCGAGCTCAGGCGATTAGATTTAATCTTATATGGATTCTTAGATTGGCTGTTTTGAGACCATGCAGTTTCATTTTATATAGATACAGAGATGTGGCCGGGCGTTTTCGCTGCACCTACCATCAACAAATTTGGAGGCTCATATATGGGATTGTGCATCTATCTGAATGGTGAGTTTATTACCGACAAGAAGCTGGCCGTGACATCGATTTACGACCATGGCTTTTTGTATGGTGACGGCATTTTCGAGGGCATCCGTGTTTACAATGGTCGGATATTCATGTTTGAGGAGCACATGAAGCGGCTTTACGATTCTGCCAAGTCGCTAGCCCTCACGATACCGATGTCAATAGAGGAACTCAGCGAAATAACGATGGAGACGGTGAGGCGCACGGGCTATCGGGATGCTTATATTAGGCTTGTCGTCTCCAGAGGTGAGGGCGATCTCGGGCTTGATCCCAGAAAATGTGGTCGCCCGAGCATTTACATCATTGCGGACAGCATTCAGCTCTATCCGAAGGAGAAGTATGACGTGGGCCTGACGATCGTTACTTGTTCCACACGTCGGAACTCGCCGGACGTTCTTTGCCCGCAGGTCAAGTCCCTGAACTATCTCAATAACATACTCGCGAAGATCGAGGTGAACCGCGCTGGAGCGGATGAGGGGCTGATGCTGAATCCGCGCGGCTACGTTTGCGAGGCAACGGCGGACAACATATTCACAATCAAGAACGGGACCATGTTCACGCCACCGCCGTTCGTGGGCGTTCTGCTTGGGATAACGCGGCAGTGTGTTCTGGACATAGCGGAGAAGTTCGGCATTAAGGTGATTGAGCGGAATATGGTCGTGCATGATGTTTATGTCGCCGATGAGGTCTTCTTGACCGGCTCAGCGGCCGAGCTGATTCCCGTGATCAATGTCGATGACAGGATCATCGGAGACGGCAAGCCGGGCCCGGTCTTCAAGAAGCTTCTGGCAGAGTTTAGGGAGATGACGAAGCATAGAGGCGCTCCGGTTTATGACTGATGTCTGAAGGGTATTCGGCACTCAGTCTTTGGTAGATAAATGAGCGATCGGTTTGGGTAAGATCGCAGCAGCAGTCGTTGTTTCGGACCTGGTGGCCAGTATCTGGGGTAATCCGCCTTTTCCGACGGCTGGCGCAACGTCTTCGGCACTTCCTCTTAGAGAGGAGTAACCAGGAGATGCAAAGGCAGCGGGGCGAGCTTGGAACTGTGATCGCCGTCCGGGAAGCATCTTGGGCGAGGCGTCAATGCAGGAGCGTGCCCCGCCATCGAAGGGAATCTCATCGGTGAATGCAGGGCGGCTCGTCGTCATCATCTGTGACAGCGATCACAAGGACGAGGCAACCAACGTTGTCAACGATCGATCGCGAGCTTGAGTTTTCTGCCAGATTGCCTTGTCCTCATAGTGTCGAGACGCGAGTCCGCCTATCGAGTGGTCAATTCTCGACGATGCTCGAGTTTCGAGCTTTGAGTATGCTCAACCTGCTTTTTACGCAGGAGAGGCTTTTTTCAGGGGCGGAATCTCAGGCGGCTAGGTCTCAAGCGCAGAGAAGGTCTCTGTAAATCGCTACCGTCTTGGAGGCGCACCTCTCCCATGTGAAATGCTCAGCACGCCTTATGCCCATCTCAACTAGCCGTTTCCTCAGAGAAGGCTCGCTCATTAAAGTAAGTAGCGACTCGGCCATATCCTCGACGTTTAGTGGGTCAAAAAGGAGGCCCGACTCACCCAATATCTCAGGTATGGAGCCAGCTCTTGAGGCTGCGACGGCAGTCCCACTCCCCATCGCGGTTACGAGCGGCAGGCCGAAGCCCTCATAGAGCGAGGGCATGACAAAGAGACTCGCCTTCCGCATCAGACTGAAGACAACATCTGACGGCAAAAATCCCGTCATAAGCACATCGCCAGCAATCCCAAGTCTAGAGAGTCTCTGGGCTGTCTCCTCCGTCAACCAGCCCTTTCGACCGACGATAACCAGTTTGCATCGGCCATTGTATTGCTGCTTGAAGAGCGCGAATGCTGAGAGAAGCCTGGGCAGGTTCTTGCGAGGCTCCATTGTCCCTATAAACAAAATATATTCGCCTTCCCAGCTCAATAGTCTATTGATGTATTGGTCCTCAACTCGCGGCGAAAGCCCACGCGCCTCAAAACCGCCCTCATGAGTTACGACGACGTCCCCGTGTGGAATCCCCGCTTCATGGACGATGTCCGTCTTAACCGCCTCGGATACGGTTATTATCCTGCTTGCTTTTCGCATCGCCTGTTTCGTGCCCATCTCAAGATATAGTCGCCGAAATCTCGTCAGCGTTTCGGGAAAAAGGCGATAGGCAAGATCGTGAACGGTTACAACGCTTCTCGTGGTGAGGCGCAGAGGGGCGACGAATGCAAGCGAGTGAAGTAGCGCCGCCCCCAGTCTTTTTGCGAGACGAGGCAGGATAATCTGCTCGAATGCTATTCTCCGCAATTGGCCGTTTGCTTTGACGAAGAGCAGGCGGACATTCGGTAGCGGTTCAATTATCCTGCAAATGGGGCTTGGGCGAAATGAGTCCGGCAAGACCATGCAAAATCGGAAGTCCGTCCCTATGGACGGCAGATGCTTGATCAGCTTCTGACAATAGTATCCAGTTCCGCTCCTGTTGCCGACTTGGAGAGCATTGATGACGACTTCTGGCAGCGGTTCGATTCTGTCTTCAGCCTTGAAAGGCATCCGCCTGGCCGTTTAGTAGCCCATCCGTTTTTTCTGGGACATGTACTTGGTTTCCCAGTCCTCGTACTTGATCTCGACGCCGCACCAGCTGCCTACCGTCGTGAATTTGATTGCTATGTGGTTTATTCCACCCTCGGTTCGACAGGTGATAGCGTCCGGGGACAAAACGAGACCGTGATCAGCATAGCCATCGGCGGCGGTACGGATTTCCGCAACGATAGGGGCAAAATCAATGTCCTTATTCGAGAGCCTCTTCTCCTCACAGATGTCGGCCGTCGCGTTCTCGAAGAGCCACATCACAATGAGTGGCTTCCCTACAGCATAGATTGAGTAGAGAATAAACACCAGAATGAGGTACCAAATCAACTTTCGGCCGGATGCTTTTTTGCGATAAGCCTCCGACTGCGATTGCTGTTTTATCGGTGGGCGCATGTTAATGATCTCCCTGTGATATATATTTCATCATCTCTTGAGAATATGGCGTTGGGGCTTTTTCTGATTAGTCCCGTCCACGGCCCCTCGGCCGATCGAAACGTCGCTGGCCGCCTCTATCATCCCTGCCACCTCTGGGTCGCCGGTTCTCTGGTCTGGGCCGCTCTGCTTCCAGGTCAACTACTTCGCCAGCCTCATGTCTTATGGCCGCTTTTCTGCTCAGGCGTAACCTGCCCTTCTCGTCCGAAGGAAGAACCATTACGCTAATCTCATCTCCCTCTTTCAGAACGTCACTCACCTCTCGTGTGCGCTCTTCTGATATTTGGGAAACATGCAGAAGACCTTCTTTACCGGGCAATATCTCGACAAAAGCGCCGTAATTCTCGACGCGCTTGACCGTTCCGACATAGACCTTGCCCTCCTCGGGCTCAGCGGTCAAGTCCTTAACCATCTTCACTGCCGCTTGCGACGCCTCCTCGTCGGATGAGGCGATCTTGACCTCGCCCGAATCGTCTACATCTATTTTGACTCCGGTCTGCTCGACAATACTCCGAATCATCTTGCCGCCCGGTCCAATCACGTCGCGGATTTTGTCCTTGCTGATCATAATCGTGATGATTCTTGGAGCGTGCGGGGATAGCGACTCGCGAGGCGCAGAAATGGCCTCCACCATTATGTCAAGAATATGAAGACGCCCATTCTTGGCCTGCTCAAGAGCGCCCTTCAGTATTTCCGTGCTCACGCTGCCGCACTTGACGTCTAGTTGAAGGGCTGTAACGCCCTCTTTCGTTCCGGTCACCTTGAAATCCATCTCGCCTAGATGGTCTTCGAGGCCGAGAATGTCGGATAGCACACAGACGCGGTCGCCCTCTGTTATGAGACCCATCGCAATTCCGCTGACCGGCGCCGCAATCGGAACTCCTGCATCCATCAGAGCCAACGTGCTGCTGCAGACGGTGGCCATGGAACTCGAGCCATTCGACTCCAAAACCTCAGACACTATTCGAATTGTATAGGGGAAATCAGTGTCGGCCGGCATTAACGGCAGCAAAGCCTTCTCGGCCAAGGCCCCGTGGCCTATCTCGCGCCTACCCGGGCCCCTAAGAAAAGACGCCTCGCCAACGCTGAACGGAGGAAAGTTGTAATGAAGCATGAATCGCTTGAAACTCTCTCCCTCAAGGCCGTCAATCTTCTGCTCGTCAACTGACGTTCCAAGTGTCAGGGCGGCAAGCACTTGCGTCTCGCCTCGTGTGAAGACCGCCGAGCCATGTGTTCTGGGCAATAGACCAACATCACAAGTAATCGGCCTAACCTCGTCAGTCCGCCGACCGTCAGCGCGAATGCCTTCATTCAATATCATTGCTCGCACATACCGCTTCTCAAGATCCTTGAAAGCTGTGCGAACGAAAGATTTGACACTGTCTTCTTCTTCTTCATACTTGACCAAGAGCTCGTCGCGCAGCTCTTTGAGCGACTTCTCTCGCTCGAGTTTCTCCGCAATCCGAATCCGCTCATTAAGTTGCACACCGACCGCATCCTCAACCGAGGCAAGCAGTTCATCGGGGACAATGTAAGCGCTGTTGTCAAACTCTCGCTTTGGTTTACCCGCCAAGTTGCGAAGCTCGCGCTGAGCCTCGATTGAGGCGCCAATTGGGCCCTTGGCGAAATCGAGCGCATCGACAAGGACGGCCTCATCGACCATCAAGGCCGCGGCCTCCACCATGACAATTGCATCTTCCCGTCCCGCACAAATAAGGTTGAGATCGGATTCTGCAAGCTGAGTAAGCGTCGGATTCGCAATAAACTCACCTTCGACACGCCCGACACGCACGGCTCCGATTGGGCCGCCGAATGGGATGTCAGAAATGGTGAGCGCGGCGGATGCGGCGTTCAGGGCAATGACATCTGGGTTGTTCTCGACGTCCGCAGAAAGCACGAGCGCAATAACCTGCGTCTCGAAGTAGTAGTTGTCCGGGAACAAGGGCCTCAGAGGGCGGTCCAATAGCCTTGATGTCAGAGTCTCCTTCTCCCGTGGGCGACCCTCTCGTTTGATGAAGCCGCCGGGTATCTTGCCTGCCGCGTAGGTCTTCTCTACGTAATCAACCGTGAGTGGAAGGAAGTCCGCTCCCTCCCTAGGCTTTCTCTGTGATACCGCGGTGGCAAGCACAACGGTCTCGCCAAAGGTCGCCAGAATGGAGCCGTCAGCCTGCCTGGCATACTTACCGGTCTCGAGAATTAGTGGTTTGCCGCCTATTTCCGCCTGAGTTGTGTGTAACATAAATCTATGGTACTCCCGAATGAGGGTGTTATGGAAGCGCGTAGATGCTACTACTTACGCAGACCTAATCGCTCAATCAACTCGCGATAACGCACTACTTCACGAGACTTCAGATATCTGAGGTGGCGACGTCTTGCTCCAACGAGCATGAGCAATCCCCGTCTTGAGTGGTGATCATGCTTGTGAACCGCGAAGTGCTGGGTCAATTGCTCTATCCGACGCGTCAGAATGGCGACCTGAACCTCCGGAGAACCTGTGTCCGTCTCATGTACTCTGAACTCTCTGATAGCCGTTCGCTTCGCTTCTCTACTTAAGCCCATGTTCTCTGCTCTTCCTACTCCAAAAACCTTCTAAATTATCCTAGACAAAAGACTAATCTGAGTTAATCAAGCCACTTTGTCAAGTGGCATTGCCGAGATAAGTGCGCCTACCCCAGTACCGAAGGGCAAAATTCGCTCTGTTTGACGAGAATGAACCACGGTTGCTCCGGCATCAAGGCCAGAGCTCCGATGCTGCCACCTTGCCGGCGGATGAAATCGCCACTATGCCGCTTTCTTTTCGGCGGGCTCCTCCTCAATTGGCGCCCAGTTGAGGATGACCTTGCGCGCCTCCTCCAACTGCGGATCAGCCCCCTTCTCTGGGTGGACGACGATGTCAGGCGTAAGGCCGACATTGTGTATCTTCCGGCCGAAGGGACCCCTTATTTCCGACGTGGCGAGTATCACCTTCGTGTTGTCCGTCGTCATTATGCACTCCGTCCAGAGCGCAAATCCGAAACTTGCCTCACCCACAAGTCTTGCAATCCGATGTCCTCTCAGACAAGCAGAAAGCACCTCCGCCTCGCCCACCGATTGTCTATTGATTATCACGACGACCGGGACGTTGGTCTTGATTGCGTTGACGCTATCATCTCTTTGAACCGGTTTGCTGACTTCCCTGCTGAACAGGGTGTAAAGAGGGCCCGAACGGACGAGACGGCTGCAGATGTCCCTCACCTCTCTGAGCGATCCGCCGATGTTGTCCCTCAGGTCAAGAATGATACCGGTCAGCGGAACGCCTCTTAGCTCAACGAGCGCCTCTTTAAGAACCTTTGCGGTGCCGTCTGTGAACCTGCAGCACCGGAATACTATAATGCCGTTCTCTTCGACTGAGGCGCTAGCTGGGACCGGGATATAGGTCTGCCTCGTCAGAGTGACTTTCTTCACTGCGAATTCACTATTGCTGAGTGTAAGTGTGATCTCGCTTCCGACTTGACCTCTGAGAAGTGAGTTGAGCTCATCTAGCGTTAGTCCGATGACCGGATCGTCATTCAGGGCGAGAAGAATATCTCCGGGCTGAAGCTCGGATTCGTCCGATGGCGAGCCCTTCTCCTTTGAGATCACGACAAAGGCGCCATTTCTTAGCATGAAGTTGAGTCCGACATCGGCCGGAGCCTGCTTCTGGTCATCACCCGCAAGCTCGACTCTCGATATAGCATCAAGGCTTGAGACAAGTCTCCTCGTGCCCTGCTTGAGAAGCTTATCCATATCCACTTCATCAACGTAGAAGGTGTCAATCGTATGAAGTGTTCGCACAAGCGCGGAGAGAGAGGGGAAGCTGGTCTCAAGGTCCTTCGACTCTTTTTTTGAGAGAGCGCTAGATATGAAAAGCCCGACCGGCAGAAGAACTGCTATGGCAAGAACAAGCCATCTAGAACCGTCTCTGAACAACATCTATTCGTCCTTGCTTTTAGGGTCTCTATAGGCAAGCCAACTTTCGGTGAAGCGCCGGGCGACGAACAATTGATCATCGAATATAGACTCGATGTGCGGACTAGCCCTTTCAATCCAAGCGAGTTCCGAAATACCGCACACCCTTTTAGAAATAGAGCTTCAGCCCGAGGCTGCCGCTGAACCCACCAAGATCTATCTCATCGTCGAGGTCCTTCAACTTGTCGTTCACATACTCGTCAACGTCCATTCTCATCGTACTACTCATGAAGTACCTGTTGCAGGACTTCTTCGTGTAATCGAGTCCGAAACTAGCCTCACCCCAGTGATACCGGCCATCAATTACTATCGCGAGGTTAGCTCTGTCCTCAAAGAGACTGGCTAGGAATATCTCTGTCCCGAGCCCAGCGTTGAAGCCAAATGCCGTGATATTTGGGTCGGGCAATTCATCGATCTTCGCATCGAAAAATGTGCCACCCAATGAGATATAGGGATTGACCTTGCTATCATTTAGGAATGAGAAACCGATGTTGATGTCTATGGGTGCAATCCGAGCCTTTATGTTGTCGAAATTGAAATGCTCGTCCAGGGTCTCAGAACCCGCCATGTAAACTTGCCCGCGCTCAATGATCTTGTACTTTGTGGTGGTTCTTCTCTGAACATCAAAATCCAGTATTTCACGCTTGAACACTGAGGCACGCAGCTCAGCGTAAAGCCACGGCAGAAAGTGATATGAGAAAGAGCCGCCGTAATTTATGCCTCCGTTTAACTGCGAGAATTCTGGGTGATACCACCCGCCCGATATCTCAAGACCAAACTTGTCCGTCATGTCATCAGAGAACGCCGAGCCGGCAAGCATTGCGATTAGCAGCAAAGGTATCCAATAATTACGTCTCATTCGTAGTTCCTCCGGTGAATAGATACTAAAATAGCATCTGATAAAGATGCACCGATCCCTTTAAGATCCGCTCTGCCTTTATATAAGCACGGCTAAGGTATGTCAAGCGAAATGCGCCGCTCACGAAAATCCACAACGCAAGAATCTAAAGCATTGAGCTCGGGTCAATATCAACTGATATTCTTATGCCGCCTTTGAGGAGTCCTTGTTTGCCAAACTCGACACGCTTTTCCGACAGGAATCTTCGCAATGTCAATGAGCTGTAAGACCTCACAAATGTCTGGAAACGGTATCTATCTTTGACCTTAGCGATTGGGGCCTCCGCTGGGC
>JAGHCW010000029.1 GCA_021160245.1 bacterium | reverse complement strand
TCAATGTGCTGGGAGCTGTTCCCTCGGAGCGGACCGTTGCCGAGGCGGCCGGGTCGGTCGGCTTCGTCTTTCAGGAGTTTGAGAATCAGCTTTTCTCGACGAACGTCGAACAAGAGGTCGCCTTTGGCCCGGAGAATCTCGGCGTAGATCCGGATGAAATTCGATCTCGGGTCGCTGAATGCCTGCGCTTGGTGGGGCTTTCTGGCTTTGAGAATCGCGAGCCGGCAACTCTGTCTGGTGGCGAGAAGCAGCGACTGGCGATAGCGTCAGTCCTATCCATGAAGCCGGATCTTCTTCTCCTAGATGAGCCGACGACCGACCTAGACCCGGAGGGCCGGGCGAGCGTCCATCGAATAATCCGCTCACTCCGGGCGGCCGGCGCCACGATCTTGCTTGTGGAGCATGATGTCGAGTCGCTGCTGGATTTTGATGTCCTGGCGCTTATGCAATGCGGGAAGATCAAGATGCAGGGCTCCCCATCTGCTCTTTGCGCAGACCCTAAACTGCTCTCGGACGCGGGCGTGCGGCCTCATCAAATAGCCGTGGCGTACAAGAAGCTCGACATTCAGGATGCCCCGCTTGATCTTGACGAGGCGCGTCGAGCTGTCAATGAGCGATTTACTCCAGACCGTGAGCGTTATTCGGCCATAGTCGAGCAGGAAAGGAGGGATGCGCAAAAGGAGCGTCCGTCCGAGATTGAGGCCTGCGAGCTGACACATTCGTTCGAGAGAGGTAGTTTCGCCATTCACGACGTCTCTTTGAAGGTTGGGCAAGGCGAGTTCGTTGCGATTGTCGGCAGAAACGGTTCTGGTAAAACCACGTTTGCGAAACACCTGAATGGCCTGCTGAAGCCATCAGAGGGCAAGGCCATCATTCGCGAAAGGGACGTCCAGAAGATGAGGCTCTCAGAACTTGCCAGACGAGTCGGCTTCGTATTTCAAAATCCAGATAGCCAAATATTCTGCGAGACAGTGGAGGAAGAGGTCCGATTTGGCCCACGTAACCTGCTCTTTTCCGAGAACGAGATGAGGCGCCTCGTGGACGGCGCGATCGAGACGGTCGATCTAAAGGGCAAGGAGAAAAGCGATCCATTCTGCCTAACCAAAGGAGAGCGACAGCGAGTTGCCATCGCCTCAACTCTCTCGTGTGATCCGGACCTCCTGATACTCGATGAACCGACAACCGGGCTCGATTTCACACAGGAGCGTAGGGTCATGTCGATGCTCAGTCAGCTGAATCATCTCGGAAAGACGATTCTCTTCATCACCCATTCTCTCTGGCTCGTTCTACACTATGCAAAGCGAGTGGTTTGCTTTTCCGACGGCTCGGTTGTATTTGACGGTCCTGTAAGAGATTTCTTCTCGCCAGAGAATGACTCGCTACTTGCAGACGCTGGCCTTGTGCCGCCGAAGATCGTCGAGCTATCGCATCGCTTTGGTATGACCGCGCTGTCTGCTTCGGAGTTCGCCAGTTTCTTCACCAGGCGTGGTTAAGGGCGAGGTTATTGTCCGCAGATTGGGCTTTTGGAGCTGCATTTGATTTGATGGGATGTCTAGTATGAGATATGGCCTATACAGCCAGGGAGTGACGCTTTTTCACAAGCTGCATCCTCTTACGAAGCTGCTCTGCGCGTGGTTGCTTCTGGTAGCTCCTCTTGTCGTTGTTGACTTAAAGGGAGCTTGTACGACTCTGGCCCTCTGCATGATTCTGATCACGCTGGCGAGAGCGTGGGGCTCGATTCGCACCCTCTTGCCCATTGTTGCGATGATGGCAATCGTTACGACCGTCGTATGGCCGCTTTTCCATCGAGGCGGGGAAGAGCTCTTCACCTTGTTTGGGCTATCGATAAGTGAGGCGGGTGCTGCGCGGGGCGCGACGATGGCCTGTCGCCTCGTGTCTCTTGTGATGATCGGCGTGGCGTTTCTGACGGTAACTAGAATCGAGGAATTCACGGCATCATTGAGGATACTCGGCCTACCATTCGTCGTAACATTCGCTCTGACGCTGTCATTCCGGCTCGCGCCCACATTCCTTTTGACCGTCGGCACAATCAGGGATGCGCAGCGTGCAAGAGGTCATGCTATTGACCGGGGCAATCCTATTCGGCGCGCATTAAAGCACATTCCTCTAATTATCCCCGTGCTTCTCCATGCCTTGCGCGCAACCGACGTTCTATCTATGGCTCTTGAATCAAGAGCATTCGGCAGAAAGGTCACGCGAACCAGCATACTGCGCTTAAACTCCACCTGGCGAGACCCGGTGGCATACGCAGTCGCCGGCCTTGCCCTTGCCTCCGCAATCATCTGGCGGCTCTGCTGCCATTGACCCGGCGATCGATCTAAGGTTAGCAAGGGCGCTTTAGCGAGGCGCGGAACGGACTTTCCGAGTGAGTCAGGCGCCTCCATTCTTTCGTTTCCATAGGACGGATTTCCCTATGATTGAAGCCTTGACGTTTTTTAGGTTTTGGGCTTATAGTGTACCGAATAGGTCTAATCCCAAACAATGATTTGATCCCTAACATAAGGAGGGTGGCCAATGAGTGTCTCTGCGCGGATTGTAGCAATCTCCTTCTTTCTATGTCTTCTTTTGGCCACAAACACGGTCTTCTGCGGCTTCAAGACGGTTCTGGCGACCGTCGATGAGGACACTGAGACGGATTTCGGAACCTATACTCCTCTGCAGGTTGACGTCCAGCCATCGCTTGAGCAGCAAGAGATCTCGCCGGACTTCTCCAATGTCGCGAGTTTCGCCGACATTGAGCCTCTCTTGACGGCGGATGCCGAGGCCTATTTGGCCAAGAACGGTTTCGTAGTTGTCCCGAGCGGTGATCCGGAATTGGCGACGCTTCACGGCCTTTACCAGGACTTGCAGAAGAAGGGGCGTCGGGCGTTTGTTACGACAGACGCCATGCTGACCTCCTATCACGTGCTTTTCGACTATTCATTGCGCGTTGCGGAAATGCAGAAGTTTAGTGATTCAATCTGTGAGCTGACGCGAGGCATGGTTGAGGAGACGAATCTCCTATATCAGGCTGAGACTGATGAATATCTAAGGGGGCTTCTCCTTAAGAATCTCGCCTATTTTTCAGTACCGGCGAAGCTGCTCGATCCCGAGTATAGTCCGTACGCTTATGTCGCGGACCTTGTTGAGGCGGAGCTCGCGCTGATTGATGCACATCAGGGAAAAGAATGCTCTCCAATCATGGGCATGTACGAGGACTACAGCCAGTACATTCCTAGGGGCCATTACACCCGCAACGAGACTTTGAGCCGCTATTTCAAGGCTATGATGTGGTACGGACGGCTGATGTTCCGCCTCGAGCCAAACTCATCGACGAGCTGCGTCCAGAAGTACGAATACGAGGAGACCCTGCAGGCGCTTCAAATAATCAAGGTGCTGATAAACCTCGAGGCGGACGGCAGCACGGGCGTTGACCTTTACGACGGCATTTACAACCCGACGGTGTTTTATGTTGGCGAGGCGGATGACCTGACTGTTCCGGAATATCTTACACTCGCAATTCAGGTCTATGGTGAGCAGTTCACCTCGATGACATTTGCTGAGCTCCGGGACGAGGCGAGGCTGTCGGCTTTTACGGAGCTGGCAAAGGAGCTGCGTGATCCACTCATCAACTCGTCATTCGTGATGGATTCGGATGATTTTGAGGACACAACGAAGGGCTTTAGGTTCATGGGTCAGCGATTCATACCTGATAGCTACGTCTTCCAGCAGTTGGTTCACAAGAATGTCTGGGGCAGATTCATGCCCAAGGGCCTCGACGTCATGGCGGCCCTCGGCTCTGCGCGAGCTTATAGGATTCTCGATTTCGACTACCAGGAGACACGTTACCCGGATTACTTTGAGAGGATGCAGAATGTCAGGACATGGTTCATCACATTGCCGGATGAATCATGGGTGCAAAACCTATACTGGAATTGGCTATATAGCCTGATGCCGCTAACTGCTACGAAAGGCGAGGGCTTTCCGTCCTTTATGACCAATAACGCTTGGACGGACAAGGAACTGGCGACAGCGCTCGGCTCTTGGACGGAGCTCCGGCACGACACGATTCTCTACGCAAAGCAGAGCTACAGCTATGAGACCGGTGAGCCTGACCCAATTGCGGGCTACGTGGAGCCTAATCCCCTCGTCTATTCGCGCCTCGCCTCGCTGTGCGAGATGTCGATTTCTGGCCTATCTCGCTTTGATTTGCTGCTGCCGGACTATGAGACGAGATTCACATCACTACGTGATACGTTGCTTGAGTTGAAGACGATAAGTGAGAAGGAGTTAGTTGGTGAGCGACTGACTGAGAGCGAGCACCTGACGGTCTCATTCATAGGAAACAGGCTGTCGGATATAGTCTCGTTCCCGCCGGACGATCCGGCAAGCCTGAACGACGAGGATTCCAGGATGGCTGTGGTCGCGGATGTCCATACGGACGCGAATTCCAGCAGAGTTCTGGAAGAGGCGACGGGCCATCCGCACTTCATATACGTCATCGCGCCGACAGACGATGGCTTAGCGGCCTGTGTTGGCGGCGTGTATTCATACTATGAGTTCCCGTGGCCAATGAGTGATCGCCTAACTGATGGCAGTTGGCAGGAGATGCTTAAGGCGGGGAGCAATCCGGAGCAGCCGCAATGGATGTCATCGTTCATAAGCGAGGGAGTCTCCGAGGCTCAGACTCCGGGCGAGAGCATCATCACGGTTAGTTCAAACGATCTTATCGTTGCCGACGGCGATTCGCTGTCAATCTCAATCTCGCTCTCCGTGAATGACGCTTTGCAGGAAGACCACGCCTATTTAGCGGCCCTGGACCCTTCCGGCAATTTGCTTTATTATCCCAGTTTCTCCAACACGCCACAGCCGATAGACATCTCCATGCCTGCTGGCGAGCTCTTGAAGGACTTTCCAGTATTCGAGCTTGAGGTTGGCCCCTGGCTTGCGCGAGGAGAATACACATGGTTTGCGGCGGTACTCGATGGGGAATCGGGCGAAATCGAGGCCTCAACTAGCGTCTCCTCGCTCTTGATTAGATAATCCAGTCTGTCGGTGTGGGACGGGCTTTCCAGCCCGCCCATTGTTGTAAGATATGGGTAATTTTGTGGCAGGCTGGAGAGCCCGCCCTGCACAATCGATTTGACTATTACGCTGAGCAGCTTCCGAGCTTAAACTAGGACAGGCTGCATTGCAGAAAGAAAGGATGGCAAATGCCAACGATAACCAAGAAGTCGATTGAAAAACTTCGGGAGAAGATTGCGTCAGCGCAGGTCACAGGAAAGGATTTCGTGCTGTCATCCGGCGCTAAAGGCAAGGACTATTTGGACATGAAGGGCGTCTGTCTTGATTCCGAATCGCTCTATACAATCGCTGCCACATTCATCAAATGGATGAAGGATATGGGCGTCTCAACTGTCGGCGGAAGTGCTCTGGGAGCTGACCCAATAGTCGGAGCGATCGTTGCAATCAGCACCCTCAAACCCTTTGAGCACCCGGTGAATGGTTTCATTATTCGGAAGGTGCTGGGCGAATCTGGAACAGACAAGATTATTGAGGGCGATATCAAGAGAGGAACAGAGGCGGTCATGGTTGAGGACGTTCTTTCGGCCGGCGGCTCGACCCTCCGCGCGACTAGAATGGCTCAGAATTGTGGTATCAAAATCAGGGAAGTATTCGTGGTTGTGGACAAGATGCGAGGTGGCGCAAGGAAACTGATTGACGCGGGTTACAGTTGCCGTTCGATCTTCACGCTTTCGTCCCTGAAGCAGCCGGAATAGTCCGGTACTTGAATGCTAACCGGTTGTTAGTATATCTGACACTGCGTGCATAGAAGTTGATCGATAGGATTATGAAGGACATTATATAGGGCGGGAAATGGAAGATATTCGCACAAATCTTGAGAGTGTAAGAGGAAAAATCGAGAAGGCGGCCCAACGTGTCGGGCGCTCGCCTGATGAGATAATTCTGGTTGGTGTGTCAAAGGTCCAACCACTCGAGAAACTTGAGGCGGCGGTTGCTGCCGGTCTAATTCACGTAGGGGAGAATCGAGTGCAAGAGGCCGCGACGAAAGTTCCTCACATCACAGGGAATGTCGTTTGGCATCTTATTGGTCACCTCCAGCGTAACAAGGCGCGGAAGGCTGCACAGCTGTTCAACATGATCGAATCAGTTGACAGCGAGCGACTCGTCAAGGAGTTATCTAAGCAATGCGAGTCTCTGGATACGACTCTGGATGTGCTGCTTGAGGTCAACTTGGGTGATGAGAGGGCCAAGAGCGGCGTTAAGCCAAACGACTTGATGGACCTTGTGAAATGCAGCGTGCGACTTCCCGGCGTTATCGTGAAGGGCATAATGGTGATCCCACCGTTTCTGCCTGATCCAGAGGCGTCGAGACCGTATTTTAAGGAGGCCAAGCGGCTCCTTGAAGAGTTGAAGGGAGCCGGTATTGAGGAGCTCGATATTCGTCATTTGAGTATGGGCATGAGTAATGATTACGAGATCGCGGTCGAGGAGGGAGCGACAATCGTTCGCGTGGGAACCGCTATATTTGGGGAGAGGCACTGTCAGGTATGATCGCTCTTGGCAATCCCGGGAAATCAGAATGTTCCAGTCCACGCGAGGAGACACCACAGGAGCCGTGCGTGGAACGCAACGGGAACGTTGGAGTGCCCTTGCGGGCACAAATGTTAGAATGATAACTGACCTCGATAGAGGAGAAACGGCTTGAGCCAACGATTAAAGACCATCGCGCTATGGGCAACGATTGTCCTGCTTGCGATATTCCTATCTCGATTTGTAAGCACGCAGCCATCGAATGAGAGCAAGTGGACACTTTCAAAGTTCAGAAAAGAGCTCAAGTCCGGTGCGATCGACGCAGTCGTGATACGGGATACAAAGCTTCTGGGCATGACGAAGGACGGAAGCCGCTTCTTCACCTACATCCTGGATGATCCTGAGCTCTACAAGGAGCTTGAGACGGCTGGCGTTAGCATCGAGGTCAAGCCTCCGGATGAGCAGTCTTGGCTCGTCTCGGCTCTTTACAGCTGGCTGCCAATGCTCGTTTTCCTTGGCGTCTGGATTTTTCTTCTGAGACAGATGCAGGGAGGTGGCGCCAAGGCATTATCCTTCGGGAAGTCCAGGGCAAAACTGACCTCGGACAAGACGAAAACCATAACGTTCGACGATGTAGCCGGCGTAGATGAGGCGAAGGAGGAGCTGGGCGAGATCATAGATTTTTTGACCGACCCTCATAAGTATCAGCGCCTGGGCGGCAAGCTGCCGAAGGGAGCCCTTCTCGTCGGCGCCCCCGGCACCGGCAAGACGCTGCTTGCGAGGGCCATTGCAGGCGAGGCTTCGGTCCCGTTCTTCAGCATAAGCGGCTCCGACTTCGTCGAGATGTTCGTCGGGGTTGGCGCCTCGCGTGTTCGCGATCTTTTTGAGCAGGGCAAGAAGCAGGCGCCCTGCATTATTTTCATTGACGAGATCGATGCGGTTGGTCGTCATCGTGGTGCAGGCTTAGGTGGTGGTCACGATGAGAGGGAGCAGACATTAAACCAGCTCTTGGTGGAGATGGACGGCTTTGAATCGAGCGATGGTGTCATTTTGATTGCCGCCACGAATCGGCCTGATGTTCTTGACCCGGCGCTTCTGCGTCCTGGTCGATTCGACAGACAGATTGTCGTCAACCGGCCGGACGTTGGTGGTAGGGAGGCGATCCTCAAAGTGCATATCAAGCCGATCAAGGTTGCGGGAAACGTGGACCTCGCCATCGTTGCTCGGGGCACACCGGGGTTCTGCGGCGCAGACCTTGCGAATCTGGTCAACGAGGCGGCGCTGCTTGCCGCTAGGCGCAACAGGGATGCCGTGGTGTCCCAGGACCTTGAGGATGCAAAGGACAAAGTTATGATGGGTGTGGAGCGTCGCTCGCTCATTATTACCGACGATGAGAAGAGAAACACCGCATTTCACGAGGCCGGCCACGCTCTAGTAGCTCAGTTACTTGAACACACAGATCCAATCCACAAGGTAACGATAATCCCAAGAGGCCGGGCTTTGGGATTGACGATGCAACTGCCGATCGACGATAGGCATAACTACAATAAGGACTACCTCAACGACCAGCTTGCCTGCATGATGGGCGGACGAGTGGCCGAGGAGCTCTTCCTTCAGACAATAACCACAGGAGCAGGCAATGATCTCGAGATGGCCACGAATCTCGCCCGCAAAATGGTCTGTGAATGGGGAATGAGCGAAGAGCTGGGGCCTTTGACGCTCGGAAAGAGGGATGAACACATCTTCCTGGGCCGGGAATTCGCTCAGCCAAAGGACTTCAGCGAGGCGACAGCGATAAAGATAGACAACGAGATCCGGAAGATCGTCACAGACAACTACAAGCGGGCAAAGACGGTGCTTTCTGAGAATGAAGAACTGGTCGCAAATCTTGCAGCTCTCCTCTTGGAAAAGGAGGTTCTGGACGGCGAGGATGTTCGGATGATCGTCGATGACCATAAGAGCAAGAAAGCGGCTGAAAAGGTTAAGGAAACCAATAATGCGGAATCAGAGGACCAATAGGCCTTTCGTCCTTCAATCTCCCAAGCGCATTTTTCGAGCAATTCCCGCAGAGACTAGTTTTGGATCGTCCTGATATACTACCATACGCAGTAAGACCGTCTTGCACAGAGAGGCTTTCCGAGCGGATGAGGGCGATCGGCGTCTCTGACGACGGTATCGACATCATGCTTCCCAAGGAGAGCTCTTTCGTCATCAGCCTACCCAAGATGAAAGCGCCCAAGGCGCTGATCTTGAAGCAGCAGATGCTGTCGCTGGGTGGCGACGCGGCGTATTCCAGGAAGGTGCTCACGGATTCTTCTGCCGTAAGCGAGGTCATTCTTTTTGGTACCGAAGTCCATTACCGGCGGCTGGCCGAGTCTATCAAACGACAGCAATTCGGGATGAACGGGCTCTCGAAGCAGATTGATTCGCTGCTTCGCGGTATCAGTTCACAGCCAAAGATTCTGAGGGCAAGGGATAAATCACTCGACTTGTCAGAGCGAACGGCCATCATGGGAGTCCTGAATATCACGCCGGACTCCTTCTCAGATGGCGGAGACTTCCTTGAGCCAAGCGCCGCAATAGACAGGGCATTGCAGATGGCCATCGAGGGGGCGGATATTATCGATATAGGCGCCGAATCAACCAGACCGGGCGCAAAATCTGTCGATTCGGCTGAGCAGATTCGGCGGCTATTGCCCGTATTGTCCGCCATTAAGGGACGATCAAACGCGCTCATCTCCGTGGACACATGCCGGGCGGATGTCGCAGGAAGCGTGCTCCAGGAGGGCGCTGATATAATAAACGACATCAGCGGACTTAACTTCGACAGAGGCATGGCAGATGTCGTCGCGAGCCACGACGCTGGAATTGTTATCATGCACATCAAGGGCACGCCTCAGAATATGCAGGACGCGCCTCATTATGACGATCTTCTCGGCGAGGTTTACAGTTCACTGGCACAGTCGTGTTCAAAAGCCCTTGAGGCCGGTATCGACAGAACGAGCATTGTAGTTGATCCTGGGATAGGCTTTGGTAAAACCCTGAAACACAATCTGGAATTGCTCAACAATCTCTTTACATTCAAGGGACTCTCGATGCCAATACTCATAGGACCTTCTCGAAAATCATTCCTGGGCCGCATATTGAACGCTGAAGTGGGAGAGCGTCTCTTCGGTACCGCAGCGTCTGTGGCGGTTGGCATATTAAGAGGCGCGACTATCGTTCGTGTTCATGATGTTTCAGAGATTCGCCAAGTTCGCGACGTTGCGGACGCTATATTGAGATCGTGAGTGACATGTCTGCACAGAAGCAGTATAGTGTGCCTCAAGAGGAGTATTATTGAGCTTGTGCCATTGGGGTCGCGTTTGCCATGCAGGTTGACATCTTCTCATTAGTGTCAGATTTTTCCCGAACAAGCGGAAACCTCAAGCTGAGTTGGACCGATCTCGTTGACGTCCTGGTTGTTGCGCTCGTCATTTATTGGGTGCTCAAGCTCATCAAGGGCACATTCGCGGTTCAGATGATCGTAGGCGTTTTTCTTCTGCTAGGGGTCTCCGTGGTCTCCAAATGGGTCCACCTGCGGACCGTCAGCATGTTGCTTGCGAATTTCTGGGGATTTGGGCTGCTCATCATTCTGATCATATTCCAGCCGGAGATAAGGCGCACATTAGCTCAAATAGGCCGCTATGGTCTGATGCGGGGTAAGAAGGCCCAGCAGACAGAGCTCGTGGAAGAACTTGTCAACGCGGCTACCGCTCTTTCGCAAACGAAGACCGGCGCCTTGGTCGTAATAGAGAGGAATACGGGTTTACGTTCCCATATTGAGAATGGCTTCCCGGTAAGAGCAGTGGTAACTTCCCCTCTTCTCAGAGCCATATTCCAAAAGACGTCGCCTCTTCATGATGGCGCTGTGATCATAACTGGCGGAGAGATTGCATGTGCTGTGAGTTTTTTGCCGCTCATCAGGTCCCGTGACCTTGACATGTCATACGGATCACGGCACAGGGCGGCGATGGGGATTACAGAGGACACGGACGCGATCGCAGTTCTGGTCTCGGAGGAGACTGGCGACGTTCACATCAGCGCAAATGGCAAGCTGACGAAGTCCATGAAGCCTGACCAGCTGAGGACGGCATTGGGCACTCTGCTCGTATCCCGCAGAACATCACGCGGCAAGCGTTCCGCAAGGATGATCCGAGAGAAAAAGACCAATGTATCAATAGTGGAGTAAATGGGTGGTTAATTCAGGAGGCTCGCGAAGCCCAATGACGAAATATCACATCGCCAAATTGGTACCGGCTATGGTTACCATTCTAGTCGTCCTAATTCCGCTTGCGCAGCAGGGCTGCCAATCTGATGTTGTCCCGGTTACGGACTATCGTTCTGAGAGAGTGAACACCCAGGCGACTGAGCTTAAGAGAAAATGTGTCTTCATTCTTCACGAAGCCCTCACATCGGGCAATCAAACCGTGCGCCTCAAAGCCGCAGTCGGGCTATCGGCAGTTAGAGACCAGAAGGGGATTGAAAACGCGATTGCGCTTATGTCCGGACGGAACAAGGAGAAGGGATTGAGGGTGGCTTCTTACTTCGCCAGAAACGGCTTGACTCCCACAACAGCTGCCTTATCGGATGCAAGTGTCACTGCCAGGAGGTCAAAGGGAACCCTCAAAGAACTTGCTATAGCTGCCTTGGGTAAATCGCCAAGACGCGAGTCGCTTCAGTCGCTGAAATCCATGTGGCAGGGCCATGATGAGCAGCGCGTGAGAGTCGCCGCCGCCAGCTCATTGGCGAGGCAGTCACATGCGGAGGCCATAAACTGGCTTCTGAGCAATACTCGCGGGTGGCTGAACTATGGGGCATTTGACTCTCATCTGTTTGCCAGAATCGCCACAGATGAGGCCTTGGATAATGTCGCAGCGGCCATAAGGGTCGGCGCGAGTAACTCCGTGCGGAACGCGATCATGGCAGCCGAGACCACTAAGGACAGCAGATTCTCTCAGGTTCTTCCCGTTTTGATCGCCAGAAAGCACGGCTCCATTCAAGTGATGGCCGCCACCGTTCTCGCTGAAATGAGGGGCAGTGAAGGGCTGAATGTGCTGAGAAATGTGTTCGACAAAAAGATGATGCAGTTTCCCCTCGCGGTCTGGGCCGCCATGGGCCTTGCGAATGTAGAGGACGAAACTGGGCTTTTGGCGCTCAACGAGTACCTTGAGAAGGAAATGACGACCAGAAGGGGAATAGACGCCGCTAGTTTAATCCTCCCCTGCCTGAATTCACCGGGCAACGCTGTGAGCGATTCGTTCGAGTGCTGGATAGCCTGCCAGCAATAGAGCACACAGTTGGCTGTTTGTCGGTATCCCAAGACACGAACAAAAGGAGAAGGGCATGAGGACAGAGGTCTATTGTAGGATGATCGTGATCTCAGCAGCGTTTCTCGCTTTGGTCGCTATCTGTCCGAGCATGGTCGATGCGGAACCGGCAATCGAGATATTCGCAGATAAGAGCAGTTACGAGGCTGGGGATACAATCGAGCTTAGCCTCTCCGCCGCAAATGACGAAGAAGGCCTGTTCGTTGACGTCTATGTCGGTCTTCTGATGCCGGGCGGAAGTATCATGACTTGTGGGCCTGGGGGCTTGTCAGGCGCCATGACCCCCTGGTTGGCGAATGCCTATTTGCCGTCCGGTTTCGCGTTCGGGCCTGAGCCCCTCTTCTGGTTCGATGTCCCAGCCGGCGTCGAGGGAGAGTTCCAGTTTGGCGCTGGCCTCGCAGTTCCAGGCACGGGCAATTTTCTCTCCGAATTGAGCTTCGCGCCTTTTGAGATAGGTGGTGGCTCCTCAGGCGAGCTGGACTTCTATGTAAATGGTGGGACTGGGAGTGATTTGGGCGATGGCTGCCTGGAGGCCCCCTTCAAGACGATAGCCCACGCCCTTGCGTCTGTCGATGGCTCCGAGACCGCTCCTGTGGCGATTCACATCGCAGCCGGCACTTACGCCGCCTCAACTAATGGCGAGACCTTTCCGCTGAACATGGAGAGTTGGATTTCTCTCATGGGCGAGGATCGAGACACCACGATTCTCGATGCCGAGGAGGAGGCCTATCACGTCATTCGCTGTAATGACGTAAACAACGTGACAATAGATGGTCTTACGATAACGGGCGGCATCGCGGATGGTCCTGACCCGGATTGCCGAGGCGGCGGCATTTACTGCAAAAACTGCCCGGACATGATAATCTCCAACAACGCCTTTACGAGCAACTCGGGGACTTATGGCGCCGGCCTGTACGTGGCCTGGTGCTCGCCAACTATAGAGAACAACGATTTTATGTACAATTCGGCGGACTTCGGCAGCGGGGTCTGCTGCGACGACAGCTCAGCCATCATCAGGCACAATACGTTCGAGAATAACGCCGCTAACTACTATGGCGTGGCCATCTATCTAGGCGCCAGCTCGCCAACGATATTCAACAATCTGATTGTGAATAACTCCGGCACGGCGATATATAACGGCTATCACAGCTACGCCAAGATCGTAAATAACACAATCGTCGGCAATTCATCGACGATGGGCGGCGGCGGCATATACAACTATCAGGGCAACCCGACAATCAAAGATTGCATCTTCTGGGGAAACGACGATGATTTGTTTGACTGCTCGGCAACGTTCTGCTGCCTCGAGGACTTTGATGACGGCGACGGCAACTTGCACGTATTCCCGGAGTTCGATACTGGGCCCTTGGGCGGTTACTATCTGAATCTCTCGAGCGCGTGCCTGAACGCTGGGAGCCGCTCCTCTGAGGAGGCGGGCCTTTCAGACAGGACGACGCAGACCGACGGCACGCCGGATACGGACGAGGTCGATATGGGATTCCACTACCCGATACCTTGACCTCCTTGCCTTCGCTGCTTAAAAAACTAAGCTCAACTGTCGATATAGGATTCCACTACCCGATTCTTTAACCAGTTGGCGGTTAATCCACAAGACAGGAGAGGGGCATGAAAGCAGGGGATTATTGCAGGACGATAGTCATCATCTCGGCAGTTTGTTTTGCTTTCTTCGCCATCTGGCCAAGCTTGGTGGATGCGGCGCCACGTATTCGGATATTCACTGACAAAAGCAGCTACACCCTGGGGGAGACGATCGAGGTCAGCCTGTCGGGAGAGAACTACGGCGGGGCGATGAACGTGGACGTCTATGTCGGCCTCATCACGCCCAGCAGGACGCTCTACGCGCTTGCCGATCGAGACTGGTCGGAATCCATCAGACCATGGCTTCGGGATATGGCCATTCCGAGCCCATTCTTCATGGAACCTGTCCCGTTCCATACGATTGATGTCCCATGCGCCATGCCGTCAATCGATGAGAAAGGGCAGTATTACGCTGTTTCGTTTCTGACGTATCCCGAAAGCCTCACCGAAGTTGGCGAGGCGAGCTATGCGCATTTCACAATGGTGATGATGAGAACAACGGCTCGGAGCAGGCGCCCTTGAGGACGATTACGTTCGCTCTGGCCATGGTCGAGGGATGCGAGGCGAATCCTGTCAAGACCCATGTCGCACTCGGTAAATACTCATCCACTTCAAACGGCGAGGTGTTTCCGCTGAAGATGAAGAGCTGGGTCTCGCTAGTCGGCGAGGCCCCGGAGACAACCATCCTCAATGCAAAAAACGCTGCCTACCATGTCATTTATTGCAAAGATGTGAGCCACCTTGCGATTGAGGGGCTAAGGTTCATTTACCGATCTTACCAGCCGTAACGCTAGCCTCGCGCAGGGCTATGCCGAGGCGACGGACATCGTTACCGCCGGCGATGTCGGCTGGACGCCAGGCTGCGGTCTTTAGCAGAATATCGATGGCGTCCCCGTCGATGATCCGGGGCAATTTGGCCGTAATCTCCTGCCAGCCGTCCGAGAGCGGAAACGTCCCGAGACTATGGCCGTTCGCCAAGACGGTGATGTCAGGCGTCGCGCCTTTGAGCACCTGGAGGCGCAAGATCGCCTCGCTCTTTGGGTTCATAACTCGCAGCCGTCCCTGACCATTGGACCAGCGGAACATGAACTTGCTCTCCCACGATTCCGACGCATACCAACCGGAGATAAACTGCTTGGCGCTTGAAGCGTCAAACGAGGCGGGTAGGGGAGAGGGCATTGCCAGCTCGAGCTTCTCATGAAGGTCGTCGGCTATCTTCGCCCAATCAAAACGCTCCTCGGCCAGCTTTCTCGCCGAGGCGCCGAGCGATGCCGCGAGCTTCCTTTCGCGGAGCAGTTTGATCTTATCTGCGAAACTGTCGCGGTCGCATACAAGCGCGTGCTGATTCTTCACGATGGCCGTTCCGCGCGCTCCGACAGGCGTTGTAACAATCGGCAGTCCCGAGGCCATGTAGTCGAACATCTTGAGATTGGTCCCCGAACCGGTCGCAACGGGATTGATAGCGATGTCTGCCGCCGCGAGATAGAGGTTCTTTATTTTCTCATCGACAACGCCGAGGACTTTCAAGTTGTCCGGGAAGTCGAGGTTGCCATATAACGCTGAATGTTGATCTTTGACACTGCCAATGACGACGATATCGTGATTGGGCAGAGCAGGAGAGAGGTGCTCCTTCAGGAAGAGCAGACCGTCGAGATTTGGCGGATGCCACGATGCGAGAAATAACACAATCGGCCTCGGTCCGAGTTTGAGCTCCTCCCTTGCGGCGCTCGCCTGCGCCTCACTCGGAATCGCGATCGAGCGGGTATCGACTGCGTTAGGAACTACCCAGACTTTTTCTGACGGCATTCCGAAGAATGACGCAAGCTCGCCCGCCTCAAGCTCCGATGTCGCCCAAACGAGGTCGGATGATCTGCAGGCTCTGCTCTCAATGCTCTTGGTGAGCCTCATCAGACGCCTGCCCACCTTCGTGCCCGAGAGACTTTCCGCCTTGAGCTTCGTCTCGATGTTATGCGCCTCATACACAACGAGCCTCGTCCGCTCCCTGCGGCGGATCGCGTCGAACAGGAAAGGGTGCGATGCAACCACCACATCGGCCTTCGCCACGAAATGCTCAATGACCTTTCCGATCATAGGGCTTTCCTTCATGAGATTCGGCATGGCCACGTCCGAGATCGGCAGACCCGCCTCCTCCTCCAACCGCCATTGCTTTTGGCTGTGAGCCGGCGTCATCGGTATCCTGAGTTCAAAGAGTCCCTCGGCTATTTCCTTTTGCATATAGGGTTCATCGTAATTCCCGACCGAGATGACAACGACATTGTAATGGCGGGCCAGATTGCCATAGAGGTGGAAGATGCGCGACTTGCCGCCTCCAACGGGCGGGAAGATGCCATAAGGCGATAGGACGCAGACAAGTCTTTTATTCTGCCGCGACTTACCGAAGTCCAGCTGCAGGAAGTTATAGGGTTCAAGCAAACTGTTAACCAGATTCTCCCAGGTGATCGAGGAGACGGTCTTCAGGCCGTTTCGTCCCAACTTCTCGGCCAGGTCGGGGCTTTGGGCGAGCAGAGAGAGTTTCGCAGCCACGGCCCGCGCATCCGGCGGGCAGACGAAGCCGTTCACGCCGTCCTTCACGAGCTCCGGCGGACCTCCTGAATCCTCGCAAGTGATTACGGGCTTTCCACATCGCATCGCCTCAACCGTCACAAGGCCATAATCCTCCTGAACTGGGACAAATAAGACCGCAAGCGAATTAGAATAAAGCGAGGCGAGCCGTTCGTCAGTTACGCTGCCCAAAAGCTCAACCCTTGGATCGCTTGAAGAAAGCGCCTCAAGATATGGACGCTGCGGCCCGTCGCCCGCAATCAGGAGTCGAACGTCCTCTTTCACATGGGCCATCGCCGAGATCAGAAGGTCCATCCTTTTGGGCGCGTCGAGCCTGCTGACCGAGAAGAAATACTCATAATCGCAGCCCGATAGCCCGGGCAGGGAAGAGGGAGGGTATAGCACAACCGGCTCATAGCCGCCTTTCGGGAAATACTCTACTCGTCGCTTAACGGTCTCCGATAGACAGAAGAAGTGCGAGGCGCGGTCCCGCTGCAAAGCAAAATCATCCAGCCAATGAACAAGACGCCTTATCACGGGTCCGGGAAATTTGAACTTCGGCCCTTTCAGAAAGGCGCCCAGGCCATCTGAATACGGATATGTATCATATAGGCCGCGCAGGCGATGGCACATATAGCATATATGATTCCTCGATCGGATCATCCAGCCCGGGTATTTCAACGAGATAACTAGGTCGAAATGACGCAGGTCGATTCTTGAGAAGCGCCAGTACGACTTGAGGATGTCCCAGCTACTATTCTCGGGAGCGGGTAGCTTTATCACCTCGACCTGGTGGCCAGCGGCGGTCAAAGCGGTAGCCAGGCCGTCTGTGAGCTTCTCAATGCCGCCGGGCGAGAATGGGACGGGACTTGGGACAGGTATGGCGATTTTCATCGGTCGTTGGGTCTGCGTTAGTTTACATAATATATATTATCAGAACCAATGCCGATCGCAAATACTCCCCAAAATGCTCCTGAAGATATTTTCGGGACTACTCCGCAAATGACTCCTTGGCAAAGTCAATCTTCGCCGTGGGCTTCGCTGGCTCGGAAATCGGAAGGATCACTTGAATGTCATCTCGATTAACCACAACGAAAGTATTCTCGCCAGACTGAATCACCTTGCCGGTCTTGAGAGAAGTAACCTCAGCTTCGGTTATGGGAAGAAAGACTTTCCCGGGCGCGTTTAGAGTATCCGTCAACCTGGTCTGTGCGCCCTCTGCTGGGACCAGGATCTTCCCGACGATTTTGAACTGGCTCGTAAATATCTTTATGTGAGCATCGCGGCGCTCAAACTGCTTTGCCATTTCGTCGGCGGCCAGCTCGGTGAACGTCGATTCGGCAGCTACGCCGTCAGGATTTAGGCGAGCGATGTCGATGATGACTGGCTCAAACTCATCGTCTGATGACTTGCCCTCCTCGGCCTCCTCGGTGGCACTCTCTTCCTCCTCGCCGCCATCAAAATCCGCAAAGTCGAATTCCCTCATTCTATACCCTCCTGCCGGTTTCGGCGTTTGGCTTTAATGCTGAATGCACCCTTTCAAGAGACGAATAGTCATGGGCGGGGCGCCTCCGTAGGCATCATCCACATTATTATCACTTATAGTAGTAAGCATTCTTGCAGCTGCACTCTTTCTCGTCGTCATAAGTACCGCAATGCCCCGACTCGAGGCGCTATCCAATACATCTATTATTCCGGAAGCGGCCTTTTTGTCAAGAGCAAGGATTGGGTCATCAACGAGGAGGACTTTGGGCTGGGCGGCGATTGCGCGCGCAATTGAAAGCCGCTGCTGGTCGGCTTCGGGTAGATCGGATGCACAAGTGCCGTTCTTGTGCAGGAGTCCGACTTGTTGGAGTAAGGACTCGGCCATTATCCGGGCTTGTTTGCCGCGGATGCCGATACCCGACTGAGCCCATTGAACCGTCTTTAGTACTGAGGCGTCCTTCAAGATCAGGGGCTTTTTCGGCACAATCCCGATTGTCTTCGCCAGCCATCTTCTGCGTCTGTTGTGGAGATTCGAGACGTTGATCCCGTCAACTAAAACCTCTCCGTCGGACGGTTCGAGCTGGCCCGAGATGAGGCGCAGCAATACAGTCTTGCCAGATGCAGAGGGACCTTCGATAAACACCAGCTGCCCCTTTTCTAGTTCAAGCGAGACATTCCATAGCGCAAGCGAGTCTCTGCCAAACGATTTGCTCACGCCGGAGAGTTCTATCATTGCCACCGCGCCCTAGCTCACGGAGAGATTCTATAGATGGTTCGTGGAAACGGGATAGCCTCTCTTATGTGCTTTATGCCGCACAGCCACGCCACAGTCCGTTCGACACCCATCCCAAATCCGCTGTGAGGAACGCTGCCGAATCGTCTGAGATCAAGATACCACTCAAAATGCTCTTTCGGTAGATTGTGCTCGGCAATCCTCTCTCTGAGCACATCCGCGTCATCAACACGCTGGCTGCCGCCGACTATCTCGCCGTAACCTTCTGGCGCAAGGATGTCAAAACAGAGTGCGAGCTCCGGATTGTCTGGGTCGCTCTTCATGTAGAATGGTTTCGTCTGAAGCGGAAAGCTCGTAACAAAAACAGGATTATCGAAGTCTTCCGATAGAGCTGTCTCATCTGACCCACCGAAATCCGAGCCGTACTCCAGCTCAATGTCCCTTTTCTTAAGAATTGCCAACGCCCCGGCGTACGTTATTTTCGGGAAAGGCGCTTTTATCTTCTCAAGAGGCGCTGTATCGCGCTCGAGCGTGGCCAGCTCACTGCCTTTCTTGCTCAACACCTTCTTGACGACATATTCGATCATGCGCTCGGCGACATCCGCCATGGCATCGAGATCGTAAAACGCCGCTTCGGGCTCAACCTGCCAGAACTCAGTAAGGTGACGACGCGTCTTTGACTTCTCCGCCCTAAACGCGGGTCCAAAGCAGTACACCTTCCCCAGAGCCATCGCAGTCGCCTCGTTGTAAAGCTGCCCGCTCTGCGTCAAGTAGGCAGTACGGTCGTAATACTTTGTCTCAAAGAGCGTGCTTGTTCCCTCGCAGGATGTAGGCGTGAAGATGGGCGTGTCGGCTAGGATGAAGCCCTCGTTGTCCAAGAAGTCCCTTATCGCCTTGATAACCTCCGCCCTAATTCTCAAAATCGCGCTCTGCCGCTGGGAACGCATCCAAAGGTGCCTTCTGTCGAGCAGATAGCCCACAGAGTGCTCCTTTGGGGTGATTGGGTAGTCGTGGGATATATGAAGGACCTCGATGCCTTTCACCAGCAACTCGTGCCCGGAAGGCGCCCGCTTGTCCTCGTTGACTATCCCAGTCACAATTAGCGAGCTCTCCTGAGTCAGCTTCTCAAAACGCTCAAACGCCTCCTGTCCCGACTCGGACGACACAACAACGCATTGAATGATGCCGGTACCGTCCCGCAGCAGCAGGAACTTTATCTTACCGCTGGAGCGCTTGTTATACACCCAGCCGCGGATTGAGACCTCCTGGCCCTTGAATTCTCCGATTTTATCTATGGAGACGACTTGCATCCGTTAATCTTCCTCCCTATTCTCGCTGGCCGCTTTCGGTTTGCCCAAGTAGAGATACCGCGAAAGCAACCTGTCGAAAGTAGTCCACCCCTCGTAGTCCGGGTCTTTACGACTTTTCATAACCGACCTGAACTGATTCACCTTTGCGTCAAGATTGTCAATGTAATGAAGAGCTACCGCCTCAAGCGTCATTGGAACCGCCGGCGAACCCCACTCAAGGCTGCCATGATGGCTTATCAAAATGTGATACAGTTCCTCTTTTTTGCTCTCAGGGAAGTTATCGAGTTTGTTTATGTAGCCCTCAACCATCAGTACGCTGATGACTATGTGGCCCCAGAGGCGGCCCCGCGTCGTTCGTTCTATCACGAGGTCCTCAGAATACTCCTTCAGCTTACCCAAATCATGCAATATACAGCTTGTAATCAAGAGGTCTGCATTCAAGTCCTCATATAAACCCACTACGCACTTGCAGATATGGAGCATCGAGGCTGTGTGGACGATCAAGCCTCCAACGAACGCATGATGAACGGCCTTCGCCCCAGGAGCTAGCTTGAATCTCGCTACAGTCGCCTCGTCGGCAAAGAGCTCGTCCAATAAGGCCTTGTAGTCAGAATCATGGACCTCCTCAACAGTCTCCTTGACGAAGTCAAAGGCCTCGTTGGCGGTCTGCTCTGAACCACTGACGATGTCATCCAGATTGTACTCATCGCTCAAGGCCGGCCTTATCCTATGAACCATAAGATTCGGCCGTTGTTGGTGAATCTTTCCCTTACCTTTCACCAATACGACCTGGCCCTTATGAATTGTCTCAGCCACTTCCTTTGCGTTATCCCAGACAAAGGCGTCAATGTCTCCGCTTGCGTCACCCAGTTTAAGTCGCAGATAGAGAGAGCCCGTCTTGCTCTCGGCCAGAGTCTTAGACTTGACAAGATACGCCCCCACGAAGCTGCCCTTTTGGGACGGAATATCCTCAATAGCTACTCTGGGGGCCTCAGTTGGGCTCTTATCCTTCGGGAACAGCTCATCAGGCACGCTTGCAGGCCACCTTTCTACTCAATGTTATTGAGTTGTTCACGGATGATCTCGATCCGTGATTTCATCTTTATCGTCAAGGAGGATATCTCCTTTGACTGGGTCTTAGAGGCGATTGTATTGACCTCGCGCAGCAATTCCTGACTAATGAAATTGAGCTGCTTTCCCTTGGGAGAATCTTGTTCAGACAGCAAAGAAAACTGATCGAGGTGGCTCCAGAGTCGGACATTCTCCTCAGATATGTCGTGTTTGACTAATAAAAGAGCAACTTCCTGCTCAAGCCTATCACTATCCACCTCAGGTATGTTGCATTGCGTTCGCACGAACTCGAGCAATCGGTCTCGAATATGCAGCTCACGACCTGCGAGTTCCGTCTCCAGTTGCTTCGCGTCCTTCTTAAGTCCCGCTATCTCTTCTAGTATCTTTCCTTGAAGCGCCAGCCCTTCCCTGTTCCGCATCTCCTCAAAGCGCTCAAGCGACTCGGACATGCAGACTTGCAGCAGATCCCAAACATCTGGCGCATCCGGCGTCGTCTCGATGAAAAACGCCGGCCTGAAAGCCGCTATTGTGTCCGGCGTTATCTTTCCGGACAGCGCGTGCTCTTCGCTGAGACGCCTCAGCGTACCGACCAGCTCTTTGACCAACGACTCATCAATTACAAGCCTGCTGGTACTCGTGACACTAGGAGGCGCGGCAATGAACACATCGACCTTTCCCCGGTGAACACTCTGGGAGATTAGTTCGCGTATTTTCGCCTCGTACTTCATGAAGCCCGGCGGCATTCTGATACTTATGTCGAGAAAGCGGTTGTTGACGGCCTTGATCTCGGCTCTAATCAGGCCATCCTCGCCCGATACGCTAGCTTGACCAAACCCAGTCATGCTTTTCATGCTCATTCTATGCTCCAGATCTTGATGTCGCCTACCCGGCCTTGGTCTTAACCAGCGTCGGTTGGCGATTATCGACTACGACTCCCTTGGTTATGACGCACTCCTCGACCTTGTCGTTGGAGGGAATGTCAAACATTATATCGAGCATGACATCCTCGAGTATCGCACGCAGTCCGCGTGCCCCCGCGTTGCGACTCGTGGCAAGGGACGCAATAGCTCGTAGAGCATCGCTCGTGAACCGAAGCTGAACCTTGTCAAGCTCAAGCAATCGTTTGTACTGCTTCACAAGGGCATTCTTGGGCTCTACAAGTATCCGCAAAAGCGCTTCATCATCCAGCTCAGCCAATACCGAAACGACCGGCATTCGGCCCACAAGCTCTGGGATTAGCCCATATTTGATCAGGTCCTGTGGCTCAACCAGAGACAGAAGATCATACATTTTCTTCTCGTGATGCGCCTCGATGTCGCCGCCGAATCCCATTCTCCTATCCCGTATGCGCCGCCCGACGATCTTCTCCAAATCGTTGAACGCGCCGCCGGCGATGAAGAGAATGTCGCGCGTGTTAACCGACATCGTCTCCTGATGTGGATGCTTGCGACCTCCTTGAGGCGGAACGCCCGTTGTTGTGCCCTCAATGATCTTAAGTAGCGCTTGCTGGACTCCCTCGCCAGATACATCTCTTGTAATCGAGACGTTCTCCGACTTTCTTGCGATCTTGTCAATCTCATCAATGTAAATTATCCCGCGCTCGGCAGACCGCACGTCAAAATCTGCGTTCTGAATCAACTTCAGGAGCATGCTCTCGACATCGTCGCCAACATAACCCGCCTCGGTAAGCGTCGTAGCGTCCGCTATCGCAAAAGGTACCTTCAGGATTCTAGCGAGGGTCTGAGCGAGCAGCGTCTTTCCTACCCCAGTTGGCCCAATCAAAAGGATGTTGCTCTTGTCCAAGTCAACGCCGGAGATATTCCGCTTAGCGGCCACCCGTTTGTAGTGGTTATAGACGGCAACCGAGAGAACCTTCTTGGGCTTCTCCTGGCCGATCACAAACTCATCTAGCAGCGACATTATCTCCGAGGGCTTCGGTAGCGCGCCCGCTTCCGCAACGCGGCTCTCGCCCTTTGTCTGCTTGTCCAGGAGGTTTGCGCAAGTCCGCACGCATTCGTTGCAGATATAGACTGACTGACTTCCAACCAAGCCCTTAACCTGGTCTTTCGTCCGTCCGCAGAAAGAACATTTCACTTTTTTAACCGGCAAGACCACATCTCCTCAACTATAATACGAATCAAGCAGCAATATATTGGCGTCCCAGTGAACTGTCAACGGTAACGGGAGAAAAAGAACTTGGAGAATCGAGGAATATCGCATCTGATTTGGACAACAGCTGGCATTATGTCTCATCGACCCTCACATTGATACCTTCTATCCGCCATTGGGTCGCAGAGATAAAGAGCGCCTTCCGTCTGGAAGCCAACGCAGGAATGCCCAAACCACGTCTTCTTCAGCATCCTACTCCTCCCAAAAAAAGAAGGGCAGACACCACTCTGGCGCCTGCCCATCGAACACACATCTGGATTTGTATTCTCAAAAACGTCCTACAGCTGGTCTTGTATCTCCTGAGGCACGTCGTATTTCTTCAGGAACTCAGCCCTGCCGTTCTTCATATCGACGACCCAGGCATTATACTCATCCATCCGGCCCTCTTTCTCATAGAAGACCTTCGGATTGAGAATCTCCACGGGAACCTTCTCAAGAAGCTTAGCATTCTCAGGGGCGTCAACATCTACAATCTCATAGCCGAAATCGGGGTCTGTCTTCCACACGATCTCGTCCCGGATCATAGCCTCGAGCATCGCGGACGAATGCTTGATCTTGACCTTGAATGCTTTCCCTGCCTGACGGTCGTTCTCGTCACCGCCGACGTAACCTGTGTTCATCAGCCAAGTCGTAAGACCGGGCAGTTTCTTGACGAGCTCGCCGAAACGACTAGACATCAGCCCGAATGAGAGTGGGAAGAACGGCTGCGTGAACGGAGAGCGGGTCTTGCCTCTTTCCTTCCCGGCCGCCGAGGTCTTGGAAGTCTCGCCCAGCATGAAATATGCTGCCGCACGAAGCGGTGATGTGAAACGGATTATGCCCGGCATTGCAGCATCTCTACCTTCGTCCCTATTCAGGATTCCGAGAGAGCGAAGTCGAGGGATATTGGTCAGATCAGCCGCTCCCTCGATGGCCTTCATCGGGATAATCGAACGGCCATTCTGCGACCAGACGACGAAGTCCCAACCATCTTTCGCGATGCCATTCTCGTCAACCACATCGTCGAACTTGACCTCTCCGTTGATGTACTTATCAACGTTCGCCTCTGAGGCGCCGGTCGCGATAAGGATGTCCTTCAGACGTTTCACGTCGTCGATTGAGAGGCCTGACTTTGCGAAATCAAAGGTACCATCGGCGTTGAAATAGACGTTCTCCAACCACGCTGATGGATCGACCGTTCCATGATAGATTGTCGGTTCCGCCTCTTCGATGAGGTCCCATGTCTTTGCGAAGCAGCCATTCTCGGTGATGGAAATCTCGCCCTCGGGCCAGATAGCTATCATATCGTCCTGAATGGGCCTCGTCAGCTCGCCCTGCTTGCTAAACGTGGTCGTAGTCTTGCCAGTTCCCGACAGGCCAAGAATACCCATCGCGATGCGCTCGCCGCCAACCGTGATCTCTTTGCAGCCAGCGTGCATCACAAGGCCGCCCTGCAAATAGACGTAGTGGTTGAGCATCCTGAGCATGCCCTTCTTGCTCTCGCCGAAATAATCGGAACCGATGACGTAAGTCGTCCAGTTGTCGAGGTCCACGATCATCGCGATCTCACCGTCCATGCCCGGCGCATTGCAGCCCGGCGTCATTACAACGCGGAAATAGGGCTTATGCGGCTGCTTCATCTGCTCCTCGGTCTCCACTCCTGAGCGCGGGAAGCTGAGGGTCTGTTGCATCGCGGCCAGATTGCTCGCATCGAGTGTGAAGAGCCACTGTACAGGGATAGCGTGCTCTGCAAGCCCCTGATATCCGTCAACCTGAATCAGATGTCCGCTGTCCTCGATGTACTTCTTCTGATGCGCGATCAGCTTCTCAGCCCTGTCGCGCTCAATGGTCTTGCCTGACCACTTGGACGCCTCACTCGCAGGACCTATAATGTAGGTCTTCGCGGCGAGGCGCGCTTTGAGCCGCGTGATCTTATCAAGGTTGTCATACGCCGTCTTGACCATGCAGGGGGCATGCTTAATCGCTAGATCGCGAAGCGTGTCCTGCGCTGGATTGATCTGATACTCGACGTTGTAGCTGGGTGTTGCAAGCCCCATCTTCATCGTCCTACACCTCTTTTTTTAGATTATCGTGATGGCCTCCGGTCACGTGCCGAAGCGCCGCCGCATACTAAACACCACAATTCACAAAATACAACCGCAAAGGGTCAGATTCTTATGTACTTCAACTGCCTCTCCATTCTTCTAAATCGAACACATCAAACATGCAAAGGTTCCGTGAACTAGACAGGCCGAGTCAAATAGGGCCCAGAAGCTCGAGATATGACCCTTTAAGGGTGGATTGGGCATGCCAGAGAGGCACGGGAAGATCGATCACGGTATGCAACATGTAGGGGCAGGCCTTGCGTCTGCCCAAATATATAGATGGGCGGAGACAAGCCCCGCCCCTACACGACCCCAGATTCGACTCATCAAACAGCCTCTTGTAATGGAATGCTCTCGCGCTTCGTGCTTGACTTAAGTAATGGTCTTGGGCAATCATTTATCAGTACTACAATAATGCTTGATCCGCCTACGGGGAGATTGCGGTTTGGAAAACTGGATAGAAACTGTTGCATTCAATCCTGATGCACTCATGCCGATCATCGTTGCAGTTATCGGCATCCTCGTCCTTCTAATGCTGTGGCCGATTAGCAAACTCATCGCAAAACAGAAGGACCTGGAGAAAGAACGCCGCGCGCTTGACCTTGAGCTTTTCAAGCTGGAAAAGCTCGCGGGCAAAAAGAAGGCAAAGCTCGCCGCCGGAGACGAGTCGCAACCAGAATCGTTCTGGCCCGGAAACGCCGAGACCGAAGAAGGCGCCTCAAAAGCCAAACTTCCAGAAGGCGAATCGCTCTCGTCGGAGCAGATTTCGCTAGACGGCGAGAAGCAGCCTGGACCGGAAGAAGATGAAGACGAGTTCGCGGATATCAGAAAAGAAAACATAGTCAGGGATTGGGACGGCTAGACATCTCTTGCGTCTGCGGAATCTTACAGTTTGATGTTGTCCGGCGCAATGTGCATTTTACTTAAGGTCTCAGATAATGGTTCGTAGGCCCCGAGAGGATATTTCAAGGTGGGTATAGTTCTCGTTGTTGATGATGAACCCAACATACTTAAGGTCCTCTCTGCGCGGCTAAAGAAGCACGACCACGACGTTCTAACCAGTCTGACCGCCGAGGAAGCAATGCAGCGGCTCACAACCGAAAATGTGGACGTGCTGCTCTCGGACTACATGCTGCCGGGAAAAAGCGGAATGCACCTTCTGTCGGAGGCAAAGGAGAAATTCCCCAACCTGCCGGTCATCATGATGACGGCTTATGGCAGCATAGAGATGGCAGTCGAGGCGATGAAACAGGGCGCCTATGACTACTTGACCAAGCCGGTGGATTACGGCGAGATGTGCCTTCTGATCGACCGAGCAATTCAGGAGCGAGCCCTTGTCAGGTCGAAGGAGCCTAAGGCTAGCTCTTCATCATTCGCTGGCATGATAGGCAAATCGCCTGAAATGCGGCAGGTCTTCGATACTGTCATGCGAGTCGCTGATACACGCGCCACGATTCTTATTGAGGGCGAAAGCGGAACGGGCAAAGAGCTGGTGGCGAAATCGCTGCACTTTGAGAGTTTTCGAAAGAAGGGCCCGTTCGTAGCGGTTAACTGCTCTGCAATTCCCGAGACATTGCTCGAGAATGAGCTATTCGGTCACGAGAAAGGCTCCTACACCGGCGCGCATCGACGTGAGAAGGGAAAGTTTGAGCTGGCGGATACAGGCACGCTTTTTCTTGACGAAATAACCAGCATAAGTTCCGCCGTGCAGTCGAAGCTCTTGCGCGTTTTGCAGGAGCGGTCTTTTGAGAGAATCGGAGGCAATGAGGAGATAAAAGTAGATATTCGGGTTGTAACATCAACCCAGAAGAACCTGGAAGATCTCGTCGGGGCTGGACATTTCCGCGAAGACCTTTACTATAGGCTTAACGTAATCAAGATAAAGCTGCCGCCTCTTCGCGAAAGGAAGAGCGATATTCCGCTTCTTGCCCGACATTTCATGCGAAAATACTCAAAAGAGAACAACAAGGGGATCAAATCTTTTGACCCTGAGGTGACAAAAGCTCTTCTTCGATACGACTGGCCGGGCAACATTCGGGAGCTAGAGAACGATATAGAACGGGCGGTCGTGATGTGCTCTTCAGATAGAATCGTCCCAGAGAACATCAGAAGGTCAATCATATCTAGGGCCGCGCCCGAGGCCTTGCTGCCTGATGTGCCAAGCGCGGGCCTCAACCTGAGAGAGCTGGAAAAGGCGATTATCCTCAAGGCGCTTGAGAAGAACAGATGGAACCAGACGACAACAGCCCAGTTCCTCAAGATGACCAGAAAACAACTCCGAACGAAAATGAAGCATTATGAATTGCTGGGCCATGTGGACTCCAAATAGGTCAATTACAGAGCTCCCGACCTTGAGATTCTAGCCGACAATCTACAACCCCAAAACTAGGAACCCAAAAATGGACACATCAAAACTCTTCGTGGCGCTCGATACCGACACCGAGGGCGAGGCGCTCTCGATTGTTGACGAGCTCTCTGGTCTAATCTCATCCTTCAAAATAGGCAGCGCCCTCTTCACAAGCTGCGGAGCATCGCTCCCAAACCGCCTCATAACAAACGGCTTGAACATCTTTGTTGACCTGAAGTTTCATGATATTCCATCGGTCATTGCGAAGGCTTGCGTGAACCTCTCAGAGATGGGCGTTAGGATTATGACACTTCACACTCAAGGCGGCCTCGAGATGATGCGTCAGGCAGCGGAGGCCGTCAAAAAAGCCTGGGGAGACAATCCACACAAGCCAGAGCTTATGGGTGTTACGCTCCTGACTAGCGTCGATGAGACCATACTATCTGAAGACCTCGGCTGCACGCGCTCTGTCAACGAACAGGTTCTGCATCTGTGTGAGCTCGCCAAACGCGCCGGCCTCGATGGCGTTGTCGCATCCGGCCAGGAGCTCGAGGCTATAAAACAGCGATTTGGCGATACTCTGAAAGTCCTTGTGCCGGGTATAAGGCCCGCCGTATCAGATGACGATCAGAAGAGAACGATAACGCCACAAAGGGCGGTCGAGCTCGGCGCAGACTACATCGTCATAGGCAGACCCATTACGGGTGTAAAGAACCGTAGAGCGGCTGCGGAAGAGATAATAGAGATGATAAAGTAGCCAAGTCTGCCGGGCAATTTCGCACGGCATACTTCGAGCAGTTTTCCGGATAACCCGCTCCGGATTACCTTAGCGCCAGATGCTCTTTCGGGCTATCTCTTTGTCTTGCCCTTCATCTTGCGGGACTTGAGCAGCTCCATCTTAGTATAGGTTTGCTTGATCATCTCGTCGGCCTTGGCAACCCACTCCGGGTCGGGCGAGATTCTAATCGTCCGATACGCCGAAAGCGCCAGGTGAAACTCATTCTTGTTGAAACAGTCATACCCGAGCCCATATAGCGCCTCCGCCGCCCGAGGCAGGTACTTATTGAACGGAGTGTAGGCGTGCAGGCAGTTATCAAGCGCAGTTATCACCTTTGTTACGCTCTGGTAGTAGTCATATTGGGCCTTGTCGAACTGCTCCGCCTCGCCTTCCGCCAGCAGGCCCCCCTGCTTTCGGGGGATGATCTTCGCATACGGCAAATAGCTCTCCGCTATCTTGGATTCGAGCTCCACTCCGCGTAAGCACTCCGTCCGGGACCTGAGATAGACATGAACCCAGACAGATGTATAGATGAACACGAAGAGGCAGATTATCGTCAGAACAATGTCGCGTTTTTTCATCGTTTCTTCATCGCCTCGTTGAGACCTTCGCATCGGAATCATGCTGATCAGTAATTGCCGTCTTTGGCAGCCTTTTGAACCTAACTTGGCCGCTCGATGTTGTCAAATCCAAATGGAGGGCTCAATCCGCCGAGCTGCTAAGAATCCCCGCGGCGCCCGGCGTTCTGACTTGGCTTTCCTAGCACGCTGCCGATGGCCTCGCATACGTTCTCGACCGTTATGTCGCGCATGCAAT
>JAGHCW010000138.1 GCA_021160245.1 bacterium | reverse complement strand
TGCAGAGGTCCAATGCGAGCCTCGCGGGTATCACGACAACCAGGGGCCAGAGGGAGAAGTTCTTCAGCAACATGCGCCAGTTGTTCCTGTAATTGAAGAACGTCTTAAGCGGACTCTCATAAGCGAGTGTTCCGCCTCCAAAATGGTATGCGACCGCATCAGGTATGACCTTAACAAGATAGGCCATAAGATGCATGCGCCAGCACAGATCGATCTCCTCCATGTGTGCAAAGAACACCTCATCAAAGAGGCCGACGTCAGAAAGCACGGAGCGACTCATCATAAAAGCGGCTCCGGAAGCCCAGAGTATCTCTCGCACGTCCCCATACTGGCCGCAATCTCGCTCCACTGTGTCGAGTATCCGACCGCGAAGGAAAGGGACGCCGAACATATCCAGAAATCCGCCCGAGCAGCCGGCGTATTCAAACATCTCATGGTCAGCCGCCGCGAGTATCTTGGGCTGGCAGGCAGCAAGCCTGGGGGTGTCATCGAACTCCCTGGCAAGCCGCTCGATGCATTCCCGATGAAGATAGCTGTCATCATTGAGGATTAGCAGCAAGTCAGATTGCGTCCGTCGAATGCCCTCGTTGCAGCCGGCGGCAAATCCGATATTGTGCTTCTGGCCAAAGACATTCATTTGCGGGAACTGGCTGCGCATGGCGTCGATTAGCCCGTCAGAGGGGCGATTGTCGATAACGCATACCTCGTCAGGGGGTCTTGTGGACGACCTCAACGAGGCGAGGCAATCCGCGATCTTGGAGTCTTTCGCATACCTTACGATGATGGCGGCTATGCTGAATCTGTGGCTCATCGATCTTCTCTTATTCGTTTCCTGTTCCGGGGTGTCGATGGCTTCACTGGAACGGCTTCCTGTCTGGCGCCCCGACGCGGACTTCAGCCTGGAGGACTACGCCCTCCGCGATGTGAATGGATGGGGCGAGAAGTCTGCCGAAGAGCTTGCCGGATCCCGCCACGTCGATTAATCTTGTCGCTTCAATCACGCCGTCGGCTACTCCGCTTATGAGAAGCTCTCCGACCTTGATCTCGCCCTTGACCACGCCACTTTCGCCAATGGAAAGAGTGCCTTCGGAAAGGATTTGGCCCTCGAGGATACCGTCGATTCGGAGAATGCCGGAGAAACGAAGCTCGCCCTTGAATTTTGTTCCTCTGCCCAGGTAGGCGCTGAGCGCGGTCTTGGCCGCGGAGGCCATGTTACTCTCCCCTCAGGATTAATAGAAGCCTTTCGAGGTCTTGATGAGAGTAGTATTCAATCTGGATTCTGCCGGCGCCCTTTCTGGTGCCAGTGATGGCGACCTTTGTGCCCAGCAGGCCGCGGAGTTCATCCCGGATGGCGTCAAGCTCAGGAGTTGGCTTGGGCGGGGCCACCGGCGTTGGAGTGGTCATATTTCGCACGAGCTTCTCCGTCTGACGGACGGAAAGGTCCCGAGCTATGATCATATCGGCCAGCGCGCGTTGCTTCCTGGCACTATCAAGCGCAAGAAGGGCGCGTGCATGCCCCATTGAGAGCTTTTCATCGAGCAGATCGCTCTTGATGCTCTCCGGCAGGCTTAAGAGCCTTAGGTAGTTCGTGACCGAGCTTCTAGTGACTCCGACGAACTTGGCCACTTGAGCATGAGAGAGTCCGGCGTCTGTAACGAGTCTCTCATAAGCGATTGCTATCTCCAAGGAATTCAAGTCTGCCCGCTGAACGTTCTCGATCAGGGCGGTGGACAGCATCTGAGAATCGGATAGGTCGCGGACTATTGCCGGTATTCTAGCGAGGCCGGCAGATTGAGCCGCTCTCCAGCGACGTTCCCCGACGATGATCTCATAGCCATCGGCCATTCTTCTCAGCAGAATCGGCTGAATGACGCCGCTTTGCCTTATTGATTGAGCCAGCGTCGAGAGCTCATCTCCATCAAATCGCTGCCTCGGCTGTTGCTTGTTGGGCGTGATGAGGTCGAGGTCAATCTCAATGACGGTGGGCTGCGCCTCACCTGGATTAGACGACTCGCCCAAGATTGCGTCTAGCCCTCGACCTAGTCTCTTCTTTTCGCTCATGTTCCAAGAACTCCTTTGTTAGACTTAGAAATGCTCTTGACCCTCTGGATGCGACGTCGTAGGTGATAACTGGTTTCCCATGGCCGGGCGACTCTGCTACCCGGACATTCCTGGGGATTATGGTCGAGAAGACCTTATCAGGGAAGTGTCTGCGGACCTCTGAGGCGACTTCCGCGGAGAGCTTTGTCCGGGAGTCCATCATAGTAAGCAGCATTCCGGCGATGCTGAGGTCAAGCCCGAGTCGCTTCCTGAATGTCTGAAGCGCCTCAAGCGTTCTAGATAGGCCCTCAAGCGCGTAGTACTCACATTGCAGGGGGATCAGGATGCTATCCGAGGCGCAGATGGAATTGACTGTAAGAAGGCCAAGCGACGGCGGGCTGTCGATGATGATGTGTGTGAATTGGTCTCGCACGGTGGCAAGGGCCTTCGATAGGCGAAATACGCGTCTTTTATCCGATGCTAGCTGGAGATCGGCGGCGACGAGGTCGGAATTTGCGGGTAGAATGGATAGGTTTTCAATCTCGGTTAGTGTGATTGCTTTTGATGTGGTTTTAGTCTTAATGAGGGCGTCATAGACTGTGAACTCAAGGCTCTCTGGAACCAGACCGAGTGTCATGGTCGCGTTCGCTTGGGGGTCCATGTCGATAAGAAGCGGCGTTTTGTTGGCAAGGGCGAGGCCGGCGGCTAAATTAACGGCTGTTGTCGTTTTCCCCACACCGCCCTTCTGGTTGACGATCGCGACTATATATGTCACCGCTAAGCTCCCTTATGAGCGCAAATATTCTACATGCAACCAAGCGACCGGTCGATTAGCGACGCGCCCGATTCCAAATCAACCGTGCTATGGGCCGGCCATTATTCCGGTGTCTGCTGGGTGCCTTAACGTCCGACAGCGACGCACAAAGCTGACATTTTTAGAATGTAGCAAACGCGACGCGAAGGTGCAATGGTGAGATGCAGATCAGATTCTATGAAGAGGATGTTGAGAAAGGGCTGCTGGACATGTATGTTTCACGTGAAACATCAAGCCTCGATATCGCCCCCAAACTCATCATAACCATCATGCTCGATCCGAATGCGCCTCCCCATCGCCTCAGCTGAGATCGATTTCTCCCCTTGGGATTCGCACCTCGCGCCACAGTAAACCCTTAGCAGCGACTCATCGACGCCGTGGCCATAGCGAATGATTGAGGCGCCCGGAGCGGCGACCGATTTGATTGCTCGGATGATTTTGGTGTCGAGTCGCACTCCGCGTATAGTCACAAGGTGAAATCGCTGTGTCATCTCCTGTGAGTATGCGATTTGGCAGAGATCGCTCGGCATTACAGTATATCTTTCTATCGCGAGGGAACGGGCTACTGCCTTAAGATACGCCGCTTTTCTCTTGTTCCGCTCCACTGCCACCCACGCCTTGCCATCGAAGGCTATCGAAAGAACTATCGATGGAAAACCACCTCCTGCTCCCAAATCCAAGCACTCCCGCGACAAATCGAATCCCATAGCCATTGAAGCGGCAAGCGAATCGGCCAACAGGTTCCTGACAACCTCCTCGCCCGTTTTTAGAGCTGTCAAGGATGTTCTCTTGTTGTATTCGAGCAACAAGTCCACGAAATGGGCGAGGCGCGAGACCCTAGATTCGTGAATGGAAAGGCCAAGCTCTGCAATTGCCGACGCAATGTGTTGTTCAGATGACATGGGCAGGAATGTATCAGAGCAGGTTTTCCGGCACAACGCGTTTAATCCCACTATATTGATAGTGGACATTCCGCATCTGGTGCTTTATAATTCCCAATAAGGGTACTTTTACCCATGGAGATTAGCAAAAATTGCAGCTTACGATTGTTCCGATGCTTGAAGCCATAATACCGCAACAGGAGGTATGGAGTAGATGAGAAAGCTAGTCATGCTAACTATAGTATTTCTCATGCTATCCGGAGTCTCGCTTGCTACATGGGAAGACGCGGCTGTGAGAGGCTTGGTTCCCTATTGGCAGGCGGCTGAGGATTGGTACACGTTTCTGGTTTTTGTTAACGGGTCTGAATCGGATTATGAGTTAATCTACGTGCGGTTCTGCGATAGGCAAGGGAACTTTTGCTCCTCTGTCTTTGCAGACATGTTCAGCATCAGGCCAAGCGAGCAGCTATTGATTTGCTCAAAGGAGGGCATAGGCTATCCCATGCTCTTAACGGCAAGTTGCGGATACATAAAGTTCCGCCTTGAGAATGGCGCTCCCATCCAAGTATATGCTTTGATCTACAATGAGTTGACCTCCACAGGTTCCGATGTTCCAGTCTTCAATCAGGAGCACGGGTTCTAGACCTTTTGAGCGTCACCGACTTTGACTCTTCGCCCTGCTGGGAATTCGGGGCTTTGCCTTGTTTCCCGCAGAGTCGAAGAGCGTTTTCCACCTCTTTCGTGCAGGCTGATTTATATAAGGGGGGAATGCTCTAGTCATTCTTGTTAGAGGTTTCTCAGAGAGCAGCATATCTGGGGGGAGGGTATAGAATCGAGGGGGCCTTATCTCCCCCGGCGCAGGCATCTTACTTTCGGCTTTGATCTTGAACGAAGGGGTGTGATTAAGCCGTTGTTTGGCAATCTGGACACTCGCAAAATCGCAACAGTGGGAGGGGAAATGAAGAGATTTATGATTTTGGCAGTTGGATTGGTTCTTGTGGGAATGGGTTCTCTTGCTTTGGCTCAGGAGCCGCTGATCCCAATTTCTGTTTTCACCAATCAGGGCGTCTACAGGGCAGGCGACCAGATGGAGGTAATGGCCAGTCTGGCGAACCCGGAACCGGAAGCGACAGTTGATGTCTATCTTGGTGTTGGCTGCCCTGATTGGGCCGGTTCCCCGCTCTTCTTCCTTCCCTGGCTGGATCAGAGCTGGCGTCCCTATCTCAGCCATTTCCCGCTCTCTCAGGGATGGTCATCGGGAGATGTCAACGTCTTCAATCACACCTTTGCCGATGACTTCCCGGCTGGGGACTACTTCTGGTTTGCCGCGGTAACCGAGCCGGACACCCAGGACGTTATTGGAGAGATCAGTTCTGCCCGGTTCAGCTTTGAGTCCCATGATGATGCAGACTTCTATGTGAGCACAGACGGCTCGGACCTCACCGGCGACGGCTCGCAGAGCAATCCCTGGAAGAGCCTCACTTATGCCCTTGAGCAAACAATTGCTGTGCCTGGGAATCCGAAGACTATATGCGTCGCGGCAGGAATCTATGAAGAGAATATCGAGATGAGGTCCTTTGTTGACCTTTACGGCGGGTACTCTGCTCAGAACTGGGAACGGGACATGGAGCTGAACGAGACCATAATTGACGGCGGTTCAGATGGCCACGTCGTGGTGGGCGCAGATGACTCCACAATTGACGGGTTCACGATCACAAATGGACGGACGGATGAAGAGGGCGGTGGTATTAACTGTAAGGATTCTTCGCCGACGATCAGGAATTGCACGATCACTGGAAACTCGGCGGCTTCAAGAATCGGCGGGGGGGGAATCTACTGCAAGAACTCCTCGGCGATGATTCAGAACTGCATCATCAACAACAACTACAGCGACAACATTGAATATGGCAGCGGAGGAGGAATCTACTGCTGGTATGGCTCACCGACTATAAAGAACTGCACGATTAGTGCCAATTCAGCAGAATACTATACCGGTGGAGGCATTTACTGTGCGGACACCTCGGCGATAATCGAAAACTGCACGATCGAGCAGAATGCTGCCCGATGGGGCGGTGGGATTTGCTGGTTCCGAGGCTCCCCGACCATACGGAACTGCACGATTACTGGCAACTCAGCGGGCGATACTGGTGGCGCCCTCTGGTGTGAGGATTCGACTGCCTCGATTGACAACTGCACGATCAGTCAGAACTCTGCTACTTCGGGCGGCGGTGGAATCAATTGCCGCTGGCGCTATGGGCCGTTGCCAACAATCACCGACTGCATCTTCTGGGCGAACGAGAGCAACGTGTGGGACGAGGCGACAGTAACCTACTGCGACGTCGAGAACGATATGCCCGAAGGCGAGGGCAACTTCTCAGAAAACCCCAAATTCAGGACCGGGCCATTCGGAGGATACTACCTTGCCGCGGAGAGCCCTTGTATAGATGCCGGGAGTAAATCATCTGTGGATGCCGGCTTGAGCGATAGGACCACCCAGGTAGGTGGCCTCCTCGATACTGGTATTGTGGATTTAGGCTACCATTATCTCGTTCCTTAGCTTTCGTCAGATCAGTCGCCCAATCGAGCCAGCCGCTTTTTTGCAATTGAGGCAGCTGTCTTGTCGAAATCCATCGATGCGCAGGCCTTGAATCCCTCACGGGCCTTTGCGAGCATCCCGAGTTCCTCGCAGATGATCGCCCCCTTCAAGATGGCGTTTTGAAGAACCTGCTTCCGGCAATCTGGCATCTTAATCAGGGCCTCGTATTCCGCGAGAGCCTCCGGCAGCTTACCCAGCCTAAAAAGCGACTCCGCAATCATATAGACTATGCCGAACGGCGCCTCATCGACCCCCTCGCGAGCCTTTTCGAAGACCTCGAGCGACTCAGCATAGTTCCCCGCCTCAAAGGCGATGGTTCCCAGCCTGCCAAGAGCGACGGCGGCCTGCGGAGTATTGCGGTATTCATCGATGACTTCGGAATAGACCGTGCTTGCGCTAGCATACTCGTGAAGGCCGAAGTAGCATTCGGCGGCAGACAGCAGAACTTCGGCCCTGGCGGAATGTTGGGGCTCGGGCTTCAAGGTTTCCACGAGCTGTTGAAGCACGAGGCACCGATTAGATTCGGACAATCTGCGAAGAAACGCTCGCAGATGCTCTCCGCTCTGTTTCCCGCTGCCTACGAGACTTGATGAGAGCTTCTGAACATATTCCTTTGCCGAGGCAACAGCTCGCTGGTTTAGGTTTCGCTTGGATAGATAATCCACGATTTGCGCGGCCAATTTCGCGTAGTCAGCTGTTGTCCCGGAGAGTCTTTTGATCGCGTCAAGTTCCACGATAGCGCTATCAATGTTGTTTCGACGAAGAAGCACCTCAATCAATCTGCTGCTAGCTAGCTCAGCCTGCTCGCGACTTGGCTCCAAACTCAGTATGAGGCGGTAGGCCCTCTCTGCATCAGCCAAGCCATTGAGGGCTTCATCGGACATTCCGACTAGCAGCAGCGCGGAGACGATGAGGTCTTTATCCTCAACCAGCGAGCCGGACGGCAAGAGCGGCTTCAGAACTAACAGTACCTTGGCGTAATCTGCGGACTTGAAATATGCGTCGGCAAGCCTCAATCCCGTCGAAAGCTTGAACTTCCTTGAAGACATAGCCCCGTATGCCAACCGTAAGGCGTCCATCGACTCGGTCGTTCTCCCAAGAGCGCGTTGATGATCGGCGAGAGCAAACGCCAATTCGCAGATGGTCTCTTCCGCGAGCTTGTTTTTCCAGTGCGCCAAGAATGCTTGAGCCTCGTCATATTTCTCGGAGGAGATGAGGCTTCTTGTGGCTCGCTCTGCCGCCCAGCCAGCCGCGTCATCAGCTGCTGCGACTTTGAGATACTGGCCAAAGGCGGCGAAGGCCTCTTCATGCTGCCCTGAGAGTCGATAGCTTTCTGCGAGCACGACAATGGCCCTCTTCCATCTTTCTTCGCCCTCGTCAACGACATCAATCACCTTGCGCGCGTATGAGATCGCCAGATGGAATTTCTCTATATGAAAGTGATTTATCGCCAGCAGAAGACGCGTCTGCGTCAACACCTCCTTGTCCTTACTAGTCTGGACGAGGCGCAATGCGGTCTTAATGGACTTCAGATAATTCTTTCCCTCAGAATCTGCCCGCGCCAGTTCATAAACCGCTGTCTCCGAATATGCCGGGTCCTTTGACTGAACGACTAGAGCGAACAGGTCGCGCGACTCAGCAAAGTGTCCCAACGTGAGGTGCGCCCGGCCCAGCCAGAATGTGGCGGCAATCCGCAACTCATGCTTAGTTGAAGCGACATTCTCAAACAGCAGTTTCGCTCTTTCAGGCTGACCAATCTCGAGCAGGCAACGCCCAAGATAGAATTTGGACTCTCGAGCAAATTCGGCTTTCGGCCAGCGCGACAGATAAGAGTCTAGATGATGAGCGCCTGTCTTGTAGTGTTTTCTCTGAAAGTCGCAGAACCCTAGATAGTACGTGGATGATTCCGCCTGTTTCGCCTTCGGGTATGCTTTTAACAATGTCTCAAACTCACGCCCAGCGAAATCCCACAGCTCGTCTCTCATCGCGCCGGTGGCGGTCTTATAGATATCGGGTGCGCTTGCGGCGCAATCGGCCTCGGTGCAACATACGGCTAGGCTGGCAAGAGCGACGATTAGACATACAACATGTGCAATGCAATCTCGCTTCATCATCGAATCCCTTGGAATGTCATCGCCATAGGAAAACTCTCGACTACGCAAGTTCTTCTGCTTATCCTACTTGTACAATTATGCTCCTTTAGTCTAAGTGCGAAAAGAGCTCAAGATCAAGGTGAAAGGCCAAGCTATTTATGGATAATCGAATGTCGCTTGTTTGTCTGGTTACCTTATTTCTCATCTCAACAACTCACACAACGTGTGTGAAGCACTACCGGCCGCTTGGTCCAAGTCGTTCTAAAAAGACAACAATGCTTCTTCCCAATCCATTTGCCTCAATGTCGGCAGCTGACCAAGTTTCTGATAATGACCTGTTGCAGAGGGCGAGCCAGCTCGGACTCTCAAGGCTTAATTTGCACGGAAAGATATTGTACAGAAATGACCTGGGCTGTATTTATTGTGCTGATCAGCTAAGATTATTGCTTCAAAATGCCGATGCTTACAGATCAGATGTGGACCTTTTCAAAGATGAATACGATAACTAGCAGTCGGCCGAGGCGGGCTCGCCTTCGCCACGATGCGATAATTGCGACAGATGAGCATGATATTCTCGGCCGGGCCAGGAAAACATCCATTGTATTGTGGCTTCTCTGGGTGCGATTTTGTCCCAAATGGGACAATTGTGTGGGCCAAGTTGGCCCATTTGGGACAAAATCGCTGCATTTCATCTTCAAGTTCAGGATGCTATTTGGCATTATTTTTTTCGCAGACGGTCGGGGCTCGTCCTTTAGGCGGCTATATAGGCACACTAAGGGTCATGCTCGGCGGTTTCTCTGTATGCAGCTTGACAATTGGCACCTATCTTGCGTATATTCAGTTAAGAGATGATTACAAAACAGCAAAAGGTGGTGCTAGAAAAGGCTTGACACACCCTTTAGTGATAGGTTATATTACCAACTATTGCATGTGCAATATATAGACTCCGTCGATTGGGGTCATTGAGAACGATTAAACACGGAGGTTTTACCTCTGCAAGTTGTAAAATTTGAAGTGTTCAGGGAAAGGAGGTGAATCGATATATGAAGAAGATTTTGGTTCTTACAGTTGGATTGCTGCTTCTCGGAAGCTTGGCATTTGCTGACTGGGATGACGCCGGCGGAAGGGGCATTTTCCCGTATTGGCAGAGCGGTGGTAATTGGTACAGTCTTCTGGTCTTCGTGAACGGTTCTGAGGAGACTAATGACATTCTGTATCTGCGCTTCATGGATGACGGCGGCCGCCCGTGCTCGGATACTACTGGTGATATGTACAATATCCGCGCCGGCGAGCAGCTTATGTTCTCCACAGTCGCAACAGTTCCAGTCTGGATTCCCACCACAGCCGGTTACGGTTCAGTGCTGTTCCGTGTTCAGGATGGTGGCTATTTGCACCCATATCTCGTTATCTATAACGAGATGACTTCAACAGGTTATGCGGTGCCAGCTTATCGCCAGGACGGTGGATTCTAGTCCAACTGATTTCTTTGCGTAGTCTTCATGGGTTTGTGCCCGGCTATTCAGTCGGGCATTTTTTTGATCTCGGGGGAAATTGGTTTGAATCGAGCTATATCAAACAGGGCAATAGCGTCCACACCAGTAATTCTTCTCGCCCTTCTCTTGCTGACACTTATTGGCTGCGCGGATTCGCAGGAAGCTCGCAAGCAGTACGAAAAGGGACGCCAGCTTGGCAAACAGGGGAGAACCGACGAGGCCATTGCACTATTCAATAAAGCCATCGAAGTGGACCCCAACTACGCCGAAGCCCATAACGGTCTTGGGTTCGCCTACCTTCTAAAGGGCGAGGATGACATGGGTGAAAGGGAAATCAAAGAGGCTCTGCGCCTCAAGCCTGATTTCTCCAAGGCGATACGGAATCTCGCGATCCTCTACCTTCGGCAGAAGCGAATGAATGAGGCAATGCCGCTTTGGAAGCAGTTGACGGAAATCAAGCCAGACGATGCAAAAGCGTGGAGTTATCTATCTGCGGTCTATATGTCTGTTCGCCAGATCGAGAAGGCCCTCGTAGCGTCCAAGAGAGCGCTGGAGCTCTCGCCGAACGACCCCGGAATTTTACTCAATAATGCCTCAATATGCACGCAGCTTGTGAAGCTTGACGAGGCGGAACAGTTCTATAAAAGACTTGTCGAGATGATGCCCCCGGACGACTCGATCCGCAAGAAGTCCTTTCTTGGGCTATTCGATGTCTATTTCTTGCAGGGCGATTCCCCAAAAGCTAGAGTCATTGCGCTGAAGGCAAAGGAACAATTCCCTGACGATTCGGAGGTTTACTATAGGTTTGGCCTGCTTAATGAGCGATTGGAGAAAAATGAGCAAGCCGCCAAGGACTTTGAAAAAGCGATGGCATTGGACCCCGTCAACGCCGCATTGATGAACAAGGTCGCGACGTTTTACACCTCGATCGGGAAGTCTGACCGGTCAACGGAGATATACAGAAAGTGTATTGAGACTGCCCCGCGTTACATGAATGCCTATATCGGGCTGGCCTCCCTTGCAATTGAGCGGAAGGAAGGTCTGGATGAGGCTGAGTCAGTCGTGGAGAAGGCTCTTTCATTCGCCGACTCTTCCCAGAGGCCCCGGTTGCTAGACCAAATGTCCTTTCTCAAGCGACTACAAGGCGACCTTGAAAGCGCAATGAAATACGCGAATGAAGCTTTTGACTGCATCCCCAAAGGTGACAAGCTGAGCGAGGCGGCGATTCGCATTCATCGTGCGCAGATTCATAAAGCGAATGGAGACATGGCTTCCGTGAAGGCAGACCTCGAGTCCGCGCTGAGACTAGATCCTCCAGAAGCACTGATTGAGGAAATCGAAAGGGTCGCAAGCGACCTTCCCCCTGAATGGACGCCAAAGTATGAGCCGGCCAAGAAATCTGAAGACCAGAGCTCAAACCAGGGCAACTAGGACGCAAGTGGCCAAGCCCGAGGCAATCTTCCCAACTCCTAACACCGATCGAGGAGCAGTAGTATGCGAACTTCCTTTCCTAAGTTAGCTCAACTAATCTCTCTTTTCTTTGCTCTGTTGCTGTCGGTTTATTGCAGCCGACTCGTTGCGGTTGTCGGCGTGGAAGATGAGGATAGCTTCCGGGCCGCACTTGACCTGTATGAAAGGGCCGAAGAATACTGGGACGCCAAGGTCAAAGGTGACACACAAAAGCTCATTTCAATGATGTCCCCTGAACTGAGAGAGCGTTATCGTCTGTCAATGACAACCGGCAAACACCTGGGCTTTGCAGGCCCTGTCATAACGAATTACACAATCGAGTCGGTCACAATAGGCCGCGACGGGAAGCTCGCTGTTGTAAGTGCGGAATTCCAGCTCACAATCCCAGGCGCACCAGTCCTAATAGACCGTGAGCAGCGTGATGTCTGGGAGAAGATCGACGCTATATGGTTCCAGACCATTGATAAGGCCACCGCCCTGCGCCCGGACCTTCCCGTAACCGAGGTGGTCCTTATAGGCGCGGACAATCCATCAGACCCAACGGTCTCCTCGACATTCGACCGATTCAGAATTGCCACGCTTTGGGCACAGAAGGCAAACCAGTTGATGGCCTCTGCCGATAGCGACGGCGCGCAGAAGCTCTATAAAAAGGCTATTAAGGCAGGCGCGCCTCAGATATGGGAGCGACTAGTCAAGGTTGATCGGCTGATAGGAACCTCACTTTGGGGGGATTTACTGCCTGAAAATAAGAAGGACATCCTCGAGCTTGCGAATGTTCTTGAGCAGTGCGGCAAATTGAATGAGGCCACGACTCTTCTGAGCGCAAAAGCCGAGAATGGCCCGGCCGACGGCGAATTGCTTGAGCGACTCGGTGATTTGTATGCTGCACAGGACAAATCGAGCCAGGCGATATCTGCCTATAAGCGGGTGCTTCCGCTACTGTCAAAATCGGATGACGTCCAACAAGTGGAACTTAAGCTCGGTCTGAATTATGCACGGGCTTCTATGGAGCAGGAAGCGTTGGTTGCTCTGGCAAGCGCCCTGGCGGCGGACCCCATGTCAGATGCGGTGGGCTCTATTTTTGGGCGCCTTGCGGAGGCACTTGAGGCCGCAAATGACATCAAGAGGGCCAACAACGTATTCCGGCTAGCGAGCTGTTTCTCCAATTCCGAGCCGGCCCTTATATTGGGTCGGGCGCGCACTGCGTTACAGTTGGACGATTTTGAGGATTTTCTCCGTTGTGCTTGGCAGCTTGATGGTAGTGCTCCTGAGGGGAAGAAGCTCCTTCTGGACGGGTGGCGGGGCAGTAAAAAGGTCATCAAAGGTAAAGGCAACGAGGCTGGGACGCATTATGAGCTCGGCCTTCTAGCGGAAATGACCGGCAAAACACGACAGGCGAAAAAGGCATTCAAGGCCGCCTTGCGCCTCGATAGTCGCCATATCGGCAGCATCATGCACCTTTGGGCGAATGCCCCTCCCGACAAGAACTCAACGATAGCAATCAATCAAATCTCTATTATTCGAGACCGCCTCGGCCTCGATTTCGATGACATCTCTTCATTTGCCACATTGCTATCAAGAGCGCCGACAGATTCCGCGGAGCGCCCTTTAGATACACAGATCGGTCGCATTCCCCTTCCGGACGAGGATAACAAGTGCCGGGCATTCCTGCTCTCGGGAAAAGATGAAAGCGGAGTGTTCTCGGGGATGCCGGGCATCGCGTGTCAAGACGGCGCCTCATTAGCATTGGACATAGCTCAATCCGGCTACTATCTCCTAGAACTTGAATTGACGCCTTTGGCGATTCAATCACGCTTTGAGCCCGTATTGGCTCTCCTACTAGATGATCGGCCGGAAGAGATTCTGCCTCTTCAGCCCACTAAAGAACATTTTGCCAAGGTTCTTCATCTTGATGCAAATCTTCACACACTCAAGCTCATCTTTGACCTTCATTCTCTGCAGGCAAAGTCAAGAGACGAGGCGGCGCCTATGCAGAAGTTCCTTCTATCAAGCATTTCTTTGCGTCCGGTTGACCTTGTACGTGAAGGGCCGCAAGGCCAGGCTGGGATTGATGCGCCTGTTGAGATGTCCTGTGTCAGCAGCGGCTCATATCAAGTTTCCGCCGGCGATATATTCATCGACACGTGTCAGGTCTCCAACTTAACCTCGGGCTACAACCTCGCGAGGATGAACTCCGACGGCGGCGCTATCGCCGAATCTATGAGCTTCTCGGTGGGGTCAGACCGCCGGTCTGAGAAGCGGCTCAAAGACTATGTGGATTCGCTACCTGCGAACACAATTGTCGCAATATCAGTCCTCGGAGACGGCGCCTATAGAGCCAAAGGATGGACAGAATCCGCCCTTTCCGCGCTCGGAGCAGACAACAGCCCGGCGCAACAGATCTCCTGGGCTGAATGGGTATCCAAGATTTCCGGGGTGACTCTGGACCCGTGGGGGGGAAAACTGCGAGGAGACCTCTTCTCGTCCAGATTCCGCTGGTCATACGCTTTGATCGGGGCAAAGGGAGCAGAGTCGGGCCATGCAATCGAGAAGACCGACCTGGGCAGAAGCATTATTGCCGCTATTCCTAAGAAGTCGAGTATCAGAGCGGGGCTCACGGAGTTCATCTCAGCTCTAGCGCCAGCGGCCGCCGGTGATTTTGCCAAATGCGCCTCATCACTGAGCGAGTTCTTTTCCGGCGGAAATTACCGTTTCATAAGAAGATTACCACTAGGAAGCGAGCCCTTTGTAACGAAAGTAGTCCCGAACATCCGAGTTGACGACTACATCTTCTTCAACCTGTTGGGTAGAAGGCTCTCCGAGTGCTCGATGTTCAATGAGGCGATAGACGCCTACTCCAAGAGCATCAAGCTCAAGGAAAATGCCTCCGGATACTTCGCAAAGGCCGTTCTCCAAGCCACCACCGGTGATTATCACAGCGCGCAGAGGAACTACATCACAGGCGCCGATATGTTGCCAATCCCACTTCGACGCCGCCTGAAGGAGCTTGACGAGTCGCTCCAAATGACAGCGATAGAGGCCATCTTCGCCGCATCATCTGATGGCAGAACACCCCATTTTGTAAACGGGATGAGGACGGTGATGGCCCGCAATGGCTGGGCCTTAACCGCTGTCAATCCAACGAGCGGCGCTGTGCTCTCATCGAGAACATTCGGTGTCCACGATGAGCGGGCCATTGCCGAGTCGCTTACTGCCCTTCCGAATGGGACGATCATCATTCTCTCCCTCGCCAGCAACACCGCGCAGAAGATAGGACTCGTGCTCACCAACGCCATTCAGGCAAATGTCAGACGGAAGAGATTGCCTCATGACGTCTATCGCAATCTAGTGCTGATTGGCCTCAAGAGCAAGAAATCGATGGCTTTCTATCGAGGCGAGTACGATCAAGCGTCATTACTCGTAACCGGGGACTAGGCCGCTTTCCAATAGGTCGCTTCTCAACGGAGATGGCCGCGACAAAGCCACGGGATATGCTATATGTAGTGATACGCCTTGCGTCTGCCCAAATATACCGATGGGCGGAGACACGCCCCGCCCATTCACAACGCCAGCTTCGAGGCATCTCTCAGCCTCTTGGCCCGCCGACGTGGATTCAGGCTAGCATGACACCTGTGCCATTCTCTCCTTGAATGAGACGAAAATTATGTGGCAGAGCATGGCGTGGATGTCCTCAATCTGCTGCATGTGGTCGCTCGGAACAAGTATATGCACCCCCGCAACCTTTCGCGCCTCGCCGCCGCTTCTCCCCGAGAAGAGAATTGAGGTCGCGCCCATCTCGTTTGCAGTCTTGAACGCGTTGATCACGTTCGGCGACATCCCCGAGAAGCTTAAGCCCAGGGCCACATCCCCTGGCTCAACGAAGTTTCTGAGCTGCTCACCAAATGTGTTTCGGTAGTCCGTGTCATTTGCCCATGCAGTGATCAAGGGCACGTTGTCGGAGAGGCAAAGCACTTTGAACCGCCGCCTATCCGGCATCGCTGTCCCCTTTGCCATGTCGCAGGCCACGTGGGATGCCGTCGCGGCGCTGCCGCCATTGCCGAAGATGAACAGGCATTTGTTCTGCTTGTACGCCTCGAAGATTATGTCAACTACCTCATTTATCTTCTCGGCTGGCATCTCATTTATCGTTTCCCTTATCTCTTGAAGATACCTGTTGATGAAGTCGAGCACTCCGCAGTTCCTCCCTTCTTGGCGCCTCTTATCCGTAACTGTGCAGGCTGCTTAGGATGTAGTTCACGCCTATGAATGTGAATAAGACCGCAATGAAGCCGACAATAGCAATGACCGCCAGCAAAATGTGGCGACTCTTGCCTGAAGCGCTGAAGCCAAGATGCAAGAAAGCGCAGTATATGCACCACGCGACGAGGCTCCAGCTCTCTTTGGGGTCCCATCCCCAATACCTTCCCCAAGCCTTGTCCGCCCAGGTTGCCCCGGTAATTATCCCAATTGTGAGTAGAAAAAAGCCCAGCCGAATCAGCTTGAAATTGGCATTAGACAGGTTGGCGGTGAGTTTTGGACTCCCCTTACCGCGTAGGATTATGAACACAATAGAAATGCCGCAAGCAAGATACAAGACACCGTAAGCAGGCGCCGCGGAACTAACGTGGTACTTCAGCCATTTGCTCTGCAGCACCGGCGCCAGAGGGCTGATCCTGTCCCAAAGGGGCGAGAGCGATGTCGCCGCGTGGGCAATGCCGACCAACGAGGCGGCGATTGTCGCGTAGATAACCTCTTTTTTCCTCAGCATCATGACCAGCCCGGCAATGGAGGTCATAACTGTCGTCATGATGATATATTCAAAAGTGTTGCTCGCCATGGCCCTCTCGGCAAAGATGGCGCGCAATGTCAGGGCGAGAATGTGAAAGATGGTCGCCGCCCAAAGCATAATAACGCCTGCTCTGAGAGCCCTCTTTGAGGGCACAAAATGTCCCATCGCACATACGATTGCCGCGAGCAGGTAGATAATAGTCAAAATGCCGATTGGTCGTGTTCTCTGATAAAGCAGTTCAAGCCTCAGGCGCCATGCCGGAGGGTACGAGCTGTCCCGAATCGAGCTCACAACCTGCAGTAGATCTGCGGTCGCCTTCCTGAAATGAGCGCCGTTGCGCGCAGATAGCGACTCGGCAAACATCTTGCATGAGCCATGCAGCGCAGAATGCTCGTCCGAGAGCGCGCCGCCAAGCGATTGCCATTCTTCTTGCCCGGCAAGAGGGAAGAGCCTCATGTTTTCCGCAAGCGATTTGAAGGTGCTCAGCCTTCTTCTCTGCCTCATCCAAGACCTCGCGAGTGGGCCCTGATGCGAGCCCATGGCCATCGACATCGAGGCTTTGCGATGGCTCAGTATCTCTTCCAGCTGATGAGGCGAGATGTGCTCTTTTCCCGGAGATTCGCCGCTACTCAAGAGCTCAGACCGAAGAGCTGGCTCGATCTTTATGATCGCTGCATCAAGCCAAGCATCGGGAGAAAGTGCCCAATCAAGCACAATAAGCGTCGGGGCGTGGCGTCCGAGGCTAGTCTCCCCAAAAACCTCGAGCAGATTCTCGCGAGCGAATGTGTCAACGGGCTTGAATCGCCCCTTGTGCTGAACCGCAAGGACGCCCAGCTCTTGATTCGCCTCGCCAACTTCTTCCGCAAAAGATGCGAATCCCTCGGGCATAGGAGCCGTTGAAGGGTACATATCGTAGAGGACAAGGACGAGAAGCAACAGCAAGCCAATTGCCCACGCGAAAACGAGGCGCCTCATCACTTTTGCATCCTGACTATTCGCAGATGGCCGAGATAGAAACGAAGCAATAGGCCCAAGATGAGGCAAATAGAGCCGATGTAAAAGCCGGTTGCGCCCGGGTCTCGACTGACGCCGAGTATCGACACGAAGGCGCCTTCGTCAGTCTTGTCGAATGCAGATTGATAGAGCTTGTAGCCCCCACGAGCGAGTGGATGATTTGGGCTTATCGTGTAGTCTATGGCCGTTCCCAGTCTCTTATCCGTCACCTTAACCGTGCTGATGTATGCCGAGGGCATCCTACTCCCCGGGTGCTTTCGCGCCTCGAACTTCTCAAGAAATAGCTCGAAACCGAGTGGCCGACTCGGAGTGAAGAGCAAGAGCGTAATCTCTCCTTGCGGCGTGGGCACGGCTATCTCAGTATCCTCCGGCGCCCAGATCCGCTGTACTAATTTCCCGGAAGCATCCCAGATAGCGACGCGGACGCACTTCGGAATATCGCCTCTACCACCCTCGCCCTCAATGACCTCGAAGGTCTCCCGAGCGTTGCTGAAAAACTGCTCAATGATAACGCGAGCAGTTGAGTCGCCGTCTATCTCGATGGACTCGCCGAGTCTCGCCTGTCCTTGAAGCGAAGTCCCAGAAATGACTGCATAGGGCTCTTGAGGCGCGGAGAGAAGGACTATTCTCTTAGTCGCTCCTTGCTTGGATTGCGTTTGATCGGATGCGCCAATGCTGTAGGTGATGCTGATGCCTCCTGGCAGCGATGGTTTGTGAAATGCCGCTATCTTCCCAAAAAGCCAAACTGTGCTCGTTATGGAGTCAATTCGTGCCTCAACTTGGATGGCCGGATTGTTCGGCTCGTTGCTTCTGGAGCGAGCCTGCATGTTAGGTCCCATCTCGAAGTCGGGGAGATAGCGGAGTATTCGTATTTGGCCCTCTCGTCCGCGCAAGCGCGCGGTGTATCCCACCTTGGCGTCGCCGGGCGCAAGCTCTATTGTCTGCTCTGCGGCATCGCCTGATGAGATAACTAGCCGCTCTCTTGGTGGCCGAGGTATCGTCACGGCCTCCGTCGCTTGATTTGCTGCAAGACCGCTCAGGAAACTGCTGTACTTGTCCTTATCCGCGACGAAAATGAACTCAAACTCCAGCCCCTCGAAGGAATCTCTCGATCTCATAGGATCATCGGCAAGCAGAGACAGTCTTCCGGTCCTGCCGTTTCTCTCGACGGTCAGCTCAATGGCGGGGGCGCATCCGTCCTCACTGAGCTGGGATAATCTGGGCAAAACCTCCTTCGGGTTAGGCACATATCGCTCAGCGGAGACCACAATCCTCCCGGAGGCAATGGGCATTCTGGCGTCCAGGTCGCAGCTCTCGTCTTCGTCATTCAGAAAAGGCCCGAGCGAGGTTGCGGCCTCTTCCCCGCCCAGCGTGGCTGAAAGCCTCAGATCGTCAAGCGCGAACGAATCGGCGCTTTTCCCCTCCTCAATCACAAGAGTCCCTCTGATAGCAAATCCAAAGGTCACAAAGCCCCCCAGGATTATCACGAGAACGCCAACATGAATGAGAAGAAGAGCGACGCGACCCGAACGCCGCCGGCAAGTGGCGACGTACATTACAAGGGCTGCGGCAAAAGCGACGAATATGGCTGCAAACCAGGGGCGCGTGTAAATGGTTGACATGGCCTGGTCATAGGGCAAGAACGTGGCCGCATAGCCCACCACCACGGCGACGACTAGTAGAATAACTGCCGCAACCCAGCCGCGGATTGATGTAGAGTGGCGTGTGGGAACTTGACCTGCCTTGCCGTTCTCGTCCACTAACTACCTAACCTTCTCTTCTATGGTTTCCTATAGGCCGACCAAGTGGCCCCTGATTGCCATAACTATCAAGATCGCAGCGGCCCATGTCAAGTTACGAGTCCGGTTTGGGGTGTGACCTCAGATTGTAGGTAATGCCTGCAGTATTTGTATTGCCGCCGTCATTCGAATCTACGGAACCACAAAGGGCACGAAGACACACGAAGAAGAAGATTCTATCACGCATTCGTATCCATTCGTGGTTTCCTCCCCATCTTAGTGGATCACCTACAATCTGATATCACACCCCTCGCGTTGGCTGTTGCTCTGGGCTGTTCACAGCCTCAATTCGTGGAAATCGCCGTCAGGAGAGCGGGGTGAGTTTGCACATTGGCCCGCGTCAAAAATCAATTTTCTAAACCGGCAAGGCCAGATGGCCAGATGCGAGATGGCGAAGCAGTATCAGTTTTTGCCAGAAGTACTCATAGAATGTAATCTCCTCGCCCCGGGGTATGATGCCGAGCTTGTATTGGATGAAAAAGAGCATGTTCCAGAGAATGAAGCCGGCGGCCAGCAAGAGGAGAACCGGAACCTTCCAGGGCTGCTTGTCCCTCAGAAAGCTGTCAACAAGCACACCTATCCCGAGAGCAAAGAAGGGATAGACGGTTATGAAGAGGCGGTTCCCGAATGACCAGCCCGCCCACCAGTTGACGAAACCGCTGAGGAGCGCCCAAGTCGCGAGAATCACCGAGAGCCCTGAGATCGAGAGTTCCCTTATTGTGCTGCCCCGTAGCCAAGCCCAGAGCGCGCCCACTAGCGCAATACCCAAGATCGGATGCCAGATGATGAAGCCGTGCTTCAGTGAGAATGCCACTTTGAAGGCCGTCAGGAAGTTCGAAGGAAAAATCGAGAACAGGGCGGTGGCGCAATCGGGACGATATGGATTGAGGAAAATGGCTCCGAAGAGCAGCTTATGGCCCAAAATATGCGGCAAAGTGGCAATAAATGCGCCGAGGCAGATTAGCCCCGAGTATCTGATCAGCCGCCTCGTGTTTGTCGCACTGGGGGAATGAGCCAACTCTCGTTGACGCCGACGTGTGAAGTAAAGATATGGGGCAAGAAAAAAGACATAGACAGCATTCAGCAAGTGCACTGAAACCGCAAATCCCAGACAGAATCCGGCGGCGAAAAGCCATATACCGTCGAGCGTCCTTTCCCACTTTCCGAGACAAAGCAGCATCAACAAGATGATGGCGAGGCTGACGCCGTGGGACATCGGGGAGAGTGGAAAGGCATAATAGAGAATTGGCGTGGACAAAAGGAAGAACATCGCCACTAAAAGCGGGCGCCTAATCCCAACATCTCTTTTCAACCACCAGGCGAGTAGGAAGGCCGCGAGCGCTGTCCAGAAGATATTCCCGACGTACCACGCGTGTTCGAAAATCGGCATATACTTGCAGCGTTGCGGCAAAGGGAGAGATCGGTTCTTGATCGCCAAGATGACGTAGGCCGCGCAATAGAAAGGCGTCTGAGCGATGGCCATGCCGGGCCCACGGGGATTTACTCGCAGAGCAGACGCCGTCTTTGGCCAGTGCCCGGACACAAGGAACTCGCGCGAGAAGTGTAAGTATTCGTTCTCAAAGCTGAGGTCCCCATCAAAGAACAACGACGGGAGATATACGTAATACTCAACGGGGTCTATGCCGCTTACCCTGAAGGCATCCATTCTCAAGGCCCCAAAACTGGCCTGAGCAATCGCAAGAGCAAGCACTAGAAGCCCTATCGCCGTTGCGTATCTCAGCAACGTCCTGGTTGACAGATATTGAATGAATGCAGCAAGTGTCCATTGCATCGCCGACTACCCCAAAAAGCGTCGCGAACAAACCGACGAGCGATTGCCCCCAGACCCTCAAGATAGTCAAACGCCGTTGCGATTACAACACATTTTTACGGATGGGCCGAAGGATGTACCTGCTCGCTTAGTACAGATGACACGCGACGAGGCGCCCTTCGCCCACCTTCTTAAGCTCGGGCTCGCTTTCGCTGCAAATAGCAAGCGACTCGGGACAGCGATTGCGGAATCGGCAGCCTCGGACTTCGGGCGCCGTCTCTGCTTGAGGCACGAGAGGCTGTTCGTTGGGTTTAAGCCCAAGCGAGGGGATCGACTGCAAGAGGAGCTTTGTATATGGGTGGAAGGGAGCCGCAAAGAGGCTTGAGGCGGGCGCGAGCTCGACTATTCTGCCGAGGTACATAACCGCGACCGTCTCCGCGAGCTTAGCAACCATCCTCAGGTTGTGGGCGATGATAATGTAGGTTAGGGCCTTCTTTTTCTTCAGATCGGCCAGGAGATTCAGTATCTTGGATTGGACCGAGACGTCGAGGGCGGAGACGGGCTCATCCGCGACGATAAGCCTGGGCTCAACAGCTAGCGCCCTTGCGATGCAGATTCTCTGCCTTTGGCCTCCGGAGAACTCGTGGGGATATTTATAGTAAGATTCTGTCGGCAGACCCACAAGTTCAAGCAGCTCAAATACCCGTCGCTCGCGCTCGGGCTTGCTGCCGAGGCGATGGATTATCATTCCTTCCGCTATTGTGTGACCTATCTTGAATCTGGGATCAAGTGACGCGAACGGGTCTTGAAAGACCATCTGAACCGACCTTCTGAACGCTCGAAGTCCGGCCTTATCGAGCGAGAATACATCTCTTTGCTCAAAGCGAATCTCGCCGGCGTCCGGGTTGAGCAATCTCGTCAGGAGCATGGCTAGTGTGGTTTTCCCGGAACCAGATTCGCCGACAACGGCAAATGTCTCGCCGTTTATGACCGGAAAAGAGAGCGAATCAACCGCGGTGAGCCTATGCTTTTTGAAGAGGCCCTCTTTCGACAAGAACGTCTTGGAAAGCCCTCGCGCCTCGAGAATCACCTGTCGTTCCTGGGTCATGCAAGCCTCCTGATAGTTAGACGAACGACATAAACATTTGCCTCTTTATATCACATCTCATCTGTGGCTATATATCCAGCTGTTTGGAGACTTGAGCGATGTGCTCCTGACGAAACGTCGCTAACTTAGAGATGGGAGCTATAATAATGCGCGGGTTGTTCATAATTCCTGTTGTTCTATTGACTGCACTAATGGCCTGCATGGCTTCGTTTGCGGCGACTCCGGCCGAGGAGAAAAGCAAGAGCACGATCGACGAGTGGTTCGATGACGAGGGCCTGGCCTGGCTGAAAGGGCTCACATTCGGAGCCGATGTCAGACTCCGCTACGATGGCGAATGGGAGGACATCGAGGCGAATGGGGAGTACCGCAAGAACGATCGTAGCAGGGGGAGATTTAGGCTGCGCTTTGGTTTTGAAAAGAATCTCGTGAACCAAGAGCTGAGGCTGGCGTTCAGACTGGCGTCGGGCACAACATCGGCGGCGGCCTCAAGAGACGAGACTTTTGACAACAATTTTAGCGAGAAGTCGCTCTGGATAGACCTTGCTTATGTCGAATATACGCCCAAATGGTTCCCCTCTTTGACGGTGCTGGGTGGCAAAATCAAGAACCCATTTTTGCATACGAATATCCTGTGGGATGCAGATGTCAGCATGGAGGGTCTAGTTGAGAATTACAGAACAGGGCCCGGTTGCCCGGAGATTTCGCTTTCCTCTGGCCAGTTCTTCCTGGTCGAGAACAAATGGGACACCGAGCACGACGTGACTCTGCTCGCTCTCCAGGGCTCTGGGAAATGCGAGTTCGCTTCCTTCTGGTTCACATTCTCCCTAGCTGGGTACATATTCGAGGAGTATGAGGAGTACTTCACTGCGGCGCACGGCAATCCAACGACAACGATCGATGGCAAGACCATTCTCTCTGCGAGGGACTTTCGCGTGGCAGACCTGCTGGGCGCCATCGGCACGAGCATCCGCGATGTCCCGGTTGTGCTGACGCTTGATTATGCCAAGAACAACGGCGACGCTGACACGACTTGGTATAGGGGCAAGAACGAGGCGGTGAGCGCCATTTTGAATGTCGGCAAGTGCGAGGCGATGCATGACTGGGAGTTTAGGTACCAGTATGCTTACGTTGAGCCAAACGCTGTGCCCGGGGACTTCGCCGATTCCGACATCCGCGCCAACCGTAAGGGCCACATCACCAGTTTTCGCTACCAAGTGTTCAAGAGCGCGACGCTTAGTCTTGCGGGTTACTTGACGCAGCCAGCGTTCGGCCCGCGTGATCATCGCTACAAGGTGCAGGCGGATTTCCTCGTCTGGTTCTGACGAGGCGGGAAAGCCTCATTAGAACTGCCTAAATGCGTCTATTGGATTTCGCAGACGAGCTCCGGGCCGTTTAGCGTCACAACAAACTGGTTGAGGACGTCCCGGCCGAGGAGAGGGTTTTGGCACCCATGCTCGGGGAGCTCGCCAACTTGAAGATCGCGCACAGTTCTGCCGCAGAATCCAACATCCAAGGTATGAAAACGGGCATCAGAGGCCTCCGCACCCACACCCTCCAGTAGTTGAAAGTCGAATTCCGTTTCACCCAGGTCCTCAATGATAGAAATCGGAAGACAACACACGTTCGCGCCTGTATCAATGCAACAGAATACCTCTACCGATTCGCCCGTCAGCGGATTGGAGAATTCGACGCTTGCAACGGGGGCGGCAGGCTCATGATCATGATGGTATCCGAATTGCATCAGGCAGATGCCCTGGAAAGGCCTCGTCTAGGGCTTAATATGCGAACCGCGCGACGTTGTTTTTGAATTCTCGTTATGAGAATCGATTTGCCGGGATGCAGGCAGCGGGCAAGTTTGCGTAGTTCCTCGCGATCGGGATTAGTCCCAATTAACTCGCCTTCAGCAAACGCCACGAATTCAGATTCGTGATCCCTAAGAAGTGCCGGCAACAGTCTCTTGTACGCTTGTATGCTCTTGTCTTCCGAAACAGGTGGAAGGCGGTGGCGCTTCGGCTTCTCCTCAACAGCTGCATGATCCCGCATTAATTGCTCTTCATGTAGGGAGCCACACTTGTGAACGGCGCCAGTTTCGCCCGGCATGGGCCAATCCAGAGCTCCCACCCTCTTGTCCCCGGAAGAGAAGTATTTGCGGACATCTTTTTCGGCCCAGAGATCTGGCTTGCGATTCAATGCAAACTGCTGTCTGTTGTTCGCCAATGCGAGGGCATAGATCAACGTGTTGTGACCTGATGGTTGTGGATGTCCTAATGGATGTGATGCAAAGAAGCGGCCAATCTGTGCTTCCAGAGAGTGCTTGCTAGGAAAAGACGAAACCACCGGATCGATTTCAGTAGATAATGAGCAGTCTGTTCTATTCACGCGCTTCCCTTCCCATGCAGAAATCTCTAAGCTGCGAACTAGGGGCCTTCATTATTCTTGAGACAATCGATTCGCTGTCAAGCAACGAAACGACATCTTGCGCTTTCGAAAGGTTCTTCTCATAGCAAGAGAGGAAATTCATGCTCTCATGTTCTGGGTCGATAGGTCCCATTCTCGTAGTCGCGGTGAATTCATCGAAATCATATCGCAATTGCACCATTACGGATAACTTAGTTGCGCCAAGATTCGAAATCAGCGACGCTTTGTCTCTCAATAACCAAGCCTCGAAATCAGCGACGCTTGCTGTCTCCCTGAATACTACATCACCACAGAAATTGAACAGAAGTCGTTCGACAGGTGTATCCCCAAGCCTTCCTATATAGGACTTCGCTAATCTGATTGCCACTCCAGGCTCGGAATCATCTTCTTGAGACACTTGAAAATGCTCTAAATCCACTACGACTCTGACGCCCAGCTTGCTGTAATCAAGGGAGGCCATAACTGGAATAACTGTGGACTCCGGCAGCCCTGTATCATGCGGGATAGCGTTAATCTTCACGAGAAAGTCGTGGTTGAGGATCGCAGGATTGAACTTCCCGTCTATCCTCACGCTGAACTGCTTTGCCTTGATTTCTATATTATTCACGCAGAGCCCCTTCCTGAATCAAGAACTCACCAAAAGGCGGAATTAATTCCGCGGTTCTTGAATACTATCGGAATCCGGCGAGACATCACTAGCTGTATCATGGATTCCTGTACCTATCCCCGCACAGCAGAACCTAGATAAACACTACTAGATACTAAATAATACTAAATACGCCGTGAAGATAAGCCCGAAAGAATGACTATTCAAGGACAATGCATGCCTACCCGGGAGTGAACTCTATCATCCCATTTTTCAATTGCACCCGCACCTTCGATTTGCCGGCGAACTCGCCTCGAATAATATGCGAGGCCAGGGGATTCTCGACAAGTCGCTGGATGGCTCGTTTGAGTGGTCGGGCGCCATATTGGGGATCAAAGCCCTCCCTGGCCAGAAGCTCCTTGACGTCATCGTCAACCTCAAGCGAGAGCTCGTTGTCTTTGAGCCGAGGCTCAAGGCCACTGAGAAGCAAATCCACGATCTGCCTGACCTCCTTCTCCCCGAGCGGTCTGAAGAAGACTATCTCGTCAACACGATTGAGGAACTCCGGTCGGAACGATTCTCTTAGCCTTGCCAGCACGGCATCATGCGTCGCCTTGTATTCGGACCTCGTGCGCTCATCGCCATCATCCCGAGATAAGTTGTGCAAAAGCTCGCTGCCGATGTTCGAGGTCATAATAATCACCGTGTTCTTGAAGTTCACAGCCCGGCCCTTGCCATCGGTGAGGCGACCGTCGTCCAACACCTGCAATAGGACATTCTGAACCTCGGGGTGGGCTTTTTCAATCTCGTCCAGAAGCACAACTGAGTAGGGTCTTCGACGAACGGCCTCCGTTAGCCGGCCGCCCTCATCGTAGCCGACATATCCGGGCGGCGCGCCTATCATCTTGGAGACGTCAAACCGCTCCATGAATTCCGACATGTCAATGCGGATCATGATCTCCTCGTCGTCAAATAGAAGCTCAGCGAGCGCCTTTGCAAGCTCAGTCTTGCCGACTCCTGTCGGGCCCAGAAAGATGAACGAGCCTATCGGGCGTTTTGGGTCCGAAAGCCCAGCGCGACTCCTCCTTATGGCCTCCGAGACCAGCCTTACCGCCTCGTTCTGATTGATAAGCCTCTCGTGAAGCAGGTCCTCCATCCTCTCAAGTCGCTCCACCTCGCCCCGGACAAGGTTGCTTGCTGGTATGCCAGTCCAAGTGGCGACGATTTGGGCTATCTGGTCCGCGTCAACTATGAGCTCCGCCTCGCCCGTTTTCATCTTCTGTTCCGCCGTGGCCTTTGAGAGCTTCTCCTCTACCTGAAGCCGCTTCTGCTTGGCAATTGCAGCCTGTTCGTACTTCCCATCCAGCGCAGCCTGCCTCTCCTCATTCTCAAGAACTTGCCGCTCGTTCTCCAGTTTCTGGATGTTAGGCGGAACGTAAATGGCGTCGATGTGGACTTTTGAGGCCGCCTCGTCCACGAGGTCAATTGCCTTGTCCGGCAGAAACCGGTCGGTGATGTATCGCGCAGAGAGCGAGGCGGCCGCCTCAAGCGCCTTGTCGGTTATCTTTACGCTGTGATGCCTCTCGTATGAGGGTCTGAGGCCCTGGAGTATCTCGACCGTTGCCTCAATCGTCGGCTCGTCTGCCATAATCGGGGCAAAACGTCTCTCAAGAGCGGCGTCTTTTTCGATGTGCTTGCGATATTCATCGATAGTCGTCGCCCCAATGCACTGCAAATCGCCTCTCGCAAGAGGAGGCTTCAAGAGGTTCGAGGCGTCCATGCCTCCTTCGGCTGCTCCTGCCCCCACGACGGTATGCAGCTCATCTATGAAGAGTATTATCTGCCCCTGACCGTCCTTAACCTCCTTCAGGACAGCTTTCACCCTATCCTCAAACTCGCCTCGATACTTCGCGCCCGCAACGAGTTGGCCCAAATCCAGCGAGACGAGCTTTCTGCCCTTCAGCGTCTCCGGTATCTCATTATTCACTATCTTCTGGGCAAGCCCTTCAACTATGGCCGTCTTTCCGACGCCGGGGTCGCCGATGATGACGGGATTGTTTTTGGTCTTGCGCGAAAGTATCTGGATGACCCGCTTGATCTCAGGCTCCCGCCCAATGACCGGTGAGAGCTTGCCAGCTCTGGCCATCTCAGTCAGGTCCGTCCCGAACCGCATTAGCGAGCGGTACTTCTCCTCAGCTTGCTCATCGGTTATCCTGGATGCGCCTCGGACCTTCTGCAGCGCGAGATAGACCTCCTCTTTCGAAAGGCCAATCTGCCGGATAATGCGCGCGCCTCGGCTATTCTCTATCGACATGATGCCGATCAAGAGGTGTTCGGAGGAGACGAACTCGTCGCCGAGACGCTTCGCCTCCTTCTGAGATGCCTTGAACGCCTCGTCGAGGTCAGGAGTGATCACGATCTGCCCTCCGCTCTGTGGCGCGCCCGATGAGGGCATTTGACTTCTATAGACTGCCTCCTGAACTTGCCGCTTGCATTGTTCGGAATCCAGCCCAGCCTCATGGGCTATCTGGAGAACGATGGAGCCCTCGACGTTGAATAGACCGTAAAGCACATGGTCGGTATCGAGCTGCCTCTGCGACAGTTGGCTCATCGCCCGCTGGCCAAGCGAGATGGCCTCTTGTGCCTTCTTCGTGAATTGTGGTTCTGTCATGTTCCCCTCCTCATTATGCTAACTACATCGGAATCGGCGATGTGGAGCTCGTCTTCCTGAGCGCATTCTCCTGTGAATATGAACTGTGAATACCGATACAATAACAATCATAGGTTCACCGGTTCCCTTTTTCAAGATGCCGTGCTTATCCAGAAAAATTGGGCTAGCATCCGCATTCCCCCTCGCCCATTTCCGATTCGCGGAGACTTCTCTTGGGGAGGAATCCACTTGCATTCTGCAGCCGGATAACCAATAACTAGACGAAACGGCCCTGAAACTCTCGAACAAGATAGAGGTAGAGGCAATGCGGTATCGTATGCTATATGCTATCACCCCTTTTGTTGCATTATTCCTGTGTCTGAGTCAATTTGGATTCACAAGCCAGCCAACAGCAATATCGCTGTGCAGTCCCCGTCCACTGACATCCGTTCAAGAGCTGTCGTTGGGGGAATCGCTTCGGACGGCGGAGCTCGAAACAGCCATTCACTTCTCGGCAAATGAGAGCCAAGTGAGAGTGATGGGCGTGCCGGGCGGCTGGTCTCGCGTTCTCATTGAGGGATGCACGCTGATCGGCAAAGCCGGGGAGCCATATTTGCCGGCCAAGGTGCTCACAAAGAGGCTTCCGCTGGGCTCGAAAGTGCTCTCGGTCTCCGTCGTTTCCGGAACGGTCCAGACGATAGTCAAGAGCTTCAGAATATCCCCCGCACCTGCCCCGGCCTTCTGGCAGCGGGAGTTGGCTCCGGGTCAGCTCCGCGAGGACCCCCAGTGCTACCG
>JAGHCW010000042.1 GCA_021160245.1 bacterium | reverse complement strand
TCGCGTATGTGAGCGATCCGGATGGCTTATCAGATATCGACCGCGTTGAGCTCTTCCTGGAGGGCGGCCTTGCGACGGGCTTCTTCCTACATGACGACGGCGCAGAGGGCGATGATCACGCAGGCGATGGTGTCTGGACATTCCAGACGCTCATGCCGGCGGGCATTGCGACGGGCGCCATCACGCTCGAAATTGTCGCCTTCGACAAGTCAGGAAACTCAAGCGCCAGGTACCCGTATTTTGCTGTTAGATAGCCGTCTCATACTCCGCCCGGCCAAGTATGCGATTCGGCTTTGATACACTCGGAAAACAAGGAGGTTGAGAATGAGGAAAGCAGCATTTCTAACGGCTATTCTCTGTTTGATAGCCGGCCCGTCACTCTGTGGAGAATTGGACCTGTGGTCGATCCCAAATCAGGCTGATCCAAGCATGGCGCCCATCTCCGGCAGAAGGCTAAGGAGCGGCGATTACGGCTCTTCTGGATACGAGTCTGCCACACTCAATGATGAGGGCAATCTCATTTATGGACAAACATCCAAGACCAAGATTGCCAGGCAAGCCGAGGAGGCCCTTGAAATCGTCCCCAACTGGATAAGAATGGACCTCTACGACATCTTCACGCGCCTGCCGCAAGCCAATCAGGAGGATTATGGACGGCTGCTTCTCTCCATAACCGATACGCGCCTCATCGACGAGGTTGCGTTCTCAATCGCTCACTCTTCCGCGAGAATTCTGATAAATAGCAGCCCGGACCTCTACAAGAGGAATGCTGAGCTTCTGTACCAGATCGATCAAGAGATACAGTACGCCGACATTGTGGACCATGGGACGCCAGGCATTGACCCCGACTTCTATTCTACCGTTCGATATCGGACAATCAGGAATGGCGAGATAGGCCATTTTGAGCTTCCGCTGGAAATATACTACTGGTATGTAGCCCATCCCAAGCTACCTGAGGAGATGCCCTCAATGAGCTCGACTGCCGATGATGATAACTTCGCCTGCGGTTATCTCTGGCGAGAGTACCTCTTTTATAATCCCTCTGAGCAATATGACTACAGCGCGAATTTCATGGTCTTAAATCCCAATCGAATAGACGATATCTACATCGCCGATTGGGGACATTCGGCGAGTGGCTACCTCGTTGATGGCTCTAGAACCTGTCCCGATGGGATCATAGCTCATGGACCGGCCACCGAAAAGCCAACACTAATCGAGTATTCCTGCGGCTATTGCCGGGTCATAGTGACCACAATGGAGATCGAGCAGGCGGCCAATGATGGCAGAGGCGAACTGCTGGAGAATCTCGTCATGCGTTCGAGTGGCTACGGCGCCGAGCTACTTCTGCCTCCGTTGGACCCGAGCGGCAGCTATAACCATCCGGACGAGGTTGCTATCGTTGACTCAAGCGGCGATCCCTCGATCTTGGGGCCAATCACCTCCGTCCTGAATGACTTTGAGATCGTGCATTGGGTGCTGTCTCCGGAAGATATGTCCGAGGCAAACTGGGACGCTTTCTCCAAGATCATCATCCCATCACATCAAGAGCTGGCATTCTATCTGGCCATTTCGAGCAACGGCTTCATGGACAAATTCAATGAATGGACCGGAAAAGTCGGTGGTGTTCTTGAGTTCCACGGCGCCTGCGCCGAGGAGAACTCATGGTCTGATCTGCAGCTCTTTGGGCTGAACTACATTCCAGAGCCTGTGAATGATCTTGGGATATTCGGCTATCCAGTTCTCGGATACGTTATCGCCAATGCGAGCTTCCTCTGGGATGATAGCGACACAGATGCGATTCTGCCGGGGCTTCGGCCGTTTGAGCCCGATTCGATGGCAGTGGATGTGATCACGAACTGGGTCTCCAGGAACATGGCGTTCAAAAGGAGAGGCTCCACGTGGCGGACCCAATCGAATCAGATATGTTTTAAGCACGAAGGCTACTGCGGCGAGATTGCACATCTTTTGAATGCAGCCGCCAGAACCTGTCTATTGCCGTCTGCAACCGTTTGCGATTACATATTCGATCATGTGTCCAACGAGTTCTGGGAGCGGGATTGGCACGGATACGAGGTCGGCTGGGAGGTCGGCCAATCGACAATCGCCAGCCAGAACATGATCTCAAGCCACGCCTATGCTGTTGTTCAGGAGCGAGCCGATATGTACTCGGTCAATGCGACGGCGAGATTCACACCTGTCTGTCGATTCCACGCCTCGGTGCAGGACTCGCAGGGAAATCCGGTTGACTGTGCATTGGTTAGAACTTGGGTCCCAATTGGCTCCGCCGAAGATGACCTATTCGGAACGCCAATCTCCGACTACACCGATTCAAGCGGCCAATTGGTTATGGAACTTGGCGACAATCACGATTACTGGTTTGAAGTAAAAAGCGCTGCGGGAAATATCGACAAGATAAGAATACTCGAAAACACCCAGGCGGATATGGACTACACCCACATCTTCACGGTTTCCGGGGGGGACGCTCCTCAGCTGCCGGAGATCGAACCGATGTTGTTCCCGGCTATCTCGCAACCTCCATATAGACTGCACGTATCATTCGAGGCGGACTACGAGGCGCTTTATAGCCTGAGCGCGCTTACGTTCGCGGAGAAGGAGGAGGGGACGGCAAACGTCGATTTCTTCATCTTGGATGTGGATAACTTCGAAAAATATGACGAGGGCGAGCCATTCTCAGCCTATGAATGGCGAGAGGACTGCAAGGGGGACGAGTTTGAGGTCCAGATTCCCGATGATGAGCTATACTACATTGTTCTCTCCAATGAGGACGCTTTTGTGGCCAAGCAGTTCGTGACGGTCAATCTGGACGTCTCGCAGAACATCGAGGCCGCATGGACGCCCATTGAGAATTACACGAACTTCACGGCGATTCCGGCCGGCAGAGCATACGTCATCATGTTCAACAACAAGCTCGCGCCGAGCGTCTATGCGGCCGGGTTCGCGAGCGCGGAAGTGAACTCATCGGACGGTTTCGAGCTCGGCATTCACGCGCTTGTGCATGACCCCAACGGGCGCCTCGATGTGCGCGAGGTTGAGCTCTGCTACGATGGCGTGCCACTCGGTAAATACATGAGGGATGACGGGGAATTGGGCGACTCGATTGCCGGCGATGGCATCTTCACGTTCTCGGAATCCTACTTGCCCAGCGCGCTCGACCCGGGCGTCTATCGGCTGGAGGTTCAGGCTACGGACACGGCGGGCAATAAAAGCGTTTCATGGCCGAGTATGAACGTGCTCTCTGCGCCTCTTCGGCTCTCCGGTCGGACCTGTTCGCTGAACACAGATATCTG
>JAGHCW010000184.1 GCA_021160245.1 bacterium | reverse complement strand
TAAGGGGTTCCTGCGCTTCTTAAGAAGAATCCACGCGAATGCAAATGCAAAGGCGAGAAAACCGAATACACCTTTGAGCGCGACCTGCCACGTTGGTTCAGCGATTTCCACTCTAAATCTCCTTTCGTACCTAAGCGCATTCCAGCTTCCGTTGTCCGGTCATGGCGCCAAGCTCGCAATGATCTCTCCGCCCAGTTTCTGGATTACGATTTTCTTACTAGTCTCATCATAATAGACGAGCTCCATGAGTTCCACATCCCAATCGCAGACTCCAGCATGTATAGGCTCCTGCAAGGCAATCTCCTCAATGAGCTGTCCCTCGATGCTGAAGATGCTGGCGCTCTTGATAATTTTAATGCAGCCCGGCATTTTCGATCGTCTGGGCCCCTCGTCAATGGCAAGAAAGCCGAAGCGGTCAGACCTGCCCCCAACCCTAAACATATCACCTACCCAATCGATCAGTTTTGACGTCTGTCTGGTCTCAATGTCGTAGGCCCAGAGCGTTGCAGTCGTAGCGCCATCAAGCGCAATGTTGCTGGAATAAAACGCTTTGCCGGCGTCGGGGGTTATCCCAAGGAGCTCGTCAACTCCTTTCGCAACGACCGTGTTGTCAAGATAGAGCGAACCGTGAACATGCTTCGAATCCTCAGATTCAGGAGTCCAGACGATTCCGCTGGCGGTGAGGAAGCAATTTTGGCAACCTGTATAGATTGGGATGTCGCGCCAATCTCCCGTTTTCTCCGATACGATGATGTCGGGTCCGATCTTCTGCTTTTCTCGTCCAGATTCCATATTGATGACCATTGCCAGAAACTCGCCCCCAACCGTATTGTAGCGGTCTCTGCAGAAAAACTCCCCTTGCCAGTCGCCGCACAGGAGCTTCTCGCAAGTCATCTCATCGGGATTAACCTCCCATATACACGATTTGACACCCTTATTCCCGCTCTCCCAAGACCACAAGAAGCCAGAGAAGTGATAGGGCCCCGGCACATCTCCAACGACGAAACGCGGGAGAAAGCGCTGTCCAATCGACTGCAGAACGCAAAGACGGCTCTTCGTAATTGCGTCGTCGGCGCCCCACGAGACACCAAAGACCTTGCCCAGTGTGGGCCCGTGAAAATCGCCTGGTTTGGGTCTCAGCCTCTCATACAGCAGCGAATGCCGACCGGGGATCATCACAATATCCGAGACGCTAACGGGTCGCAGATAGTAATGACGGAACGTGAAGAGAAGCCCGGCGACGGTGGCGCCGAGGAGCACAGCACATATTCCAAACTTGAGCATTCTCATCTTGGGCAGAATTCCCATGTCAGACACCAACCCGGCTACCTGCCCGAGGTCGGGCGTGACTTTCTCTTTGCTGGCCTTGCTTTTTCATTTTCGAGCATCTTGTCCACTCCATACGTGGCGTTCTTAAGGACCGTAGTCTTATTCGTGGCGAAATCACATCTGACAATCAGCCACACATCTGACGATGGGACATTCGAGATTTGACAGATCAGGCAATCCTCACGGTCGAAGTAGGACCAAAAACCAGCCGACGCGAAAAGCGAGAGATCGCCCGTGCAAGCAATCGACGTTTTGTTCACAACCTTGAGGCGTCGATCCGTTATGGCGAGGTTCAGCTTAAGCCCGTCGCAGCTTATGAATACGAGGTGATCGTCTGGGCATGACCACGCCATGCGAACCTCGGTGGCATTGCCTAATGTGTCTGGCACTGGAGTTGGTCCGGCAATTTGGGTTGCGCGACCATTGATGAGGGACCAAATTGAGGCGCGGGAGCTCTTCGATTCTTTTTCGATGTGGAATGCTGCGAAATATCTCTTGTCGCGTGAAAAGGCTAGTGTGTCGGCGTTCAGTGGATGGTCGTCGGTCAGACAGCGGCTGCTGGGCGATTTGGAGAGATTCGATAGGTCAAATGTAACCGCGTGCAATGGCGGGGCTTTTTGGGCTATGCCTCTGAACTGGGCCATAAGAATCGCGATGTGTCTGCCGAAGGCGTCAAGCAGCATTCCCACCTCGCTCGATCCCTCTGGCACGGAATAGGGCGTCTCACTTAAGAGCTTGCCGTCAGCTCGCACAATCCGGAGCAGTCGCCCCTCAGGGGCGCCATCCTTTTCGTTAGGATCATGTCTTGGATCGAGAACGAATGCCCATGCTTTCTGCGAAGAGAGGTAGCAGCAGCAAACAGGGTACGCCTTATTCGGAAGCTCGATCCGATACATCGACTTGGCCGTCCTATTAGCCCTTGCTTGCATGACTTCAAGCGCAAAGTACATACTTTCCTTCGTTGCCGTGAGCATTGTCCCGATCCTATCGGGCGAGCTCTCCTCCGCGATGGTCAGCATGTAGGGGTCTGCCATCACCTGCTCGCCTTTCCGATCGAGCAGGGGAAGGAACTTGTCCTGAGCAACTAGATAGAGCACTGCCTCAAGCGCAATCGTAGCGCCACTGACAGCCTGCGAGGGATGAGGATATTTCGTCTCCCAAATCACATAATTCCCAGATCGTGTTGGGGCGCTGAAGAGGAAAGACCCGTAGTAGTTGACTTCCGCTGAGAGTATGGCAGGCATAAGCAATAGAATGACAATAAGGCAGCGACTGATCATATTCATGTCCCCCGCCTACTCCGGTGACGGCAGGGTCGGCAAGTTGCCGGGGAATTTTAGCAAATCGTCCCTGTGCTCAAGGAAGTACTTCACGCCATACTTGGCCGTCCTTATCACTCTGGCCTTCTTGTTGCGGAAGTCATACCTGACGATCCGCCACTGCTGGGTCGCTGATAAATGCGTGATGTCGTAGATGAGGCAATCCTCGTGATCGAAGTACTGCCAACTGCCAGGCTGCGGTGAGCAAGGGGAAAGACCGGCGCAGCCGGCAACGCTCCTTCGCCCAAGTACCTTCAGATGGGCATCCATAATAACGAGGTGCAGCGTCTCTTTATTGCAGTTGGCGAAAACGAGGCGATTGCCGGGAGTTGACCATTGCACCCGCCTTTCAGTCCGCGCGCCTGGCAGGTCTGGAATGGGGCTCGGCGCAGCAATACGCTTCACACGTCCGGCCATGAGTGTCCAGACCGAGACGAGCGGCCTTTTGATCGCGGGGTTATTGGGCAGGATTGCCATATATCTGTTGTCCCGCGAGACGTAAGGCCAGGGGTTTTCAGGTTCAGAAGACTCATCAGTCAAGTACTGGTCCGTGGGGGATTTAGAGAGGTCTGAGAGGTCGAAGGTAACTGCGCGAATACGCGAACCATCACCATCATCGCCTTTCGTTTCTGCGATAACAAGCGCGATGTGGCTCTCACTCTTGTCGATGAGCACGCCCTGCAAACCGAATCCGAATTCATCGCCCGGAAGCGAGTAAAAGCCCCTACTCAAGACCTCTCCGTCCGCGCGCACAAGTCGTAATTCGCGCCGTTCCAAGAGAGTTGTTGATTGGGTCGCAGCAGGGCGCCGCCATAAGTCAAAGGCCCATGCGTTCATGGAGGCGACGTAACAGCACGGAGTAACTGATGAAACGACGCCACGAAGGTCCGGGAATTGTATCCTACTTACGGACTCCGTAGCACCGCCGGGGTCGGTCTGAAAAACCTCAAGCCAAGGTGGCATGGGATTCCTCTGATCGTAAAGCAGGAGCCCAATCCTACTGGGCGCCTTTTCCTCTTGGATGACAGGAAGGAACGGGTTCGGAACCAAATCTTGCCCCGCCCGATCGAACAGAGGGATCGATTTGTCGTGCTTAACCAGATATAGCTCCATCTCACCGCCTCCCACAGCGCCTCTAAGAGCTTGGGGAATAGAGGGGACCTTCATCTCACGAATGATCAGATTGCCGGACGCCAAAGGGTAGCAGTATAGATACGAACCCACATAGTCAGCCTCCGCCACTAGAATCTGCGGTAGGCTGAGCAGCAAGAACAGAGCGAGAAATCTAATCATGGCTTGCCTACCTCACTTGATGTATAAGGTGTCGTTCCTGCTTGATATGTGCGCGGGCTAGTCCACATTCTTTCTGAGCCAAGCGCCCAGAATTATGCATCTCGAAGCGTGCAATGCCAAAATCGCAATGTTAGCTGCTAATAGATTCACAGAGGCGAAGAAAAAGCCTTTCCATGGGTAGGCCATAACGAGGATCAAGGCGCTGACCAGAGCAAACAACGCGAACAGTATCCGCCTCCTGCGCGGGTTTCTTCGATGCTGAGG
>JAGHCW010000130.1 GCA_021160245.1 bacterium | reverse complement strand
TTATCTCCAACTGGACCTCCAGGATGATTAACTTTCGGGCGAGAGGCAGTCGCCCGAGTCAGCCCAACCAGGTCTGCTTTGAGCACGACGGCAACTGCGGCGAGATACGATACATACTTCAGGCTGCTGCCAGAACTTGCATGCTGCCGACCGCGGGCGTGAACAACAAATCGTGGGACCACGTAACTTGCGAGTTCTGGGAGCACGACTGGTATGGATACCAGGTCGGCTTCAACGTGGGAACCTCCATGATAGCGGATCAAAAGGTCCTGAATGACAAGGACTACGGCGGAACCAGAGACCTATCTGCGATCGAACAGGACCGAGGCGATAGCTTTCCTGTGAATGCCACTGCCCGATTCAGCAAATCCTGCCGCTTTCTTGCGAAGGTACAGGACACGAAAGGCAATCCCGTTGATTGTGCGATGGTTCGTGCTTGGGTGCGCTGGATGAACAAGCCCAGCGAGAGATTGGATAGCCCGATTTGCGCATACACCGATTCATCGGGCCAGGTGGTGATAGACCTGGGCGATCATCGCGACTACTGGTTTGATGTCAAGAGCAGGATTGGCAACGCCTCAAGGGAGCAGCTCTTGACGGATACTCAGGAGGGCGAGAATTATAGCAACACCTGGACGATTGAGGCGCAGACCGTTCCGCAGCTTCCTGAGATCGATGCGATGGAGTTCCCGTCAGTCCCAGAGCCCTCATATAAGCTGCACATCTCATTCAGCGCTGATTATGAGATGTTGTACAGCTTGACTGGGCTGACATTCGCAGAGAAGAAGGAGGAGACCGCCAACGTCGATTTCTTCATCTTGGACGCGGACAACTTCCGCAAGTATGACGAGGGCGGGCCCTTCTCAGCCTACGAATGGAGAGCGGACTGCCGAGGGGATGAGTTTGACGTTCATATTCCTGATGATGGCCTATACTACATCGTCTTTTCAAATGAGGATACTCTTCTTGCCAAGCAATTCGTATCGATCGCCGTCTCGGTCTTCGAAAACGACAACGGCGCATGGGTTCTTGCTGAGGACTACTCGAACGTCGTCGGGATTCCGGCTCAGGAGTCCTATGTCATCATGCTCAATAACAGGTTCGCGCCGAGTGTTTATGCTGCCGGCTTTTTCAATGCCGAAGTGGACTCATCGAGCGATTTCGAGCTCGGCATTCAGGCGTTTGTGGCCGACCCGAACGGGCTGCACGATGTGGGCGATGTCGAGCTGTGTTACGGAGGCGTGCCGCTTGGTATGTTCCTGAAAGATGACGGGAGGTCAGACGACTCGATTGCCGGGGACGGCATCTTCACATTCTCAAAATCCTACATGCCCCGCGCGCTCGATCCCGGCGTCTATCGGCTGGAGATACTGGCGACGGATATGGCCGGCAACAGGAGCGCCTCGTGGCCATACCTAAACGTCAACTCGACATCTTTGATGCTCTCTAGGCCGATCTATTCGACGAACACGGAGCTCTGGCAGCCGCCCGCAACGGCCTATTCCGCGCCAGTAATACTCGCCGGCGGCTTCTTTGGCCACGACACCGTCCAAACGGGCGACATGGTTCGCATCATCGCTTACGTGAACGACCCTGACGGCTTATCAGATATCGACCGCGTGGAACTATTCCTGGAGGGCGGCATCCCGACTGGCCAATTCCTGCACGACGACGGCGCAGATGGCGATGATCACGCGGGCGACGGCATATTCACGTTCCAAACATTCATGCCGGGCGGCATACAATCGGGCGCCATGACGCTCGAAATTGTGGCATTCGACAAGTCAGGAAACTCAAGCGCCAGATATCCGTATTTTACTGTGAGCTAGGCCATCCGAATTCGCGTCGTACTGAGTCCCGAGCCTTTGGCTAGAATCTGGAGTTAGGAGCTGGCTGGTTGATCGATCTGCGTCGCCTACTTCCTACCCCTACCCAATGAGCTTGAAATGCGCGGGGCTTTGATATATTTGGACAAGATGTACGTTCTATGAGTTCGGATTATCACTACCCACCAGTTCAAGATGGTGGGCTCGACCCAGAAAAATGAGGAAGAAAGATGCCTAGAGTTGTGCTCATTGTCGCGATTCTGATGCTGTCCATTGGCGTGCAGGCCGAGCCGTTGGCTCCGCAGCCTTACGAGATGATGTCGGGACCTCTTCCGGAATCGGTCTTCGTTCCGGAAGAGGCTGATGACATAAATTGGGCCGATCCCGTGGAGCCTGACCAGATCATCGCTCTCACAGGTAGCGGCGACTATATGTGTAATCTGACCGCCAGAGCGTCCGTCTCACCTTCGGCAGAGGAGGCGCTCGCTATCGTTCCCGACTGGCTTCGAATGGACCTATACGATATGTTCTCTCGAATGTCCTTGAACGATCAGGAGGACTATGGCCAGCTTCTACTGTCTATATCCGATCCGCGCCTCATCGACGAGGTGGCCTTCACGATCGCTCACTCGTCGAAATCGGTGCTGAGCGCGACTGATCCGGAACTCTATATTCTAAACGTAGAGGTTTTATATCAGGTTGACCCCATAATAGCATACGCCGACATAATCGACTACGGCGAGGCTGGCGTTGATCCGGATTACTATTCTACGATCATTTACACGACGATGGTCAGCGGCGCAACGGTTCAATTCGAGCTGCCACGGGACATCTACTACTTTTACGTGGTTCACCCCAAGCTCTGTCAGGAGACCCCGTCGATGAGCCCCGTTATCTCTGACCGCCTGAGCACTTATGGCTACTTGTGGCGCGAGTATTTGCTCTACAACCCCTCAGCCGACTATGACTATTCCATATACTTCGAGACCAAAGAGCCCAACAGGTTGCAGGAGTCAGACCTCGACGGCTGGGGGCCGACAGCAACCGGATACCTTGCTGAAGGCACGAAGACGTGTCCGGATGGCATTATCCTTGGCGGCACAGAAATCGGGAAGCCCGTGGCCCTGACGTTCGCGTGGAATCTCAGTAGAACGATTGTCACTACGATGGAGGTGGAAACGGCCTACAATAGCGGCAAGAGAGGCATGCTAGAGAACCTGGTGCTGCGCTCTGCCGGCTATAATGGCGAGCTTGTGACGCCTCGAGGCGACTACCAGAGCCAAGTGGTTGTTGTGGATAACACCGGCGACGCTGCGCTTGTCGATCCTGTCGTGGACATTCTAAACTCGAACAACGTTTTCCACTGGACGATGGCACTAGACGATATGATAGCTTATGACTGGAACTACTTCTCAAAGATCATAATTGTGTCGCATCAGGACAGGGCATTCTACGAGAAGATGGCCAGCGAGGAGTTCACTGAGAAATACGACGCCTGGGTCAAGGTTGTCGGTGGCACATTTGAGTTCCATGGGGCCTGCGATCCGGAGCACTCTTGGGCCGGCCTCGACCTACTTGGACTTGAGTACTGTCCAGAGCCAATCGACGATGTGTCAATCAACAAATACCCCGTGCTGGCAGACATAATTGGCAACGCGACTTTTGTCTGGGACAACAGTCAAGTAGATGTGCGGCTTCCGAGTTACCGGCCTTTTGAGCCGAACTCGATGGCTGTTGATGTCATCTCGAACTGGGTAGGTAGAATGATGGAGTATCAGGCCAGAGGCAATCGGCCTATTCAACCGAATCAGGTCTGCTATGAGCACAATGGCAACTGCGGCGAGATTATGTATATCGGAGTCGCTGCCGGTCGCGCGTGCCTCTTGCCCCTAGCCGGCGTGAACAACCCAACTTGGGACCACGTGTCTTGCGAGTTCTGGGACCAGGATTGGCGCGGCCTTCAGGTCGTCTGGAATGTTGGCTATGCCGATATTGCGAGGCAGGGACTCTTCTGGGATGACGACCACGGCGGCGGCAAGGCGCTATCTGCCATCAGGCAGGACCGAGGCGATACTTGGCCGGTAAATGCAACGTGCAGATTCAGCAAAGTATGTCGATTCCACGCGCGGGTCGAGGACTCGAATGGCAATCCGGTTGATTGCGCCCGAATCACGACGTACGTTCACCTCTTTAACGACGATGCGAGGCAGCTCGCAAGCCCGCTGACATCCTATACGAACTCATCCGGCGAGGTGATAATAGAGCTCGGCAACAACCGCGACTTCTGGTTCGACGTAAAAAGCCGAGTTGGCGAGGTTCGCCGCCCAGCCGACCCGCTCCTGACGGACACTGTTGCAGACGAAGACTACGAACACACCTTCGTCGTTTCAGGGACAATGCCTCAACTGCCGGACATCGAGGCGATCGAGTTTCCAACGGTTCCTGAGCATCCCTATAAGCTGTCCGTTTCATACAACGTCGAGTACGAGACGCAGTACAGTCTCAGCAGGAACTCATTTGGCAACAAGGATTTCGATGCTGGCAACGTTGATTTCTTCATCCTCAATTCGGATGAATTCAAGGGCTATAGCGACGACGAGGCATTCTCAGCGTACGAGCGGCGGCAAGATTCGCGAGGAGATGAGTTCGAGGTCGAGATTCCATACGATGAAGTGTATTACATCGTGTTCTCCAACGAGGACACGCTGACAGCGAAGCAGTTTGCATCGATTGACCTTGATATATATCAGAATGACGGTGGGACATGGACGCCTATCGAGAATTACACGAACTTCGTCGGGATACCGGCCGGCGATGCTTACATCATCATGTTCAACAACAAGCTCGCGCCGAGCGTCTATGCGGCCGGGTTCTTCGATGCCGAAGTCGATTCATCTGCATATTTCAACCTCGGCATCCAGGCGTTTGTGGCTGACCCGAACGGCCTGTCTGACGTGCATGAGGTTGAGCTTTGCTATGGAGGCGTGCCGCTTGGCATGTTCCTAAAGGATGACGGAAACTTCGACGACGCGCTTGCCGGCGATGGCATCTTCACATTCTCCCAGGGCTACATGCCGGGCACTCTCTTTCCGGGCATCTATCGGCTGGAGGTTCAGGCTACGGACACGGCGGGCAATAAAAGCGTTTCATGGCCGAGTATGAACGTGCTCTCTGCGCCTCTTCGGCTCTCCGGTCGGACCTGTTCGCTGAACACAGATATCTG
>JAGHCW010000208.1 GCA_021160245.1 bacterium | reverse complement strand
TGGACGCCTGACAACAGCGGTCTGGCGAGCTATCTAGTTCACGACATCGCCGAAGGGCCCGATGGCGCGCTCTGGGTGCTCTCTGCCTATCCCAGAAGCGGTTATAGCGAGCCGGAGCAGCTGACGCTTCAGAGGTTCGACGGAACCGATTGGACGAGCTTTAGCAATGGTGTGAGTTATTTTGCGCCCAAGATCACAAATTACGCGCGTGGGCGGGTGCTCGTGGACCCGAGTGGCAACGTGTGGGTAGGCATTAAAGGATTCGTGCTGAAGTTCGATTGGGAATACTGGCGGGAGATACCGTTTCCAGAAGAAAAGGAGTTCCACGCTGTTTACTCGATGGCGTTCGATGAGCTAACCGGGAACCTTGCCTTCGGTTTGTTTGGGTCATTCCTTGTGTTGGATGAGAACGGCTGGAGGGTGATTTCTCTCGATCCAAATGACGACGTTGACTCACTCGCTTATGATCATGACGGCGTCCTTTGGGGAACCATCCACAATAGTCGGTTTGCGCCGCGCAGCGCTTTCTCCTTTGATGGGACACTGCTTTCGATATACAGCTCAGAGCTAACTGGTGTCCCGATGGAAGATACATACTGCGTTGCGGTCGATGCCGACAATGTGAAATGGTTTGGGCGGTATGACACCGGGCTGAGGAAGGGCGGCGCAACCACATTCGACGGCCAGAACTGGAGCGAGCTCAACGCCCAGAACTTCGGATTCATGCAGGCGTTCGATGGCGAGTGCGGCGGTATATGCTCAATTGCGTTCGCGCCCAACGGTGACGCCTGGTTCGGCTCGGCTTACTATGGCGTTAGCAGGTTGTCGAATCGCGGCCAGCCAGACCCACTGCCGACGATACAGGTTGTAATTGACAAGCCGGAATACCAGCCCGGGGACATAATGAGCGCCTCGCTTATGGGAACCAATCTCAGCAAAGCGCGCTGGAATGTCAACGTTATCATCGCGATCATGCTGCCGGATGGCTCTCTCTTCTTCTTCCCAGACTGGACGACAATCAGTATTCTCATGTCGCAATTGCTGCTGCCGGGCACGCTGACGCAACCGATGGAGTTCTTTCAGCTGCCGATAACCGATCATCTCCCCAAGGGCGATTACACCTGGTTCGCCGCGCTGGCCAGTGGAACGGAGATAATCGGCCAGGTCTCCTCCGCCTCGTTCACAATCGGGGCTACTGTGCCCTAATCACTGGGGACGACTGTTAAGCGGCGGCATAGTGCCGCCAAATGCTCATGGCAGCTTGACGATCGCGCCGTTCTTTCCGCAGGCGAAGCCTTCTTTCGAGTTGAGCATGAAGACCGAGAAGAGCCACGCATCCTTATCAATCAGCGTTGAGCTCCGCCAGGTTCTTCCGCCGTCTGAAGTCTGCAGCAGTATCGACTGCTCGCCCACTGCGACGCCAATGTTCCGGTCAAGAAAGAAAACAGAATATAACTCGAGCTTTGTGCCGCTCTTCTGCTTCAGCCAAGTCTTGCCGGCATCTTCTGTATGGAGTATCACGCCGTCAGTTCCGACCGCCCAGCCAACCCTCTCATCCACAAAACAAACGTCTATAAGAATCGACGCGGTGTTGGACTCCTGAAGCATCCAGCTTTTGCCACCATCGGGCGTGTGGATGATAGTCCCGGCAAGTCCTACGGCCCAAGCAAGCTCACTTCCCGCGCATGCTATGCCGCACAAAAGCCGCCGCGTCCGCCGCTCGGAGGGCTCCCGCCAGACATCGCCGCCGTCATGCGTAAAAAAAATACGACCGTCGAGACCGACCGCATACCCATGCTTCAAATCGCAGAAGGTCATCCGCTGGAACTCAATGCCCGCCCCGTCTATTCTACTCCAAGTCGCGCCACCGTCAACTGTGGCAAAGAAACTGCCGAGGCAACCGCATGCGAATCCTAAGTTCTTATCGTGAAACCAGACATCCGTGAGGTTGACGTTGCTGGGCACGGCGATCGACTGGGCAGCCCAAGTCTTCCCGCCATCGATCGTTTTCTTAATGCTCCCGCTGCTTCCGACAAGCCATCCAGTATCCTTATCAATGAAGAACACCCGCCGCCAAGAGACCGGAGCCTGGTCTGCTTGAGCCTCCGCTGCGAGCGAGGAGCTAGCGGCGAAGATGCGGAGCAAAGCGGCGAATATCAGAAGGCTGGCGGATAGCCGAATTAGGCGCGCTCGTGCTTCTTTCACCGCGCTTTTCTTAATGCCCGCAAGTTGAGCAGCTGTGCGAACTGCAAGTTGAGCAGCCGCTGGATGCGCTTGAGTCGCTCCTTGTGGCGCCCTCGATGCGAGTGGCGAAACAGGAGAATTTCTTAGCTATGTTCTTGCTTAAGCAACATCTGCAGCGCTCCGCCTCCTCGCCCTGGGCCACAATCTCCGCGAAATCGGCCTCGCAATCATTGCAGTGGTATTCGAAGATCGGCATGCCTATTGCCTCTTTAGTAAATTAATGTTCGGTCTGCGGCTCTTTGAGGCGATATCCCTCAACATCTCGACCACATAGTAGTAAACAACGACCGGGCCTAGAAGGTTTTGTCCGGCACCTTCTCCCAATCCGCGAGGAAGGATTTGATGCCAGCGTCGGTCAGAGTGTGCTTGAAGAGCTTCTCTAAAACCGCAAAGGGAACGGTCGCGATATGCGCGCCCAAAAGCGCCGCCTCCTTCACATGCTGCGGATGGCGAATGCTAGCGACGATGACCTGAGTGTCGAAACCGTAGTTCTCTATTATCTCCAAGAGCTCCGCAACCAGACCCATCCCATTGTGGCCGATGTCATCAAGCCGGCCTATGAATGGGGAGATGAACGAGGCGCCGGCCTTGCAAGCTAGCAGCCCCTGGTTGGCGGAGAAAACCAGAGTGACATTCGTTCGGATGCCCTCCTCTTCGAGCGTGCGAACGGCCTTCATGCCATCGCTTGTCATCGGTATCTTGATCACGATGTTCTCGGCGATATCAGAGAGCCGTCTCGCCTCATCAATCATCTGATCGGCCTCGAGACCGAGAACCTCCGCGCTGACCGGCCCGGGCTTTACGATCTCGCAAATCTCAGCGAGCGTCTCCTTAAAGCCTCGACCGGTTTTGGACACGAGCGTCGGGTTGGTCGTAACGCCATCGGCGAGCCCCATCTCCATCGCCGCGCGAATCTGGGGAGCGTCAGCAGTATCCACGAAGAACTTCATCGCCTAACCTCCAGCCAAAGGCCTTTTTTATGCAGATTCAGAATAAGTTCTTATGGCAGGTCAGAAAGCCCGCCCTACATTCGGCGGAAAGACCGCCCGAAATTATGCCTTTTTCTTGCGCCGATTGGCCATTATCTGGGCCTTCGCGCTCTTGAACAGGTGAACAAGCCAGCGCGACGCTGGACAGGTATATGAACAACACCCGCATTCTGTGCAAGCCAAAACCGATTCCGCCTCAGCGTCATTCAGCCGCTCGTTCTCGATCAGCACAGCCATCTGATAGGGCCTTAGGTTCATCGGGCACACTTCAACACAGCGCCCACACCTAATGCAGGGATCGGGCTCGCGCATCAGCGAATCTTGTTTGGTGAGAATTAAGATGCCGGACGTGCCCTTGCACACGGGGACCTCAGCTGTGCTCTGGGCGATGCCCATCATCGGTCCGCCCAATATCAGCTTGCCCAAATCGCCCTTATAGCCGCCGCACTGGGCGATCAGGTCCGAGGCCATTGTGCCAATTCTAACGAGTAGGTTCTTCGGCTCTGAAATTCCACTTCCGGTTACGGTGGTAACGCGCTCAATTAGCGGCTTGCCGTCGAAGATAGCGTCCGCAATCGCAGACGCTGTCCCTGTATTTTGAACCACAATACCAACGTCCATCGGAAGACCGGGCGGAGGCGGAACCTCGCGGTCTGTGAGCGCCTTAATCAGCTGCTTCTCGCCGCCCTGGGGGTATTTGACGAGCAGCTCGATGACCTCGATGTCCCCGGCGCCATTGACGGACTTTCTCATCAACTCAATAGCGTCCGGCTTGTTGCCCTCAATCCCGATAATCGCCCTCTTTGCGCCGAGAATGCGACTCACCACTTCAAGGCCCTTGATTATCCTCGAAGGCGACTCGAGCATCATGCGGTGATCAGCCGTTAGATAAGGCTCGCACTCCGTCCCATTCAATATGACGGTATCTATCGGTTTTTCCTCCGGTGGCGACAACTTTACGTGCGTCGGAAAAGTCGCGCCTCCCATGCCCACAACGCCAAGCTCACAGATGCGCTTAATGAGCGACTTTGGGTCCGCTGTGGATGGATCGAGTGGCGCTAGCGGCGGGGCGGCGTCGTCCTTGCCATCATTCTCTATGGTTATGGCGGGCTGGACGTTGCCCATTGGGTGCCGAAATGGGCCGATTGCGACGACCTTGCCCGATACGCTTGAGTGAACCGGAACGGAGACGAAGCCCTGCGCCTCGCCAACCTTCTGGCCCATCTTCACCAAGTCCCCGACCTTCACTACGGCCTTACACGGCGCCCCGATGTGTTGGGACAGGGGGATTACTATCCTATCGGGCGGAGTTGCCCTTTCAATCGGTTTCTTCTCTGTGAGTTGCTTTCCCCCGGGCGGATGGATACCACCTGGAAATGTTCTCGCCTTCATCGCTCTGTGTCTATCCTTAAGTGAAGATTGAAAATAGCAGACGCTAAGCCATATTCCTTCAATTGTGGTGAAATATAGGGCGCAGCGACTCTCAAGTCAAAGATGTTTCGATGACGATTCAGATAACCGGCCATTATCACGCCCGCGATTACGCTGAACGGTTGCGGTTGGCGTCCATGCTCTGCTATATTTATGTCCAGGAGGTAATCGAGATGATTTGGAGAGCGTTCGATGCACAATGAGTTCACAGCTATTATTGAGCAGGATGAAGGCTGGTTCATAGCCTATAGCCCTGAAGTCCCCGGCGCCAACGGTCAAGGCCGCACGAAGGAGCAGTGCCTCAAGAGTTTGTCCGAGGCAATCGCCCTCATCCTTGAAGACCGACGGGAAGATGCGCTTCGAGGCGTGCCAGAAGACGCAGAGCGGGCTGTTGTCAGCATATAATGAAGCGTAGCGCCTTACTCAGACGTCTCAGACGTCACGGCTGCTATCTGAAGCGGGAAGGCCGATCGCATTCCCTGTGGTGTAATCCTCAAACCGGCCATGTGGAGGCCGTGCCGCGTCATACTGAGATTCCTGAGAAACTCGCGAGGAAAATCTGCCAAGCGCTTACGGCGCCGGACCAATAACGGCCCCCCGTAAGATTTTGGCGGATAGGTGGCCGAAAGCAAAACCCACCTCGTCCCACAAAGCACGCGCGGGCTTCAATCCGCAATCCACAATCCGAATCTCCGCCTCATTCAACCCATACAGATCATAGACCAGCCGGTCGGGCTAGTCGTCCGTCGCGGGGATCTGCCGTCTTCTGTTTTGTCTTGCCCGTTCTGATAATCATTTTACCATCCCGGATTGTATCTGCAAACAATCGCGCCGTTTGTCTGCATTTCTTTGCTAAATCAAGTAGCCCTTGCAGTTTTGGCTCCTGGACCTTGTACCGCCCCTCCAATACTAGCAAAGACAATTGCGTGCGCAAATGAAGCATATCAAACCATGCGGCAACCAAACCGGATATCTCCTCGCGCTTCTGACGCATAGACATAATGTCCTGCAGTAGAGATTGAATATATACTACATGTGCTTCGTATCTGGCCACCAGCAATGTGAACTGATTCAATGCTTTGCATGATCTGGGCTTCGCATTTGTGCCTGCAAGGCCGGCTAACGAACACATCAACTTCTCCAGGGTAAGATCCATTTCATAGAGATTCCTGCCCGCATTGCACATGTCCCTGATGCTCTTCCAACGTTCCCTGATAACTAGCACAACCGTGACGAGAATCCCTACTGTGAAGGCCGGGACGAAAACGATCCCCCTCCAAGTCGGATATTCTCCCCAGGGGAGAGCAGCCTGAGCAATCCAAAATACTGCGATAGATCCTATGAGGCCAAGTAGGAGTCTGTCCTTACAAGCGTATCTAAGAAAACACCTGCGCTGAAAAAACGCGTTGGCCCGTCGCGCCAGAGGAAGTCCTCCAAGCTTCAGACAGACGTCTCGCGTAATGTGTCGAATTAGCCTGTTAAGCCACCCTACGCCCTGTCGCATGATCTTAGCCGCTCCCCTCCACAATCCTAATCTCCGCCTCAGTCAGCCCATACAGCTCATAGACCAGCCGGTCGATCTCGCCGTCTGTCGCGGCAATCTGCCGTCGCAAGAGCGTCTTGTCCTGCTCCGTCCGCACCACCTGAAGCCGTTTGTGCAACTCCAACATCCGCTCAACCAACTCAACCATCCGATCGTGATGGGCCCTGTCAGAATCGGGTATCCGCAAATGTCGAAGCGCCGAGATATAAACTTGTGGAAAATCGTCTTTCTGAGCAGTCGCAGATGTGTTGACATACAACCAAGAGGTCAATTTCGAGTTAAGCACTCCAAGGACAAAAGCGACGGATGATCCTGGAGCTGTCGGGACCAAGTTTAGAACATTGTCTGTTGTTATCATCGTTTCCGCCGTCATAGAGGCCTGAAGACGAAACTTTCTCGTCAGAAGCCGTCGCAATACAATCCGCCTGTTGCTAAAGATGGCGATGGATCGACTCGATGCAATATCGTCGCAAAATCGTATGTAGGAGCATCTTTCGGCAGCAATGGTGTAGCGCGAAAGCTCGCATCCCTGCAATTCAGGCAAGTAGTCGTCCGACAGCTTCGTGTCTGCGTGCAGAAAACGCTCAGAAATCTGCCTCTCCGAGTGTTTCTTTCTGCTGTATGGTTGCACACCGCGTTGGACCCGGTAGATTTGGCCCAATGCAGTGCCAGCCGTATTCACCTTGCTAAGAATCGGTTCTAGCTCAATGGAGAGAAGGACTGTCAGCCGGTTGGTTGGATCGCGCAGGACATTGTCGATAGGCACGGCTACACCTATTCCCTGAGGAATCTCGGATAATTTCTCCTTCTTGGGGAAATAATGGAGAAGACACGTATCAATACCAGAAGATCGGGCTAGAACGACAATTGCCGTATCTATGTAAGCGTCCTTGAAAACGTCGAATGGAAGGGCATATGCCGCCACAGGGTCAAGAGATGTGAGAAGCGTCCGCCGTGACCAGGAGAACCTGTCGCCGGTTAGCCAAGAGGATGGGATAATCATTGAAAGGCGGCCTCCGGAACCCAGAAGCATCATCGCCTTCCCAAGAAAAAGTTCGTAGCTATCAGACGACCGTGCTGTTTTCTCGAACCGTGTTCGGAAATAGTCCCTTTCAATAGCGGACAGTGACGATCCATACGGCGGATTCCCAATAACCGCGTCAAATCCGCCTCGCTCCATAATCTCCGGGAACTCGTTGTTCCAATCGAAGGCGTTGATGCGGTAGAGGTCGTCCTCGCCGAATAGGGAGGTCTGCTTGCCGTCGTAGAAGTCGGGGCCGATGAGGCTGTTGCCGCATTTGATGTTCGAGGCGAGGTCGGGCAAGGCGCGTTCTCGGAAGAGCGCGAGTTGCTGCCTGATTCCCTCGGCGGTCTGTCCCTCTAGGACCTTCAGGAGCAGCGAGAGTTTTGTTACTTCAACGGCCTGAGCGTCGATGTCAACGCCGTAGATGTTGTTTAGGAGAATCTCCTTGCGAATTGATGTCGTGAGCGTCCAGCCGCCTCGGCTCTGATAGACAGCGGGCTTCTTGCCTCTTGCGTGCTTTTCGGGGTCGTGATCGAGATACCATTTCAAGTGCCAATCAAGCAGGAACTGATACGCGCCCAGAAGGAACGAGCCAGAGCCGCAAGCCGGGTCGAGTATCCGCAGTTTGGCGACCTTCTTTGGCGTGCTCTTTTTACAGAGCTTGCCAACTGTGTTCTCGACGATGTAATCGACTATATATGTTGGCGTGTAATAGACGCCGCCGGCCTTTCTGACCTCGGGTTTTTCCTCGACCTTCGCCTGATGGCCTTTCGTGAGCCGGATGACCTTGCCCAGGAACTGCTCGTAGATGTGGCCGAGAATGTCGGCGGGTAAGACGGAGAACTCGAATGGGCATTCGGGATAATAGAGCCGCTTGATGATGCCCTTGAGCACCTTGTCGTCGATGGCGAGTTCCAGCGTCCACGCGTCGCAACCTTCACGGCCGCGCTCGCTCTTGAAATGGAATAGGCCCGAATTGTACTTGTCGTCCGCCTGATTGAAGAGCTCGCCCAGCAGCCCATAGACGTTCTCGCCGTTGAGCAGCGCCTGAAGCCGCCCATATTTCTCGACGCCTCGGTCCTCGCACATCCGCAAGAACAGGATGCGGTCAACTGTCCGCTGGACGGCCTGGTTCATCTCCCGGACGCCGAGGTCTCTGTTGCGCCGGGCGATGTTTCGGGCCAGCTCATCGCGCCAGGATTCGATCTCGGCGAGGAACGAGGCGTCAACCTCAGCCGTGCCTCGCTTGCGTCGGGTCGATTCGGCATATTTGTCGAACGAGCCTTTGAGGATCGCCTCTTTCGAGAAGACGCTCGCAATTTCGTCCCAACGGTCGATGTAATCCGTGTATTTGATGTAGAGTATCCGTCCCATCGAGGCCTTATCATGCTGCACAGGCCGCATCCTGCAGTCATAGACCGCGAACTCCTCGAAATCGGTCAGGATGCTCAGCGGCAGCTTGGCCGACCATGCGTAACGGCGGAGCTGATACGCTGGCGTCGGATCGGTTCGGATGTTGACGGCAGGTTTCTTTGCCTCAACGAAGAATTTCCGCGTGCCGCCGATGCGAAAGCAGTAGTCCGGAGCCTTCGTCGCGCCGCCAACCTTGATGGCGTCCTCGTGGATGACATCCTTGAACGCCTCGGCATAGCCCGCCTCGTTGCTCACATCCCATCCCAGCGCCTTGAACATCGGGTCGATGAACTCGACGCGAACCCGCGCCTCGTTATAGGAACCAGATCGGTAGGAGTCGATATTCTCGCCGAATGTTTCGATAAGTCGCTTAATGGTATCAGGTGCGTGCTTCATAGGCTGGATATTATGCAATCAGCGTTCCCGGGTCAAGCAGATGATCGGAGTTGGGTTTGCTTAGAGTGACGCCATATCCTTGTCATCGGGGCTTGACGATTCGACGGTGGGTATGCAGATTATGAGAGGGAATTTGGGCTAGGCTGGATTGCCTTCTGCGTGATGATCACATCCGGGGTCAACTTAAAACAGCGGAGATGACAGCTATTGGGACTTTTCGCCTATGCGAGGACATACGCCTTTAGAAGCCTGTTTCAGGTCATCTTTCACGTGACATTCAAGTGCAACGCCCGATGCAGCTTCTGCTTCAACCTCAAAGAGCTCAACCGGCGGCTTGACGAAGAACTAACGCTTGACGAGGTGAAAAGATTCTGCCGAACGCTTCCCCAATTCGATTGGCTGATGATCTCTGGCGGCGAGCCGTTTCTTCGAGAAGACTTGCCGGACGTGCTTTCGGTCTTCGCCACCCACAACCGGGTCAAGCACATAACCGTCCCAACGAACGCCGTCGCAAAGGACAGGGTGCTGAAGACCATTCCGAGCCTACTGAAAGCATGTCCGGATTCGAGCATCTCGGTTGTTCTCTCGTTGGACGCTGTCGGAAAGCTGCACGACGAGATGCGCGGTGTGCCCGGAACGTTCGACAAGGTCGTCTCTCTTGCGGATGAGATCAAGGCGCTGAAGTCGGAGCATCCCAGGCTCTCATTCAAGATAGAGACCGTCGTAACTGATGCAAATATTCAAGTACTGGACGAGGTGATCGAATTTGTCGAGGGCATTGACCCCGACCTTCACATTCTCGATCTTGAACGAGGCGCTTTTGCCGATTGGCGGCAGGAGTTCCCGGCTAGCTATGGAATCGAAAAGGTGATCGAGAAGTCATACGCCATTCTGAATCGATCCAGAGGCTACGCCTCGTTGAACGAGCACGCTCCGCTGCTTGCGAAGGTTAGTAAGGCGGTGCAGGCGTCCTATTTTAACATCCTGCCCAGGCTCGTGCAGGGCGAGCGCGTAACAAAATGCCTCGCCGGCAAGATGACGCTGGTTCTATATCCCCGAGGCGATGTGGCTTCGTGCGAGGTTCTTCCGACCGTTGCCAACATCAGGGATTTCGATTACGATTATAGCAAAATACGCTCGTCGGACGCCTTTCGGAAGCAGATTCAGCAGATTCGCGCCAATCGCTGCACGTGCTTCCACCCATGCTACCAGACGGTCAACATCCTCTTTTCCCCAAAGCTTCTGATCAAGTCGTTGTTGTGAGCGTAGGACGGGCTTTCCGAGGCTATCCCCCGAGCTGAAATGAGCATTCCGGTGAGGGAGGAGCGAACGCCTCAGCAGGTCATGGCGCCCGAACGAATTCGGGTGTTAATGTGTGGTAGCTGCGCCGCTATCTAAGGGGCGACGCCTGCAGCAGATCGCGCTCCAGCTGCCCTTGAGGCTATACGCCAGCGATCAGTGGCAGGAGAATGAAGATGAATGAGAAGATGACGACGCCTAGCCAAAGATGCTTGCCGCTTAAAAATGGCTGCGTCAGAACATCATCGCGATTGCCCATGTTCTCTTCCCCGAATCACGGTCTCGGTGCGTG
>JAGHCW010000128.1 GCA_021160245.1 bacterium | reverse complement strand
GTGCTAAAACCGCAATGTCAGCTGCCAATAGATTCAGAGCGCCGAAGCAAGCGCCCCTCCAATAGAAGGCCATGACGATGATCAAGGCGTAAGCAACGGCAAGCAACGCCACAATTATCCGCCTCCTGCGCGGGTTTCTTCGATGCTGAGGCGTGGCAAAAGACGACTTAACCAATTTCCTGGCAATGAGCGAGGCGCCCAGTCCATAAGCAACCGTGCAGGCTATCAGAAATGCGGTCATCGTCCCGCCTTTGCTTGACCAGTATCGTTCTCGTCTGCGCATCGCTCGGAATCTGATGTTCCTCGTCGGTGCAACAGCCTCCCAACAAGCAGGAAGGCTGCGCCGATGGCCATCTGAAGTACCATGATTGCCGGCGCCTCAGCTGGGAATAACAGAATTACCCCCAACATCGCCACAGCCTGACAGCAGAAGAAACTGACTACGGCCAAAAGCGCTGCCTGCCGAAGCGCATCGTGCCCCCCATTTTTGCGGCGGACCTTCCGGTTAAAGCGAATTCCAAGCAGCGCCGTACCCGTCAGCAAACATGTACAGGCCAGCATTAACCAGGTGATAGTTGAAAGCGACATCTTCATTCCTTTAGTTTGTATGCATTAAAACCCCAATCTACACTAATCTGTGTTCCGCCTCAAGTCAAGGTAATGCGTTCCAATAATAAGATCGAGGTGTAACACCGATGGACAGACTGGGAGTCCGTCGGATACCACGATCCCAAGCAGCAGGAGTTTTGGTATTTTGAGTTTATGATTGGTTGAGTTGTAGGCTCCGTGGCCTGGTTTCGGTGAACAAAGAAGTGGAGTTGAGGTGATGTTGTGTCTCGGTTCCCTGAAAGGGGACTACAATAGTAGCCGTAGGCGGAAGCCTACGGACTTGGATTGCGCCGGTATCCTCACTGCCCCGATAGGGCTTAACAGTCCCATCTACAGGGCTATGTTCAGCCCCTGCAGGGCTGAGGAGCTCTTTTGTTCGCCCCTGATTCCGTAGGCTTCCGCCTACGGCTACCATTGTTCATCCCTTTCAGGGATACAGGAAGAACGCCTTTAACAGAGCAGGTCCGGGAACGAATAGGAAAACTCCTCATCCCAAGCAGTCGTTGACAATTACGGCGATTGTCGCTATAGTTTCTTGAGATGTTCATAACGAATCACGACTACACCTTCTGGGGCAGTCTTGTCCTAATCCTCGCGATACTCTCTATCGGGCTGATGCCTATTGGGGGCGGAGCGGTTCTCTGCCGAGGCGCAGATGGCGGTGTTGAGATGAAGCCCGGCTTTGGTGGTTCTTGCCATCCCCATATCATCTCTTTGGAGGGAAGCGGGTTGGCTGAGAGTGTCGTGCGGTCTTCTCAGAAGGACTGCTGTGGCACTTGCAACGACACTCCGCTGGGCAATCTGGATGTTTCAGTTTCTCTCTGTGCAAGCAAGAGGACATCCCACACAGATGGGTTGCATTGCTGCGCAGAATCATGCCCTACCCCCGCCTTTGACTTCGTTCGGGGGCTTTTCCCAAGCCAATCTTCCGCATCTGCCGGTCTTATTTTACTCACCCGCCGTACGGTCGTTCTTCTGATCTGATCCCCTAAGCCAACTCTCTGGTTAGGCAACACGTCAACCTGCTGGGACTCTGCGCCCAGCGCCTCGGCATCCCATGCTGAGGAGAGTGGACGATAGCAATTGGTTTAGAGGACTATTATGAAGCAACTATTACCCATATTATGCCTATTCGCGGTCGTCTCCGTGATGGGCTGTTCTTCCTCCCACCGGGGGACAACTTGGCCCGGAAAACGGCCGCTGGGAAGCGAGATTGAGAATTACGAGGCGCCGCCTAGATCGCACGGGGAATCGGCGCCGACCCTTATTGAGCCGGATGGCGAGCTCGCGTTGCGCGACGTCCTATCCCTGGCTTTGATGCACAATCCAAAGCTGGCATCGGCTTCTTGGAGCGTTCGCATTGGCGAGGCGCGGAAGCTGCAAGCTGGGCTTTTCCCGAATCCTGAAGTCGAGTTTGAGGTTGATGAGATTACAGGTTCCGTCAACAACCCCAATTTCGACGCGTCTGGAATGGCGATGCGGTTGAGCCAGGTTGTCGAGATTGGCGGAAAGCGTTCTGCCCGAAAGCGGGTCGCCGAGAGTGAAAGTAGGCTTGCGGGCTGGGATTACGAGACTGAGCGTTTGGCGGTTTTGACCGATACGACGCTGAGGTTCATTGATGTTCTGGCGGCTCAGAAGGGACTCCAGCTGACCCAAGAGATCGTGAACTTGTCCGAAAAAACTCTGGCAACGGTGGCGGAGCGGGTCGATGCTGGGAAGGTCTCGCCGCTTGAGAGGACGAAAGCCGCTGTCGAGTTGGCTACAAACAAGATCGAACTGGGCAAAGCAAGAAGCGGATTGAGGTCTGCCCGTAAGGGCCTTGTCTCAACGTGGGGAAGCAAGACGCCTCGATTTTCGCAGGCTGTCGGCGCCATGGACAGCATCTCGGAAATCCCCCTGTTCGAGAGCGTTATGGCACTTCTTTCACAGAATCCCGATGTTGCCCGGCGTGCCCAAGAGATGGAGCAGCGCCTCGCAGTTTTTGCTTTGGAGAAGGTCCGGCGCGTGCCCGACTTGACCCTTGGCGTCGGCCTGAAGCGTTTCGAGGAGACCAATGACCACGCCCTTGCCGTTGGCATCGGCCTGGAGCTTCCGCTCTTTGATAGAAACCAGGGCAGTGTGCTTGAGGCGCGCTATCGGTTGGCTCAGATCAGACATGAGCGTAGAAGCGCGGAGGTGCGCACGGCTGCGGCACTCGCAGAATCATACGAGACGCTTGCGGCCGCTCGCGCCGAGGCAATTGGACTCAGAGACGAGATCGTGCCCGGGGCCACCCGGGCGTTCGGCGCGGCTCAAGAGGGCTACAAACATGGCAAGTTTGGCTATATCGAAGTTCTCGATGCCCAGAGGACATTATTTGAGGCAAGGGGCAGGCTTCTTGATGCGCTTTCGCAGTATCACCAATCAGTGGCAATCGTGGAAAGTCTCATTGGAACGAAGCTCGACTCATTACAACACGGGAAAGGAAGAGAGCGATAGCTATGAAGAAGATACTCATTTCCGGAGGCCAGGCAGTTCTTATATCCGTGGTCGTCGTTTCGATCATCGTCTTGGGATGCGGCGGAGAACTCCATAACGATCACGATGGGCACGATCACAGCTCTCATGCAAGCGCCGAGAGCAAGGTGGCCACACCCAAGCACGCTCTGAATGAAGGCGAAGACGAAAATCATGACGGTGAACACTCGGACCATGACGGCGATAACGAAGACGAGGATGGTGAACACGCGGGTCATGATGACGGCGAACATGAAGGCGAGGACTGCCAAGATGGCGCGGAAGGTGCGAATCATGTCGAGCTCACGAGTGAACAGCGCAGTCGCATCAATCTGGAGGTTGCCGTCGCCAGTCCGGGCGCGATTGTCCTGGCGTCCACATTTCCGGGCGAGATAACTCTCAATCCAGACCGGACTGTGCATGTCGTTCCGCGGTCGGCGGGTATTGTTCGTGAGGCAATAGGGAACCTCGGTGATCGTGTTGAGGCGGGAGAGATACTCGCCTGGATCGAGAGCGACGAGTTGGCAGAGGCCAAGCTGTCTTACTATGCCAAGCAGGCAGAGGTCGGTTGCTGCATGATCAAGCTGCCTCGCGCCAAGGCGATATACGAGAACACCGGCAAGCTTCTGGCCTTGCTCAAGAAGGAGGCGCCTCAGAAAGAACTGCACAAGCTCGATGGCCAGGAGATGGGAGAGTGGCGAGGTCGATTGCTCACGGCAAATGCCGAGTATCTGGCCTCACGGAAGACCTATGAGCGGGAGAGGAATCTGCGCGCCAAGGAGATCGCCAGCGGCCAAGAATTGCTTGACGCTGAGACGACCTACAAGAAGGCCAGGGAGGAGTTTCAGGCTGCCATGGATGCGGCACGCTATGAGACATTGATTGCCTATAGCGAGGCGACCCAAGAGAGGCAGGTGGCGGAGTTCGAGGCTGTTGCTGCAGAGAAGCGCCTTCGTCTCAAGGGCGCCGACAACGAGGTCGTGGCCGGTCTTCTCAAACTTGTGCCAAAGGCGGCGAGCCTGGAGCCATGTTTCTGCGACGATCCAAACTGCCAAGAGGATGAGCTTCCATCCGTAACCGATACGCTTGGCGAGGACAAGCGGTTCGCGTGGTATGCGATTCGTGCCCCATTTGCGGGGTTCATTATCGAGAAGCACTTGACGCTGGGAGAGAAGGTCAATGGCGACGAAGGCGTGTTCAGCATCGCGGATACATCCTCGGTGTGGGTGCGCTTCAGCGTGTACCAGAAGGACATCGGCTTGGTGAGACCTGGGCAAACTGTGCGGGTAGCTTTGGGTCCGAGCGGGAGCCGCGAGGGAGAAGTGGCTTATATCTCTCCCGTCATCGACGAGCAGACGCGCAGCGTGCAGGCCAGGGTCGTTTTGGACAATGAAGATGGCGCGCTGCGTCCGGGTCTCTACGTTACGGTTAGCATGGCCGCGCGACCCCAGGATGCGACGGTCGTTATCCCCCAATTGGCAATCCAGGTGCTAAATGAAAAGGAAGTCGTTTTCGTTGAGAGCGGCGACGGCTTTGATGCCGTTTCTGTGAAGCTCGGCGCCGCAGATCGAGAGAAAGTCGAAATAGTCTCCGGACTGCGTCCGGGTCAACGATATGTCGTCCGAGGCGCCTTTGATCTCAAGGCAAAAATCGTCACCAGCGGTCTGGACGCTCACGCCGGGCACGGACACTAGAGAGAAAGGAGGCGCAGCATGCTTGATAATCTCATCCGATACAGTATCCGGAGACGTTTGCTTATACTTATGGCCTTGGCGGGCATCATGGCTTATGGCACTTACGCGTACCGTCAGATGCCTGTCGATGCTTTCCCGGACATTTCACCCATCATGGTGCCGGTTTTCGCCGAGGCCCACGGTATGGCCCCGGAGGAGGTCGAACGGCTAATTGCTTATCCGATAGAGGCGGCCATGAGCGGCCTGCCGAAAGTCACACAGATCAAGTCAACGAGCGCCTTCGGCTTGGCCGTGATTTATGTCTATTTCGAGGACGAGGTGGACATCTATTTCGCGCGGCAACTGGTGTCCGAGCGTCTGGCGGGAGCAATGAACGACCTCCCTGAGATGCACGACCCGCCGACGCTCGGCCCCATAACCACCGGTCTGGGTCAGATATTCCTTTACTACCTGACGTTGGCGCCGGGCACGGATACAGGGGGCAAAGCTGCGGATACTTACCTTCGGGAGGTCAATGACTGGATAGTCAAGTTCCAGTTGCAGACCGTTCCGGGAGTAACCGACATCCTGTCTATAGGCGGTCATGTGCTCCAATACCAGGTCCGGGTCGATCCCCATGCCCTGCGAAAGCACAACGTGGACCTCGAGACGATTGTCGAGGCCGTGCGGGCCAACAACCGCAATGTCGGCGGCCAGTTCTTATTGCTCGGGGCCGAGGAGTATCTAGTGCGGGGACTAGGGCTCCTCGGAGGGCTCGACGAGATTCGGGACATCAAGCTGAAGACGGTAAAAGGCGTCCCAATAGCCATCGGTGATGTGGCGATAGTAACTTACGGCGACGAAATACGGCGCGGCGTGGTGACTCGTAACGGCGAGGGGGAGGTTGTGTCCGGCATGGTACTAAAGCTCTATGGTGAGAACACCTCGAACGTCATCGAGAATCTGTATGCCAAGGTGAAGGAAGTGCAGGGGAGCCTGCCGCCTGGCGTTTCGCTCCATCCCTACTACGAGCAGGCGGAACTGGTGGCAAAGGTCACCGATACCGTTAAGAACGCGATGCTCATCGGGGCATTGCTGGTCATCATCACGCTCGCAGTCTTTCTCGGCAATCTGCGGACGGCGCTCATCGTGATTGCCGCCTTGCCCTTCTGCGCCCTGACAGCGGTCATTTTCATGGGATGGCAGGGGATCAGCGCCAATCTTATGTCTCTGGGCGGCATTGCCATCGCAATCGGCATGTTGGGTGACGGGGCCATCGTGATAGTTGAGAACATTCACCGCCACCTGGGCGAAAGACGAGGCAAGGGTGAGCCCAAGGACGTGATCATCTTCGAGGCAGCTCGCGAGGTGGCGCGCCCGGTTGTGTTCTCCATCGCCATAATTATCATGGTCTTTCTGCCGCTTTTCATGCTCGAGGGCGTCGAGGGGAAGATGTTCTCCCCGATGGCGTTCACAATCGCCTTCGCACTGGCCGGCTCGATCATTGCAGCCCTGGTTATCGCTCCGGCGCTCGCGCATTACCTCTTGCGGCACGGCGACTCGAAGGAGTTTGTCCTTCTGCGCTGGCTCAAGGACGCCTATCGGCCGGTGCTTCTCTACGCATTGCGGAAAAGGAAGCAAGTCATCGGACTCGCGTTGGCTGCGCTCATAGTCACGGCAGCCCTTGTGCCCTTCCTGGGTACCGAGTTCATCCCCACACTGGAGGAGGGAAGCATCTTCATCAGCATAATGATGGCCCCATCCACGTCTCTTAAGAAAGGAACAGAGACGATTCTCAAGATGGAGCGAGAGATCGTGAAATACCCCGAAGTGCGCGAGGTCGTCTCACGGATTGGCCGTCCCGAGGCCGGTAGCCATCCGCATCCTGTGAACTACGCCGAGATTCACATCGAGTTGAAACCCATTGGCGAATGGAAGCGGTTCAAGAACAAGGCTGGATTGGTCGAGTCGCTCTCAAAAGAACTTGGTTCTTTTCCTGGCGTTCAGCTCAATTTCACACAGCCTATCCAGAACGCATTCGACGAGTTGCTCTCAGGCGTCAAGGCGCAATTGGCCATCAAGCTCTATGGGGAGGACCTGAGCGTTCTGCGAAAGAAGGCTAATGAGATAAGCGCAGCTATCGCGCATGTGCCCGGGCTTACCGATCTCTCGGTCGAGCAGAACTACGGACAGCCTCAAGTGCAGGTGTCCGTTGATCGCATAGCCTGTGCCCGCTTCGGTATCAATGTCGACCAGGTTCTGGAGCTAGTCGAGCTCGCCGTCGGTGGCGAGGTCATCGATACTATCTACCTAGGCACGCGGCGCTTCGGGATTCATCTGCGCTATCAGGAGCAGTATCGAACGGATATGGATGCCATCTCGAATCTGCTTGTGCAGACAGCGGACGGCTCGGTAATCCCACTCTCGCAAGTAGCCACTGTCGAAAAAACACTCGGCCCGATCCAGATCAACCGCGAGAAGAACCAGCGACGCTGGATAGTCCAGGGCAACGTCAGAGGACGAGACCTCGGCGGCGTCGTCGCGGATATTCGAGAGCGAATCGATGAGCAGGTCAAGCTGGCGCCCGGCTACTTCGTCGAATATGGCGGCCAGTTCGAGAACCAGCAACGCGCGATGGCGCGCCTCGCAATCATCGTGCCGATCGTCGTACTCGTCGTGTTCATTCTGCTCTACCTGACGTTCGGCACATTCCGCCATGCATTGATGATAGTCTTTAACATACCGCTGGCTCTGATTGGCGGCGTGATTGGACTGCTGATCATGGGGGAATACCTGTCGGTTCCGGCTTCGGTCGGATTCATCGCGCTCTTTGGCATCGCCGTCCAGAATGGCATGGTGCTCGTGAGCTACATCAATAAGCTTGTAGAAAAGGGCAAGAAACTGGAGGAAGCGATTGAAGAGGGCGCGCTTTTGCGGCTTCGTCCGGTGCTCATGACGGCCGTAACAACCATCTTGGGACTGACGCCGCTGCTTCTATCCTCGGGAATTGGCGCGGAGGTGCAGCGACCGCTCGCAACTGTAGTGATATTCGGTCTAGCCACATCGACCGCGCTTACACTGCTTGTGGTTCCCGCCGTCTATTCCGTAATGGAGCGACGGCGTATCGAAAAGGCTCGGAAATAGGGAGGACACAAGATGAAAATCGTCATTGCTTACATAAAGCCGGAAATGCTCAGCGATGTTGTTTACGCCTTGCATGGCCTAGAGGGCCTGCGTGGCGCCTCAATATGCGACGGGCGTGGCTTCGGCGCCTGGCGGCTGGATGAGTCGCCGGAGGCCGTTCAGAGAGAGCCTGGCAACTTCCGGCCCCATGCGCGCATTGAGATTGCCTGCTCCGATAATATGACGGCAGAGGTTATGAAGACAATCTGCGAAAGCGCTCGCACGGGCATGCCTGGCGACGGGCTGGTCTTCAGCATTGACGCGGACACTTGCGTCCGAATTTGCACAGGCGAGCCAGACGCGGAGATTCGCTGAGCGCAATATAGTCTGAAGCGATGACGGGATAGAGCAACGCTCGCAAGGGCCTTCTGGACCGGATGGGTCCGGGTAGTTTGCTGGGGAGTAGTTGCAGTAAATGATTGCAAGCGTCGAACGTGTATTTTATGCTCGACACGGTCGTCCCGTTTGATTTCAGGTTGTCAATCGTGTCCATTCGGCCAGCGTTGTCGTAATAGTATTTCGTATATGAGTCGTTGCCATAAGTCAACTTCGTTCGACGCCCGTCCTTGTCGTATTCGAACTCATAAGTGTCGCTCTGCGCGTCGTTTATCTCGATAACGCGGTTCAACTCGTCGTAAGAGTAAGTCGTCTCGCCGCTTGACGGGTCGGTCATCTTCGTTCGCAGCCCGCGCGAGTTGTAGTCGTAACTGACCGCGAGATCGTTCGTCGTGTCCTTCTTCTCGACGAGGCGATAGTTCGCGTCGACGAGCCGAGACCATTGAACTCAACTACCGTCTAATTGTTTCCGTTTACTCTCGATAATTCGGTCCATACGCTCACTTTCCTTCTCATCTTCGACTTCGATCTTCCCTATAAGGTCTCCATTTAGCGAACGAACAAAGATGTGAGGTGGGTGATGATATGCGATAATCCGCGTTGAGGGATCCCAATCATACATCGATCCTAATATGGCTCCTCTGTCTGCATTTTCGAGATCAATGTGCTCGAGAAGATGGCCTTCAAGGTCGTAGAGATAAACTGCCACTATCTTCCTTGCATGGTGCCACCCTCCCCAAAACCTGGAGTCATCGTAGGGATGCGTCACAAGAAATCCAAAGGACTTAGAGTCTTGCGTGACCCTGAATTCCTCGCCTGCGAACTTCTCGAGGATCATTCCTGGTTCTCTTAACTCGACATCATAAACCCATAAGGATTGACTCCGCGATTCATCTATTCCGCTCGCCCGCGTGAAGAACACCCACCTTGTATTTGGCGTAACTCCAATGAGTTCCGTTACGTAAGAGATCACCTCCACACCGTCATGAGAGAGATAGAGTGATTCTCCCGAATTATCAATTTCAAGGGTGACATAGCTGCCCTCACCGAGTTGGATCATGCCTCTGCCTATTTCGGGCGACTTCCAGAAAGATGGTATCTCTGTCCATGAGCTGTTATCGACGGAAACCAGTATTGGGATAGTGGTAATACCGTCGGCATAGGTCTCCGGCGTATACCACCTATAAATGGGGAATTGTCCATTTAGCAGATTGAAAGCGAATGGGAAGACTAGATTTCCATCCCCCTCAAGAAGAGGTCGCAACTCATTTGTCGTTATGTCAAACCACCACAACCATACATCCTCCGGCATGGCATATCGGCCTTCATGCCCCGATGAAGGTCGATCAGTGTGCGTGTGCATTAGCATCGGCACGCCTGCCTTCGAACCCCCAATATAAGACTTGGGAAATAACATCGGCATGAACATCGGTTTTCCGAACATCTTAATTGCGAATTCTTTGAGGCCACCGTTCTCTTCGATCCGAACTCCGTGCAATTCCTGCCATGTTGTGAATAGAACCGTCCGCGACCCTTGAACAATGTGCAGGTCAGTTGCCGACTCCACGAACATTCGCTGGAGAATCATCCGCCCGATCGCTGATTTCAATTCGGTCAAAAGATCGGAGGCTCCCAGCACCAGACCCAAAGCACCAATCAGTACAATGCCAATAGTCAGCGCCTTTATTCGCGTGGATTTCGCCAGATTCCTAAATCTCAGGTTCAATTTCATCAGAATTGCCTCCTATCTTATGCCTCTGCATACTGGTTCTGCCAATAATGAGCATAGCTCACCAAGGAATACCTTTCTCGTAGATTTTTGCACCCATCTTCAAGCCCAACAGACCCGCGTACGGGCCCACCTTATCTTCCCATGCACTGTGACCTCCAACCAAGCCAACCGAGCCACCATAGACCTTGCCATTCTCTATGGTACCGGAAACATCCCCCTTGTCCCACCAATCGCCGCCCACTTTGATCACTGCAAGCGGTCCATCTGAGGAATCGTAGTCTTCCACATGTCCATCAGAGTACAATGTTGAGTACGTTCCATCTCCATTATCATAGGCGCATAGCGGTGTTGCAGTTTCGGAGCTATCACCGCAAAAATACCAGTAAATAGCCCACCATACGCCATCGTCCTTTGAGCCTTTATGCGTTTTCCCTTCCTTATCTGAATCGTTTCCAGTTATTTTATTCCAGGCTCTTTTCCACCACGGCGTCTTATCCTCCTCTGCATCCTCCCCATCCTCATCTCCGGCACAAGGCAGCATCGGTCCACAATATCCCGGGGCATACATCGCAAACGGAGATGAAACGCTGAGGGATGACTGCTCTGTAAGCACCATTCCCGATGGGTCAGTGAAGTTCTCCGGGCTGTTGTTGCAGTAACGATACAATGAGCCGAGGGATATGATCGGGTCGCGGGAGAAGAATCTGCCGAGGGATTGATTGTAGTAGCGGGCGCGGTAGAAGTATTTGCCCATTGCGCCGTCGAAGACTCGGCCTGTGAAGCGGTACATGCAATCTATTTGGCTTGAGTGATAGGTGGCGGTGGGTGTGCCGAACGCGTCATACGAATATGTGGTTTTCACGTTTTCGTTGGCGTCGAGGATGTTGATGACGGAGCCGAGGCGGTCTTTCATGAGGTAGTGCGTGGTATTTGGGTCGGTTGTGTTGTCGGTCATGGAGAGGGGTTCGTCAACCCAGGGGCCGTGCGTGTATTCCTTATTCACCGTTGACCAGCCCGAGCTATACTCCTTAATCACGTCGTCGCCGTCGTAGAAGCGGAGAGCCTCCGCTCCCGGTAAATGCGCCGAGGCTGCGCTTCGGCATGTTGAGGCGAGCTCGGAAACGTGCGAGCCGGCCACTTGCGCCTCAGAGCCAATAATCCTCCCGTGTGCCGTGGGCACCCGTAGGTCATCGATTGGACGGTCGTCCGGCCCTGCGTAACGGACGTCATGCGATTGAATGCGTCGTAATTGTAGGTTCTCGTCACGCCGCTTGTCGTCTCCGAGACCATGTTACCGTTGTCATCGTGCGAATAGCTCGTCCCAACCGTCCCCTCAGTCGATTGCGTCAACTGATCCGCCTCGTTGTATGTGTATGTCGTCGTCGGCGCCGAATCGCTCGACCACTCAGTCCGATTGCCGTTCTCGTCATACTCGAACTCATCCGCCCGAC
>JAGHCW010000097.1 GCA_021160245.1 bacterium | reverse complement strand
CCCTGTGGCTACCGCGGAGAAGTTAGGGCTTCTAATTGATGATCGAGAATTGCGGCGCAAGATGGGGCGAAATGCTGTGAAGTGGATTGCGGAGAACTTCGACCTTGAGCAGCAGACAAGGGAGCTGGAAGATTTCTACTATGAGGTCTTAAGGAGAACTACCGATAGGGTAAGGCGTGCCCAGCCTGAGTCAGGCTCTCAGTCAAAGGAGTGCTCAGAGTGAGTGGGATATGTGGGTTTGTGAACTTTGACGAGAGGCCGGCCTCTGATGATAAGCTCAATCGGATGCTTCATCAGATACGACATCGCGGAACCGGCAAGCATTTGAGCTATGTTTCTGGTAGCGCTGGGTTTGGAATGCAGCTTCACAATGATGAGTTCTCTCGAGAAGAATACGCTCAGATGCGGTCCATATCCCAGCTCGATAACGGCCTTAGAGTCCTGAGTGACGGAGAGATCTACAATAGGGGCGACATCGGCGAGCTCCTAGATGTACCCCAAGAAAGAGCTTTATCCACTTTCGAGATGATCGGATTAGCCTATCTTAGGTGGGGCATCTCGTGCTTCAGCAAGTTCGCGGGGCCCTTCTCGATCGCCATCTTTGACCCCAGAGACAAGTTCTTTGTGCTCGCGAGAGACGTTTACGGAATCAAGCCGGTCTTCTATTACTCTCGAGGAGGTCTTCTAGTCTTTGCATCAGAGATCAAGGGAATACTCGCCCATAGCGAAGTATCAAAACGCCTTGATAAGAAGGCCCTCTGCGAGTTTTTGTCATGTCTTTACATCCCCCATCCGAGGACCATTTACCAGAATCTGTGTGCACTGCCTCCAGGGAGCGCTCTGATCCTCAAGGCAGGGCAACTTTCGGTGGAGACATTTGAGGAATTCATCTGTCCTGCGCTTTCCGATGTTGCTGAGAGGAATGGGCATCTAGAAACTGACGAGGCGTTGGACGGTTTCGAATCAGTTTTCAGGCAACTTGTTGCTGACAGGATGTCAAAGTCAGGCCGAACGGGTGTTTTCCTGAGTGGGGGCGTTGACTCTTCCCTGATTGCTGCGTTTGCGGCAGACATAGATAGGGATCGGACCGAGGCATTCACGATTGGTTTCATGGGTGCACAGTGGGATGAAGAAGCATCTGTTGCTAGCGAAATCGCGCGGCTATTGGGAATCAAACACACCAGTTTCAAGTTTACATCCGCCGAGTGCGTTGCTGGGCTGAGGAAGATGCCTAAATGTTTTGATCAGCCTTTTGGGGATTGGGCTGCCATCCCGACACTCCTTGCATGTGAGAGAATCCCCTCAGACGTAGTATCAATTATGGATGGAACGGGCGCGGGTGGCATGTTTGCGCTTACGCCCTCAAAGATTAAACAGCTATCTTTCGACTATACGCGGCACGTCCCACGGGTTATGCGTGCGACGCTGGCCGCTTTCTTTAGATTCGCCCCCATCCGGAAAGTCAGACGGTATCGTGGGCTGTTTAACTTCGATGCAATCGAGGACTTGTTCCTACAGAGCGGACATTGGAACCAAGATGATCTTGAATCGCTTTTGGGCTTCAATTGCGACTTGTCAGAGACGGGACCCTTCAAGCTGTTCTCCACATTCCAGCGTGGGCAGGCTAGGGAGGCACGAACTGAGATCAGTTGCCGATATATTGTCCCGTCGAAGTTCTTGCGGCGGGTTGTTGATCCAGCCTCGCATACCACGCATATTGCTCGGATTCCTTTTATGGATCGCCGTCTAGCGAAACGCTTGCGCGAGATACCTGCGAAGCACTTGTTCGATGAGAATCAGGAGAAGCTCCTGATAACAAGCCTCTTGACAAGATACTTGCCTGCCGAGTTCGCAGGAAGGGCTCCCGCGGCTTTCGTTTACCCGCAGTCAATGCTTCTAGACCACAATCAGGGCGAGCTCATCAAACAGCACCTTGATCGCAAGAAGATTGAAGCTGAAGGGCTTTTTCGGTACCAAACCGTGCTAGAGGCGGTGAGCGAATACAAGCGGTCGAATGGCGTGAGCCGCACGGCACAGCGAAAAGTCGGCGCTCTTGTCCTTTTTGAGCTATGGCTAGAAAATAGTCAGCTATGATTAGGAGGCACAGAGGAAGCTCAATGATCTGTCCGATGTTGTCGGATAGGGCTTGGTGACAATCATGGGACATCTTCTCAACGGAGGCGCAGCAGCAATGATAAATCTTGGCTGCATGGTGCGACGGTTTGCCTGAGAAAACTATGGATATACTTTTTATTACGCAGCTCAGCAAGCCGATTCTCCCTATCCCTCCCGTTTCTGGGGGAGCGCCTCAGACAAACTTGCATACATTGATGCATCGCTTAGATGGTCTGGAAATCGGAGTTATCTCACCATGGCTTAGAAAGTTGGGAGAGCCTCCGGCAATGGAATCCCCGTCTCTCAGCTATTTCCATCAACTAGTTCATCCCCGATCTATTCGCGAGTCCAACAGCCGATTTGGTCATTTCTATTACCGTTTTTTCGATATTTACCAAGAGAGGAGGTATCTAGTATACGCCGCGAAGACCATTGCCCGTCTGAAACCGCGGGTGATTGTCCTAAATAATCGCCCCCATTACGCAACTGCTCTTAGAAAGGCTGGAGTCAATCGGCCTATCTTGGGATATCTCCGTAACGTCCAGCCTGCGAGCTATTTGCGCAGTCATTGCCCATCTTTGGATGGTGTGATTGCGGTCTCCAAGCATGTGCTCCTCTCGATTCGGTCCGCCCTTCGGAACACCAAGATCGACGGCGCGGTCATTCACAATGGGCTCGACGCTGGTTTTTGGGTCCGTGAGACCAAGGACAAGTTTCTCAGCGACAGATCGCAGAGGATCACGTTCGTGGGACGACTCCACGAGACAAAGGGGGCGCATATTGTCCTTCGCGCCATGAAGTATGTTCGCCACCGCTATGGCAAAGCTCAGCTGGTGATAATAGGTGCGACTAGCCACGACGCTCAGACGGGGCAACTCACCAACAGTAGATACGAGGCAGCGCTTCAAAAGTTGGCCCACGGCCTTGGCCCGGGAAGTGTCCTGCTCGCCGGCAACCTTCCCCCGAACCAAATCGTTCAGAGGATGGCGAATGCCTCGATTGGAGTGGTACCATCGTTATGGGAAGAGCCATTTGGAATGACGGTAATAGAGGGGATGGCGGGTGGACTGCCAATGATCTGTTCGAGGCGAGGAGGGATACCTGAGATCATAACTCACGAGAAGGACGGCATCTTGATTGACAACTACCTTGATCCTGAGGAGTGGGCGAAGCAAATCGTTCGCTTGCTTGACGACGAGGAACTTCGAACAAGGCTCGGCCACAACGCTCGGCAAACCGTTTTAGAGAGATTCACGATAGACCAAATGGCTAGAGATTTTCGGAGCTACATCGAGAAGTTTCTGTGAACCTTGCGAACTGGCGTCATAATCTACGAGGTACTTTAAGATCAAATATCGGAGCAGAAAAATGACGTCAACTGCCCGGAACGGCGGCGCCATCTTGCTTGTCCATTGGGGCAGCGAGGTGAGGACATACATATATAGCGGGTTCATTGAGAAACTCGCGAGGTATATGCCGGTGACGGTGGTTTCCAGGATTGTGGACAGCGACTTCGTGAACCACCTGCCCGACGGTGTCGGTGTCGTGCAGCTTCCGGATTTCACAGTGCCGCCGCTGTTTGCACGGATTCAGGCCTTGGGTAACAACGCACATAGTGTGTGGAGAGAATCTCAAGGGGAGTTCGTCTCGACTGAGTACTACTCGTTCAAGCCCAAGCCGAAGAGCTACTTGGCCAGGGTTAAAGCCGCCATTGCACCCATCCTTGCCAACAGGACCAGCCTCAATGTAATCGATTCCATTCAACGTCACATCGGCAAAAAAGCGTCCAGGGGTGTTCCCGCTATTCAGAGATTGCTGCAAGAGCTCGATCCATCCGTTATCCTAGCGGCTGATTATCTTAGCGTGTCGAGCATTATCTTCTGCCTCGCGGGGAAAGACATCGGAGTGAAGACGGTTGGCCTTCCGAAGAACTGGAACAACATCCATAAATGCGCCCGAATTTTCTGGGATGCGGAGCGGCAGCTCGTTTTTAGCGAGGACATGAGGCGATTCATCTTGGAACGGAACCCCAGGCTTAGACCTGATAGCGTTGTCGCAGTCGGCTCGCCCCAATTTGATTTTCATTTTGATGCTTCACTTATTCTGCCGAGGGCAGAATTCGCTAAGATACTTGGCCTCGACACGGAACGCCCCATAATATGCTATTCTGCCGCGGCGCCTCGGACAGTTGCGCACGAGGCGCGGATACTCCGAGCGCTGCTTGAGGACATTCGTTATGGGCGGGTTATTTCTGACCCGCAGGTTGTGGTGAGGCTCAATCCTATAGGCTCTGACCCTGAGTTCCTGGACTTGGCCGAGGAATTCCCCAACTGCCATCTTTGCGACCCGAAATGGGAGTATAACAAGAGCGTGGCATGGATATGCAGCAGTTATGATGATGTTAAAACGTGGGCGAACCTTATCTTCCATTCGGTTCTCAACATAAGCGTGCCATCCACGGTTACACTGGACTTCGCAGCCATGGACAAGCCTGTGATAAACGTGGCGTTTGACCCTCCTGATATCGAGGCACCAGCCATTTCGCTTGAAAAGCTCTGGCAACAAGACCTTTATCGGCCGATAGCGGAGTGCGGGGCAATCGAACTGGCCACATCTCAGGGGCGTTTGACTTCCCTTGTGAACGAGACTCTGAATGAGCCTCGGAAGCTCAGCAAGAGGCGGAAAGAATTGATTCAAGGCCAACTGGGTGGTCAAATGGGCAATAGCTCGGAGCGGATAATTGAGGAAGTGCTATCGATAACGTGATTGATATCTGAGCGATTATTATGTATCATATATGTTGAGAAAATTGCTTATAAGCCGCATTCACGATCATCTCGCTTACAGGTCAAGAGCACTGAGAACTTCTGCAGGGAGTAAGGAATGAGAATTTGTTACCTATGCTCGGAATATCCCTCACTTACCGTTGGTAAGCATGGAGGTATTGGGACTCTTGTTCAGGTTCTGGCACAAAAGCTCGTCTCGGAAGGAAATAGTGTACTAGTGCTGGGTTTTGGAGAGCAGGCACAAGAGATCGATGATTGCGGAGTACAAGTCCGTTATTTGAGGCGTTCTCGAGTCAGAAAGCTGGGAGTGTTCATCAATCTCTTGACGATGCGCCGATATCTACGCCATTTATGCTCGCGCGGCGAGATAGATTTGATTGAGGCAACAGAATCCAGCCTTCCCTCTGTCCCGGCCGATCTCAAAGTTCCGACTGTAGTGAGGTTGCAGGGAAGCCATCGTTTCATAAAGTCTTGTGTAGGAGAACGTCCGCGCTTCTTAACGGATGCTTTCCAGCATAGATCCCTTAAGAGAGCCAAGATCATTGTTGGCGTCAGCCAATTCGTAACGGATCAGACCCTTCGCATTCATGATCTGCATCCGCAAGTCTCTGTCGTTATTCCGAGTATCGTCGATACTGATCTCTTTTCTTCGAGCGACGAGGTCACATCTGAGAAAGACCTAATCGTGTTTGCTGGCACACTTTATAGGTTCAAGGGCGTATATCAGCTCATTGAGGCGATGCGAATCATCCTGTCGAAGAGGCCGGAGGCCAGGTTGATCATGGCTGGTAAGGATGGCCGAGTTGAGGGAGGTCTTGGTTCTGTAACTGAGGATCTCAAGTCACAGATGTCCAGCGATCTTGCGCCCAAAGTCCGATTCCAGGGGCCGGTTCCGCACGAGGAACTCGCCAAGTTGTATTCGGGGGCCGCGGTCTGCGTCTTTCCCTCTCTGAAGGAGTCGTTCGGGATTGTAGCTATTGAGGCGATGGCTTGCGGTCGTCCTGTTGTCTTTATGAAGACTGGGCCTGGTCCGGAGATAATCGAGGATGGTGTTAGCGGCCTCTTGTGCGATACGTATAGCCCGAGTGACATCGCAGAGAAGATATTGTGTATTCTGGACGATCCGGCTCTCGGCCAGAGGCTGGGCAGAAACGCGAGGGAGAGGGTGCTGCAGAAGTTTTCGGCCGACGTGGTGGTGAGAAAGAACATCGCTTTCTACGAGCAATGCCTGAGTTCGAGTTCCACATAAGGCCAAGTAAGACCGTCAGGAGGAAAAAGACAATGAAGCTCGGTATCATAACCCACGTTGGGCATTGGAGGATGGGAAGCCGCCTCGTTGCTCTGGGCGGGTTTGTGCGGGAGATCGATTACTGGGCGAAGCTCTTTGACGAGGTGGAGATCTGCGTTCCCTTGGTCAATGGGGCGCCTCCTGAAGGCGCGTACGCCTATGAGATGAACAATATAAGCCTGAGGCCATGCCCTGTGGCCGGCGGCCTAACATTGGGCAAGAAGCTCGGACTGATGCTCTCTATACCTAAAATGTTGTCCAAGATCCATCAGACCATAAGAACCTGTGATGCGATTCAGGTCAGATGTCCGGGGAATTTGGGCCTGCTAGGATTGATAGCCATGCGGTTCTCGCGAAAACCACGGGTAGGCAAGTTCGCTGGGGAGTGGGGCGCCTCCGTTGGGGTGGGGCGATGGACCTGCTGGGCCCAGAGATTCCTAATGGCTAGGAAAAGCTTTGGCGGGCCTGTTCTAATAAACAGCATGCGGGACAGCCTCGAGAGCTCTCATCTTGTGCCTGTTTTCAACACTACGTTGACACAGAACCAAGTGGATGAGACTCGCGAGGAGGCACACCGGCGAACAGCTCCTGAGAATCCAAAGCTGCTCTTCGTCGGGCGGCTGGGCGCGGTCAAGTGTGTTGATGACATCATCTCCGCCGTGGCCATCCTCAGAAGGGATTTCAGTTTACAGGTTACGCTAGATATTGTGGGAGATGGGAAAGAGCGGAGCGAACTTGAGGCTCTGGTGAGGAAGATGGAGCTCTCCGACTGCATCAAGTTCCACGGAATGACACCGCCAAGTGAGTTAGGAAAGCACTATGCGGCGGCTGACATTTTGGTTCTGGCATCGAGTTCAGAGGGATGGCCCAAGGTGCTAACCGAGGCGATGCTCTACGGTCTCCCGTGCATAGCATCAAACGTGAGCGTTGTTCCCCAAATCCTTGGTGAGGGGAAGAGAGGTATTCTGATTGAGCCGAGGAGGCCCCGAGATATCGCCGAGGCGGTTCGGCGGCTGATTGGGGACCCCGATCTTTATCGAGCCATCTCCTTGGAGAGTCGCAAATGGGCGGAGGCTCAGACTCTTGAGGCGTTGTTCCTCTCGGTGCGTGAGTTGCTCGAGGATTGGTGGCAGATGCCACTGAAGAGTCATTCACAAACGCAATCCGGCGCGTTCATAGAAGGGATCAGGTGACTTAGATTGTCCTTTGTTCAGTCACCAAGCTCACAATCTCACAGAAGGCATCTGGCGAGGCGAGCCGCGGCTGACGGAATATCCGACGGGCGAGCCTTCCGAAGGTTTGCCATTGTGTTGGCTTCGTCATGCCTATCCTGGGTAGCAGCAGTCCACGCATTTCCTTGGGGTTCTCCGGTCTATCTCGTTGGGACAGCGGCGCTCTTTCTAGCCATGATATACGGTGTCATACAGAGCATCAAAGGTGACTACTTCACTAGTCTCGCGATCCTGGCGATTTTTGCTGGCGCCGACTTCCTCTATCTCTACTACTTGCCTCACAATAGATGGCTTTTCGTAATTTACTACAGCATAGCTTGTGGGCTTGCGTTGATCAGTCGGACTCTCGCAATGAAGCGGCTTTGGCCCAGGGGCACCGGAATTACACAAAAGGTCTTTTTTCTTTACGCTCTGTGGTCGGGATTGACGCTTATTCTCGTCAGTGATGTTTTGCGAGCGACGGTGTGGTGGCTACATGTAATTGCAGGTTTTTCGCTTCTAGCTCTCTTTGGCGCGCTCAGACCGAACAGGGAGCAGACTACTCAGATATTGTATTGCTTCCTGATAGGGCAACAGAGTTACGTTGTAACATCGCTATTTCTTCGGAACATGCTTGGGATTAGCGGCAAAACCCGGTTCACTCTTCCAGGCATGGGAGCTAACCAAGCATCGATGATAATGGGCGCCGGGTTGATGGTGGCCCTCCATTTATTCCTCTCAACCAAGGCGCCCAGAAGACGACTTGTCTTTGCTTTCTGTATTGCCACTTCAGCGTTCGGCGTTCTGTTGAGCATGACGCGTGGGGCAGGAGTTGCCGTTGCGATTGGGGGGGCAATAATGGTGCTCTCGTTCGCAAGAGCCTCGGGCCGCAAGATGTTACTGGGGGCGGTTATTGCGGTCAGTGCGTATCTGTGTTTTCTGGGCGCGGATTTCATGACTGATGGGTATATTACGAGTCGTTTCGAGAAGGGATTCAAGCAGAAGAACTTGGCTAGCCGCGAGGACATTTGGGGGCTTGCTGCACACATTTTCAAGGAGAATCCTATTATGGGGACAGGAATCGGCTCGTTTTGGACACAGTTCGAGTACTGGAATCCCCGCCTGCGAGCAATTGAAGGGCGCAAGAAGGGCACAAAGGCCCATAACGAGACCGTGCGAGTCGCGGTTGAGACAGGATCAATAGGATTGTTGCTCTTCATCGGATGGCATCTTACCTTATTCCTTAGGACAATTAGGTCGCGGCCAGACCAGTTCCAAGTCAACGCCAGGCTTCCGTTCTTTGTTTACGTTGTGCTAAGTGGCTTCACAATATCCTACCGTTCGATGTTTGTATATTTCCTTTTTGGAGTTGCTTTGGAAGGCTGGTATCGAGTTACGGCTGGGAGACCGGATAAGGGGACAGTTGAGTCTAGGAGCAATTCAGCGCCGCGCAATCGGCTGACAGGGTCTTCTCGTGGGCTCTGATAGGGCACTTGATAGGATTCTCATCATAGTCAGCATGCTGGGGGCGGGCGGCGCAGAGCGCCAGCTGTGCCGTTTCATGCAAGGTGTCGGTCGAGAAAGGTTTGAATACAAGCTCGTCATCGTCAACCCGATAAACCACTGGCTTGAAGATGTTAGAGCGACAGGCGTGAGTATTGAGGTGTTTCCAGAGGAATTGAGCGGGAGGGTGGCACGTTTGATGCGGCTGGTGAGGATCGTGCGATCCTACCGGCCAAGCATTGTCCACTCCTGGATGTTCTCCAACAATTTGTATGCCGCTCTCACTTCCCGTCTCGGCCGGGCCGAAGCATGTATAGGCAACCTGAGAAGTGACCCTCTAAAAGCGAGAGGACGTATAAACCGAGTCCTCAGCCGCCTCTCATACACTGCCGTTGACCATTTGATTGCAAACTCCCAGGCGGCGGCAAATGAGCTTGCCAGCCGCTCCATCCGAAAAGGACCGGTGCACGTAGTGAGAAACGGTGTCCACATCCCTTCATTGCCTGAGTCCAGGGAGTTTGCGCGTGATAAGCTCAGGTCTTGGGGAATCGAGAACGGGTTTAAGGTCATCGGGACGGTTGGGAGAATGGATGAGAACAAGAACCATATTATGCTCCTGGACGTTTTCTGCGAAGTCCTCAAGGTACACCCCATGGCCAAACTGCTGCTAATAGGAGATGGCGTGCTGATGCCAATGTTGAAGGACGAGGTTTCAAAGAGGGGGATTGGCGCCTCAGTAGTAATTCCCGGCATCGTGCGTGGGGCAAATAGGCTGCTTGCGGGAATGGACGTTGTCTGTTTAACTTCTCGATCAGAGGGTCTGCCCAACGTGCTTCTTGAGGCGGGAGCTGTTGCTTGCCCCGTGGTTTCGACTGCCGCCGGCGGGACAGAGGAGATAGTTGAGGATGGCAAGACGGGCTTCGTGGTTCCGTGTGATGACGTGGCAGCGATGACGAGTCGCGTCTTGCAGCTTCTGGACTCGCCTGAACTTCGCCGTGAAATGGGCCAGGCAGGACTTCGGAAAGTGAGTTCAGAATTCAGCATGGATTCCATGGTGCGTGGTCTCCAGCGGGTTTATGAAATCTGTCTGAGGGAGAAGGGGCTAATTCAATGAAATGAATGGTCGCACAATACGCGAAGGTATGCCGTTTCCATGCTTGAGATAGACCTATCCGGGTCATGAGTTGAGCGAATGGCCAATACGCTAGAGGATACGTATTGCCATCTGCTAGAGACATGCCAGTACTGGCAAACATGAAAGGAGCGCTCTATGCAAATGCGACATGTCTTCGGATGGTGGTTCGGTAAGAACCTGCCATCTCAAGAGGACGATAAGGTAGGCGGGTGGTTCATAAAGTTATTCTTCGAGAAAGTCCTGAGAAGGAGGATGCACTATTGGGCTGAGAAGCATTCGGTTCCATTCTTGATTTGGAAGTACATCCGCAAGTTTCTTAACGTCGTCATCGCCCCCTTCATTCCGTTCAACTGTATTCGTATTGCCATTTATCGAATCGTTGGGTATCCCGTTGGCAAGAACGTTTTTATTGGGATGCGGTGCTATCTCGATGATACGCATCCGGAGCTGCTGCAGATACAGGACAACTGCGTGCTGTCCTATTCGATTGTCTTCGCCATGCACGGACGGACGCGGACCGGATGGGCAAACAGGCCGATCATCATCATGCGAGGGGCCTATCTTGGCTAGTACTTGGAGGTGTTACGATTGGAGAGGCCGCCACAGTAGCAGCCGGCGCTGTAGTAACGAAGGACGTCCCAGCCGATGCGATTGCCGGTGGTGTACCCGCAAGGGTCATAGTACCGCCACGCGATTTCAGAGAAGAAGAAAGGAAATGATAGAACCAGAGGGTTACGACAGGGATCAAACTCCGCGCATCTTTCTTCTGAGGTATGAGCTTGGCTGAGCGTCGCATTGCGAAGATAGTTCTTGTCTGCAGCTATCCGCCACCTTACGCGGGAATGTCGATATACGCTGAGCGCCTTTCGGCATACCTCATGGGAAACGGCTTCGACTGCAAAGTGATCGACATCGGCAGAGATAAGAGAAAAGGCAAGGCCGAGCTCGTCCTTGCGCCTCGAGGAGGGCGTCTGCTCAAGTACTTCTCAGCAATATGGTTGCTTTGTCGGACCCCGTCGAATATCGTTCATATAAACTGTTCGAGCTATGGCAACTTCTGGGCCAGCCTATTGATGGGAGCTTTCATTAAGATCGCCGGTCGAAGGATGGTGCTGACGGTTCACGGCGGCTCTTTCCCCAAGAGGGTGCGCGGTTTCGGCATCAGTAGAAGATGGGCCGCGAGATTAGGTCTGTCCTTCCCAGACGCGATCATCTGCGTGAACGAGAGAATTAGGGCGGCTGTGCTCTCGCTGGGCGCAACCCAAGAGAAGGTGAGCTTGATTCCGGCATTCTGTCGGCACTATTTATCCGACACAATAGCCAAGAAAGAGCTGCCTCACGAGATCATCGATTTTTGCGCCTCGCACAATCCGGTCCTTGTTTCAGGGATAGTCTTCGAACGCATTTATGGGTGGGAGACTCTACTTGCGGCATTTGCTGAGCTAAGATCTCTTTACCAAAACGCAGGCCTGATCATAATGGGAAAAGGACCTGACAAAACAATATGTGCAGAGATAGTGGAGAAGAAGTCGCTATCTGGGAGCGTTCTCATGCCAGGTGACCTCCCTCACCCAATTGCGCTAACCATCTGCAAGGAACTTGCCGATGTAATGATCAGACCCACGATGGTTGATGGCGACTCGTCATTCGTGCGCGAGGGAGTTGCATTATGCAAACCAGTCGTCGCGAGCGATACTGATTTTCGACCGGAGGGTGTTATACTATTCAAGATAGGGGATGCCAGCGAACTTGCGGAGAAGGTCGAGTATGCCCTGGAACATGTTGATGAGATCATCGCGGAGCTTAGCACGATTGAGCATCCCGATTATTTCGCCAAGACAGTGATCCTTTATGAGAGCGTGTTGAGCGATTCGTCGCGCTCTAAAGCTCCCGGGGAAGTAAATGACTAGCCTAAGCCAGCGGATATACGACAGGCTGCCAGTCTTGGGCCAAAACCTCGCAGTTTCGGCCTATGGAATGATGATTCGGCGTCGCCGCCGCGGTGGCGAGTTCACGCGCTATTACAATGAGCTGATGGAGAGCCAGTGGTTCGAGGAGAGTGAAATGGCGGAGCTTCAAAGGACGAGACTGCGAAAACTCGTCCGATGGGCTTGCGAGAGGGTTCCGTTTCAAAGGAGACGATTTGAGGAAGCGGGGATAGACCCGAATCGTGTTGAAGGAGTTGAGGATTTGAGAGGGCTTGAGGTGATGACGAGCCAAGATCTTAAGCGCCTCGGGAGAGCGCTTGTTGCAGAAGGCGTTCAGGACAAGATTTATATTACGCACTCAAGCGGAACCACGGGAACACCCACAGCTACCTTTGTCTCTGCGGAAGATCTGCGGAGGAATTATGCGTTTCGCGACAGGTCAAGAGGTTGGGCTGGACTACCGATAGAGAGGCATAGGACGGCCAGCTTCGGAGGGAGGCAAATCACTCCGATTGAGCGGCAGCATCCTCCCTTCTGGCGATATGATATAGTGAATGACAAATGGCATTATTCATCATATCACCTTTCTGATGATAATCTCGGAGCCTATTGCGAGCATTTGGCGCGGATCGCCCCGATTGAGATATTTGGATACCCCTCTTCAATATATGCCATCGCGGCATACATGAGAGACAAGGGCATCTCAAATGTCAGGCCAAAGGCGATAATCACATCTTCCGAGACACTTCTTGAGCATCAGAGGCAGACAATCGAGCAGCAACTCGGCTGCAAGATATTCGACGAGTATGGCGCAAACGAGCAAACGATTCTAGTCACGCAATGCGAGGAGGGAACGTATCACATTAACCCCGAGTATTCTGCCGTTGATTTTGGACCAGCCAATGACGGGGAAAAAGGACAGTTCAACCCAATATGCACAAGTCTTGTCAATTACACGATGCCGATGATCTGTGTCAAAATGTCGGACTTGGTTGTCTCAAAGGTGAATCGCTGTCGATGTGGACGTGTAGGTCAGGTTCTTGATCACATCTTGGGAAGAGAGGATGATGTTATCGTAACACCTGATGGTCGCCACATTGGCAGGCTTAGTCCGGCCTTCCATAGCACAGCATTCGTCAAGGAGGTCCAAGTCGTGCAGGTTGAGCCCGAGCGGCTAGTCGTCAGGATTGTTCCTATATCAAGGGACCGTTTCGATGATGCGTCAAAAGCCGCGATAAGAGACCTCAGGAGCCGCGTAGGTGAAAAGATGCGTATAGATACTATTCTGGTCGATCATATCGAACGGACCTCCTCAGGCAAGTTCCGAGCCGTCATCTCGCAGATCAACCAAGACGGCTGTGTTCGGGCATGATGAGTCCGATTGGTAAGTATCCGGAAGGCCATACTGCGAGTTGGCCGCAAGACTGAAGCTCATTAACTAGCCATAGTTGGGGAACAAGAGACTTTGACCACACTATTCCTTATCCTACTTGGCGTAGTGATTTACGTGTACTTCTGCTACCCGCTCTGCGTCTTCTCGCTATCCAGGCTGAGTCCATTTTACGTTTCAAAGCAGGCTATTGAGCCTTATGTCTCAGTGATTATCGCGGCGTTCAATGAGGAGGCATCGATTGCGCAGAAGATTGAAAACACGCTTGCGCTTGACTACCCGCGCGAGAAGCTGGAGATCATCGTCGTCTCAGACGGCTCAACTGACCGGACCGAGGACATCGCCCTAACTTATCAGGACAGAGGCATCAAGGTTCTCGCTCTGCTATCGAATACGGGCAAGAGCGAGGCGCAGAATGCAGGAATGGCCGAGGCGTCGGGCGAGATTGTCATCCTCTCGGATGCAGATGTGATGTTGAGGCATGACGCCTTGCTTCTGTTTGTGCGGTCTTTTGCAGACCCGAGAGTGGGCTTTGTGACATGTCAACCGACGCCCGCCGGCAGCGGAGATCGCTCCACCGGCGAGGGTGCCTATTGGAGATATGAGCGGGCGCTCAGACGGTGGGAGAGCGATGCCGGCTGCCTCGCCATGGCATCAGGCTGGTTGATTGGTGCGAGGCGCGAGGTCCTTTCGCCTCTGAACGCGGACATAGGGGACGACTTCGCGATTCCACTCATGGTCTGCATAAAGGGTCTGAAATGCGTTGCCGAGGCGGATGCGGTTGTTACTGGCCAACTGCTCCCAACTGACGTCAGAGGCGGGATGAAAGTCAAGGCGAGAATCGTCTCGAAAGACCTGCGGGGGCTTTGGCTCAACAGGGCTATCCTGAATCCCATAAAATACCCGCTTCACTCGTGGGGTCTGATCTCGCATAAGCTGCTGCGTTGGCTCGTTCCGTTCTTCCTGATAGGGATGTTAGTCGCCAACTGCTTTCTTCTCGACAGTCTTATCTTTCAGGCGGCCTTCGTGGCCCAACTGGCCTTCTATATGCTCGCCGCTGTCGGTCTGCTTCTTGAGAAGAAGGGTCAGAGCTCAAGACTCACGGCGATACCACTCTCATTCTGCGCCGTCAACGCCGCTGCATTGATAGGTGTTCTCAAATTTCTTTGTGGCAAGAAATCGGGGCGATGGCAACCCGTGCGGGGAGCGGAATGAGCCTCGCAAAAAGCCGCCTGCTGCTGTCCCAGATTCTCGGATTGGATGACGAGGCGCGGGCTCACGCCATTCGAGAATACGAGGATGCTTTCGCAAGCTGGCTCGGAACGCGCCACGCTTTCAGTTTCTGGAAGGGCAGAGTGGGGCTTTACTCGATTCTAAAGGCGCTTGGCGTCGGTGAAGGGGATTCGATCATACTTCCGGGCTACACATGCGTCGTAGTTCCCGCGGCCATCGCTTATCTCGGCGCATCAAGCAACTACGTTGACATCATTCCCGACACATACAACATCGATCCCAGCAAGTTAGATGCGGCGCTTCAAAAGACCACCAAGGCCCTCGTCATCCAGCACACTTATGGCATACCCGCCGACGTTGATGAGCTCTTAGATTGGGCGAATAGACACGGTCTGCCGATTATCGAGGACTGCTGTCACGCGCTCGGCAGCTCAATTCATGGCCAAAAGCTCGGCACGTTCGGCATCGCCTCGTTCTTTAGCAGTCAGTGGAACAAACCCTATACGACCGGCCTCGGCGGAATAGTCGCCACAGATGGCGCCTCACTTGCCGAGGAAATCAGAGCATATCAGGAGCAGGAGTGTATCAAGCCCTCGCGCCGCGAGGAACGCCTGCTGATGCTGCAATGTCTCATCCACCATTGGTTCTACTTTCCACGAACCTCGGGTCTGGTTACGTCGCTATATCGCGCTCTTTCGAGCAAGATTCTCATCGGCTCATCCTGCCCACTCGACCTGACACCTCAGATGCCGGACGGATATTTCAAGCTGATGTCGCCCGGTCAGGCGAGGCTTGGGCTTCACGAGGTTGAGTCGCTAAACGACAATGCTGCCCATCGCAAGCACATCTCGGAGCTATATCGCGACGCTCTGCTGCAGAATGGCTGGAGTGTCCCCACATTGCCGCATGACGCTGAGGTCGCTTTCGTTCGCTACCCCGTGCGGGTGCAGAATAAGGACGAAGTCCTCAAGAAAGCTCCATCGCGCCTCATCGAGCTCGGGGACTGGTTCGACTGCCCGATACACCCCAGAGAGGCGAATCCGAGGCTTTTTGGCTACGCGGAGGGGATGTGCCCCAAGGCGGAAAAGGCAGCAAAAGAGGTCATCAATCTGCCCACACATCAGAAGGTCTCGGATGGAACTGCGCGGCAGACCGTAGAATGGGTCATGCGGAGGGCGCGTCCGGCCTGAGAGGTTTTGATCTTCTCAGAATCTTTAGTTGCTTTCGGCTTTCAATTCCACTATTTTCGACGCATTGCGATTGACCATAAACGCCATCATAGGCATTGAATAACTAGGAGTAGGAATGGCAGGTAACGCGAAGATTTTTCATTTCCCAACATCGCTTGAATGGACGATAGAGCACCAGGGCCTTGCCCACGCCCCTGACAAGCCCAGCATCCCTATCGCCTGCCCTCCAGTCTTCTGCAAAGGCAGTCCGAGCGATATGTGGACACCTGAGGAGCTATTCGTCTCATCGCTGGAGGTTTGCATACTGCTGTCGTTCATCTCCCAAGCGAAGCGTCATAAGGTGACGTTCACCTCTTTCAAGAGCGAGGCGGACGGCAAGCTGGAGTTCGTGGGCAAGGAGTTCATGTTCTCTAAGATCACGGTCAACGTTGACATCGAGGTGCCTGAAGATCAGGACCCAGAGAAGGTCAGAAAGGCCCTTGCCGACTCCAAAACACGTTGCCTCATCTCCGCCTCAATGAAGACAGAGATAGAGATCAACGCAAACATCGTCAAGGCATAGCGCAGATAGCAAACGGGAAGAGCGAGTTCTCGCCGATTATCTCGAATTGACCCGGTGTAGATAGCACGGCGGCAAATAGGAAGTCGCCGTTTAGGCCGTCTGGAACGGTCATATTGACAAGAGTCACGGGCCCTATCGAGAGGCCATTTGGCAGGAATATGTCGGTTTGATACGGGAATATCCCAAAACTAATCCGTCGGAGACACGCACAGGATCGCCCCGTCCGGCATGACGAATGCGACATAGAGATCGACCGTCACATCTGGCCCCGGGTTGCTGATACCGACGGAGCTGACGAGCTCGTCGCCAGGGAAGAACAACTCATCATTCAGCAAGCAGTCGATCGATGGACACTCATCGGAGCCCAGCGGATAATGATAACCCATATCGACAACGCCGGAGTCGGGCACGCAATCCGTCCTGGTCGTGAGTTCATCGAGGCCAAGAGCTTCAGCCGTGTCACTCCCCGCGTCGATGCAAGGGCTGTCCTCGGCCTGCCCAGCCGTCTCACAGGAGAGATAGTAGTCACCCGGCGGCCCACTCACGAATAGCGGATCGGCCGAGATGTTACCGACGCCAGAATATCCGCCCCTTATGCAGGAGTATTGGATTGTTATCCCTGTCTGCTAGCTCAAACGGACCTCGTCCCCGTTAGCCCAGAGAATGCTATTTATGATCGTCGGCCACGCCTCCGAAGGGCAGTAAACTCCGCCGCCGAGCTCGGTTCTGTTGGCATACACAGTGCAGTTTTCGATCTCAGGAGAAGACCCTCGGCAATGGATGCCGCCGCCAGCACCTCCAGCGTCCGAGCTGGGTGGCGCCTCGTTATGCAATATCGCACAGTTTAGAATCGAGCCAGATCCCACCTATAAACAAATACCTGCACCCTTGGCTGCCGTATTCCGCGAGACCTGACACCCATCAACCGTCATGGCCGAATGGCCGCAACAGATCTCGCCGCCCCGACTCCTGGAAGTCGATCCAGGGCGATCACTATTCCTCGATATTGCGCAGCCAGATATACTTCCGGATGAGTCTATGCACCAGATACCCGCTTCGTAGCTCGCCATATTCCCAACTATTTTACACTCGCGGATCGTCACCTCTGAATTGATTAAACAGATGCCCCCGCCCTTCCAATCGCTTGAGTAGTAGATATGACTTCCGTTGGCAACGCACCCGGTTATCGTGAGACCCTCAGTTGTGAGATTGGCCAGGTCGCTGCAATAGATGACGTGGTAGGCAAGAGTCTCCGCATCCAGTCCAGTATCGTCGTGTCGGCGCCCGCGGCGGTGAGCGACACGTTGGACCGCATCTGAAGCGGGAAAGCCTCCCCGTTGGTTAAGGCGCTGTAGGTTCCGGCGGCGATGTAAATCGTGGCCGGCTCAAGGCACGAGAATACGACTTCACATTCCGTTCCGCAAATCGATTCAACCGCGAAAAACCGTCCCAAGACGGCCGAGGCTACTGGCCGGCCTGGCGGCGGAAGGCGAAGACAGTCAGTTTCCATGCGGCGGCAAGGAATGCGAGGCTGATTAGTGCTGGTATCAGCGGCGAGGCGAAGTAGGAGTTGCCTGAGGCGCCAAGCCTCAAGAGCTCGACTACGTATGTCATCGGCGAGATGAACGCTATGGGTTTAAGCCATGCGGGGAGGCTCTCGATTGGGACAAAGACGCCGCTTATGAAAAGGATCGGGAACCTGATGAAGTTCATTAGCGTCATCGCCTCAAACACCTCCCGGACAAGTGCCGCGGCGGTCAGCCCTAGGAGCGAGAAGATGCCGCCGCCCAACAGCAAACCCAGAATGAATGGCGCAGGAGAGGCCAAGCGCATTCCGAGCAATAGCATAAGCCCGAGCGTCAGGACAAGCGACGTGGCGATTCCATAGAGCATCGCGCTGAGACTTTTGCCCAAAATGATCGTTCCGCTGCTGACCGGCGCGAGCAGTAGTCGCTGCAACGTGCCCGTCCTTTTCTCAAACGTCAAGACGATGGCGGCCATCGATGTATTTCCAAAAAGAAGCGTCATCGCAATGATACCGGGCGCAGAATTCAGGTAATTCTCGGGATTCCGAACGTAAATGGCGAGCATCAAGACCGCCGGGAATAAAAGCGCCCAAGTGATGAGCGGCGGCTTGCCGTAATAGCTCCTTATGTCCTTGCGGCTGATGAAGAGCGCACGGTGCAGTTGACTCATCGAGGCCCTCCGTCACCCGCGTCATGTTCCTCAAGAATCTTGACGAACGTATCCTCGAGACTCGGCGTCGCGCTCCTTATATGGACAATTTGCAGACTTCGCTTCTCGGAAAACGACACAACTTCTGCGATCGCGGAATGAGTGTCAATCACGTCGAGGATGAACGTATCGCCTTCCAATCTGGCCCCCATGACCGATGGGCAATGCTCCCGCAACTGCGCCTCGTCAACGTCGCCGGAGAGTTTGACCGCGAGTCTCTTTGCTTTGTCTAGGCGTTCGGCAATCTCTGAGGCGCTACCCTCGGCGACGATGCGGCCTTTGATGAGTATCAGGATCCGTGTGCAGAGCTCGCTTGCCTCAAGAAGATTGTGCGTTGTTAGCAGAACTGTCGTGCCGCGCTGATTGATGTTGCGAACATGAGCGCGCAGCTGGCGGGCGCTCTGCACATCGAGTCCGGCCGTCGGCTCATCGAGGAAAAGCACCTCAGGCGAGTGGACAAGCGCTGCGGCTATGGTGAGTCGCCGCTTCATCCCGCGGGAAAGCGTCCTGAAAGGCATATTCGACTTATCACTTAGGCAAAACTGATCCAGAATCTGATCCGCTATCAAAGCTCGTTTCGCACGAGGCAGGCCATAGAGCTCGCCCACATAGAGAAGATTGCCGCGAGACGTCAGCTCGGGGTAGAGGTTCGATTCCTCAGGCACGACGCCGATGAGCTGTTTGACCCGGACGGGGGCTTTAGCAACGTCAACTCCGCAAACGGCGAGGTCCCCAGAATCTCGCGGCAGCAGGCCAGATAGGATATTGATCGTCGTTGTCTTGCCCGCGCCGTTGGGGCCCAAGTACGCGAGCAGCTCGCCTCGCTTAACATCAAAGGTGACCCCGTCAAGAGCCGGCACACCCTTGTAGTTCTTGCGAAGTCCCCGGACGGAAATCGCGGCGAGATTATGCTCCGTTTTCATGCCGCTTAATTATTTTCCTCGCCCTCTGCACATGGGTGTTCCTCTACATCACCGTGGCACTCCTTGATCTGCTCAGGCGTGCAATCCTCGGGCTTCGTTTTCAGTTTTTCTGGCTTCTGGCATCCGCATCCACATCCATTACAGTCTTGCGACATTGCATCTCTCCTTTGTTCTGGTTGCTGCATTCGCATTTCGGATTATCTGCTTCCATAAAACTATCGAGTGCGCCCTTCCATTGGGCCAGCGTCTCATCGTTGATGCTGTAGTGAACAAAGCACCCTCTCTTGTCGTCCAGCACGAGGTCCGCGCCGCGCAGCACGCGAAGGTGTTGTGACACGGCGCCTTGAGTGATGCCGAGCTGAGCCGATAGCGCGCCGACACAGAGGGGGCCTTGCTTCAGCAACTGCACAATGTGGACGCGGGTCTCTACAGAAAGCGCCTTGAACATTCTAGCGAGTTTTTTTGCGTCCATTATCATCTCAGTCATTAGTATATACTAATGCACTAATATATGAGCTGTCAACTCTAAAAATGCGAGGTAGGAATCCAGTGCCAAGTAGTGTGAACCTGGATTGTAGGTAGCTGATTCGCTGGCAGCTCGACCGCGTTTCAACGCGGTCATATAGATGGCTCTCATTACATTAACGCCCGACTTCTAGTCGGGCGACTTGAGGGCGCGAGGCGCACCCTCCCCCCTCCCTGGAATCCACATCTGAGGAGGATGTAAGGACGGTGTCGGGTTCCGAGGGCCACCCGAATGAATTCGGGTGTTAGGACGATGAGAGCCATCCATCGCGCCATGTTGAAACACGGCTCCTCAGTGCACGACGCAGCTCGCTACATCGCGTCCGGGGCTGAGACTCCGATTATCTTGAGGCCAGCCTCGATGACCCTCCTGACCGCCTCGGAGAGAGCAAGCCTGGCTGATGTTACCTCCGGGTCATTGGTGAGGACCTTCGTCTTGTTGTAGTAGCGGTGGAAGTCCCCCGCGAGCTCCATCAGGTAGTAGCATACGAGGTGGGGTTCATGCTTCGACGCGGCCCGTTCAATCATCTCCGGAAAACGGCATAATCGCTTCGCAATGTGCGCCTCGTCATCGGACAGCAGGGAGAGGTCTGCCTCGATGAGGTCGCCGGGATCCATACCCAGCTCGGCGGCCTTCCTGAAAATGCTCCGCACGCGAGCGTGGGCGTACTGGACGTAATAGACGGGATTCTCTGGCGTCTGCTTCTTTGCAAGGTCAAGGTCGAAATCAAGGTGAGCTGAGGCGGTTCTAAGCAGGAAGAAGAACCGGGCGGCGTCTTTTCCTACGTCCTGCAAGAGGTCGTTCATGGAGATAAAGTCCCCCGCGCGCTTGGACATCGCAAGCGTCTTGCCGTCCCGCAGAAGCCGCACGTGGCCGGAGATCATCACCCTCGTCTTGCGCCGCTCGAGGCCCAGCGCCTCGATGCCGCCCAGAATGCCAGCCACTTGCCCTTGGTGGTCGGGGCCTAAGATGTCTATTATAAGATCAAAGCCGCGCTGGTATTTGTCCCGATGATACGCCAGATCGCCCAGAAGATAGGTCGCCTCTCCGTCTCTTTTGACCAGGACGCGGTCGCGCTTATCGCCAAACTTCGTCGCTTCAAACCAGAGAGCGCCGTCCTCTCTGAACAAGCTGCCCCTCTCCTTTAGAATGGCCTTCACGTCATCCGGGCCGCCCTTTGCGCGAAGCGCCCGCTCGCTGAACCAGACGTCAAACACCACGCCGTAATCAAGCAGCGTTTGCCTCTGATTCTCTATCATCCGACCAAGCGAGATGTCCACGAATCGCCGGCGGACCCCTTCGTCCTCTATCGCCTCGAACTCGGCGCCGTGTTCGTTGAAGACCCATTCGGCAACATCGGTAATATAATCGCCTAGGTAACCGTTCTCGGGGAAGGGGTAATCATGTCCGATAAGGGCGAAGTATCTGCTCAAGACCGACTCGCCAAACAAGGTCACCTGATTGCCCGCATCGTTGATCAGGTATTCCCGCTGAACCTCATGCCCAACTGCCGAGAGTAAGTTAGCAAGCGAATCGCCGAGTGCCGCCGCCCTTGCGCTGACAACATTCAGCGGTCCGACGGGGTTGGCGGACACGAATTCAATCTGGACCTTTTGAGGTTCCCTCGTCTGAGCGATGCCGTAGTCGCCACCCATCGAAAGGACATCTATGATTCTTTGCCGCCACCAGTTGCTGCTGAGGAAGATGTTGATGAAGCCCGGCGGTTTGACCTCGAGCCACGCAATCGGACCCGCCTCGCCCTTCACATTCCGGATGATGGCCTCGGCGAGCCGCATCGGACTGGTCCGGAAGAGCTTGGCGAGAAGCATCGCGACGTTTGAGCTATAGTCGCCCAGATCATCGGAAGGGGGCACGCTCAGGGGTATGCCGATGTCCTGCGGGATTTTCTGATAAAATTCCTCAGCAACGCAGTCAATCGCCTGTCTGAGAATAGTTTGAAGCGCGTCCTTCATCGTCTCACCTGCCATATATCTTCCTCAATCGCTGGGCCCAGCCTGTCATGCCGCCCGAACGCCGCTCAGTGCATCAGAAGCCGCCGCTTGAACTTCCTCAACCTGTTGGACAACGAATACCGGGTGCTCTTCAAGGCCCTTGTGTAAAGGCGAGAGAGCTCATTCGGGTTGATATTCTCCAATTCGATCATCTGCATTGTGACATCGTTGTAATTCTCATCACTCATGTCAATAATTATGTCCCGCTGAAGACAGTAATCGTAAAGGGGCGATCCCGGAAGAGCCTTCGGTAAATTGAAATCCACGAAGTCGAGCTTCAGCCGTTTGGCGAGGCGTATCGTCGCCTCAATGGTCTCACTCGTTTCGGTCGGGTATCCGAGCATGAAAAAGCCCTTGGTAAGAATTCCGCGCTTGCGAGTCTCAGCGATCGCCTTCTCGATCTCTGCGATACTTATCTTCTTGCCAGAGAAGTCGAGCAGGCGTTGATCGCCAAACTCTATCCCGTACATAATTAGTCGGCATTTTGCCTTTTGGAGCCAATCGAGCGTCTTGGGAGAGATGGCGCCAGGTCTGCCGGTGCAAGCCCATATATATTGGTCAAAGCCACGTTCGATCATCCCCTTGCAGAGTTCTATTGCCCATTCCTCTCTCAGCAACAGGAGGTCGTCGGGAAACAGAATCACGTTCACATCGTATTGACTGAGACACTCCTCAATCTCATCAAGCACATTCTGAACCGACCTAAGGCGCTGGACGTTCCAGAGGTATGACGAGGCGCAGAAATGGCAGTGAAATGGGCAGCCACGAGTGGCAGTGATTGTGACAGGAATGTCATCAGCGCGCGTCAGGCCAAATAGGTTCCATCGGTAATTTCGCATTGGCAGCAAGTCGCGGGCTGGAAATGGCAGTGAGTCGAGGTCCTTGATGAAGGGTCGGTCCGGATTGACGACGAGCTCATTGCCCCGCCTGAATACCAGCCCCTGTATTTGACTCAGGTCCGAGCCGTGCTTCAGCGCCTGCAACAGCTCCAACATGGTGTGCTCGCCCTCGCCCCGCACGCAGAAGTCGATCCAGTCGTTCGCGTTCATCATCTCTTGATAGAGGAAGTGAACGTGCGGCCCACCAAGAACGATCTTCGTGTCTGGCATCCGGGACTTGAGCGCCTCGCCGAGCTTCGAGGCCGATTCATGGGTCCCCGACACGACCGTGATCCCTATCAAATCAGGCCTTGCGTCCGTGGCCCTTCTGAGTGTTTCGGCATGATCGATGTGCAGATTGGCCGCGTCAATTATGTCAACATCGACTCGATTCGCTCTGACATGCGAGGCGATATACGCAAGGCCCGCGGGGGGCAATTGGGCGAAGTACTTCGTTGTTCGCGGGGGGTTGATGAGCAGGAGCTCCACGTACTACGAGGCCCCTACTCCGGGCCGTTCAGGAACTTATAGAAGGCTGAATCGGGGGATATGACGATTGTGGTTTTCTCGTCAATCGTATCCTTGTAGGCCTCAAGCGTTCGCCAGAACTCGTAAAAGTCCGGGTCTTGCGAGAAAGCGTTTGCGTATATCTCCAAGGCGGCCGCATCACCCTCGCCCTCGGCTGTCTTGGCCAGCTTGTTCGCCTCGGCCACTATGACGATGCGTTCCCTGTCCGTATTTGCCCGGATGCCCATAGCTTTTTCCTCGCCCTCAGAGCGATACTTCATGGCCTTACGGGAACGTTCTGCTTCCATTCGTTCAAAGACCGCCTTCTCATTTTCCTCCGGCAGGTCAGCACGCTTGATGCGGACATTAACGACCTCGATGCCGTTATCCTTCATCGCCTCGGAGCATTGCCGCGATACCGTGTCCATAATGTCGTCACGCCGCTTGGAGACGATCTCCTCGAGAGTGTGCTTACCGAGGTCCACGCGCAAGATCGAATAGACTATGTCGTCAAGCCGAGCCTGAGCGCCCGCCTCGTTCACGACCCTCGTTATGAATAGAAGTGGATCAGATATCCGCCATCGTGCGTAGTTATCGATTACGAGCGTTTTCTTGTCGCCAGTTACGATCTCCCGAGGCTCCGTGTCATATTCCAAGACCCGGTTGTCGAGAAACCTCACCGTCTGAATTGGATAGGGCACCTTCGCGTGAAGCCCCGGCTCCTTGACCGTCCGGACGAACTTCCCAAACTGGAGAATCACCGCCTGTTCAGTCATATCCACAGTAAAGAAGACCATATTCAGGACAATCGCTGCTAGAATGAGCGCGCCTAGGATATAGAGGCTTTTTGGCACTGGAGGCGAGTTCTTCATTTGCGACTCCTTGTCGTGCCCCTTACAGCAGGCATCTGAAGGTCGTTGGACAGAAGGTTCAGGAGGCTAACCTGACCCCCATCGGTCAGGATCAGCTTCTTGGCCCTTGGCAAGGCCTGCTGCATCGTCTCTATATACAGCCGCTTCCGCGTTATATCTTTTGCCATTCGGTATTTATCAAGTGTCTTGACGAACTTCTGAACATCACCCTCTGCCCGCTTGATCCGCTCCTGCTTGTAGCCCTCTGCCCGCTGGACGACCTGCGCGGCCTCGCCTCGCGCCTTCGGGAGAACGTCATTGCGATAGGCCTCTGCCTGATTGACCAGCTTGTTTTTGTCCTCTTTCGCGCTCGCCACATCCTTGAACGCATGAACGACCTGCCTCGGCGGATGAACATCCTGAAGCTGGACGGCCGTTACATTGATGCCGATGCCGTAAGAATCCAGCAACCCCTGAAGCTCATCACGCGTCTCCTGCTGCACCTGCTGCTTTCCAGTCGTCAGGACATCATCTATCGAGTGACGGCCAATCACTTGCCGAAGCGCCGATTCCGTCGCGTCCCGAATCGTCTCAATCTGGTCCCTAACGTTAAAAAGATAATGCATCGCATCACGGACCCGATATTGGATGATTATCGTGACATCGACGATGTTCTCGTCCCCGGTCAACATTAGTGATTCCTGAGGAACACCGCGAGTCGAGCCGTCTTTGAACGTCCTGTACCCGACCTCAAGTCTGCGAATCTCCGACAGACTAACCTTGTCAACGGTCTCCACAGGATAGGGCAAGTGATACCGAAGCCCGGGGTCTGCGCTCCGAACGTAGGCCCCAAAGCGCCGCACGACGCCCTGCTCGCCCGGACTAACCATGAAGAAACCCGTTAGGAGCCATACCGCAAAAAGAGCGATAAGAATCCAACCGATACGAACCTTAGGCAGCTTGAAGTTCTCCAGACTTATCTGAAAATCCGAGCCAGTCCGGCCCTTGCCGGTTCCACGCTTGAACTCAAAATCCTGTGGTGGCATTCTTAAATGTCCTTAAATGTTGAGGTCACATCCAAAGTATTAATGGGATACTAACAACAATGGGATACTAACAACCACTTTGCCTAATGTCAAACCCGCATGTCGCGCTCCAGCAATTCTGCGCTATATCCTAAGGCGGGCGCCACAGTCTGACGCGTGGATTTGCACCTGAGACTCCTAGAGCAGGATAGTAAACT
>JAGHCW010000028.1 GCA_021160245.1 bacterium | reverse complement strand
TCCGAGAGGACGGGCTCCTCCGTCAAATCCTTGAAAATCACCGTCGGGCGACACCCAGAACAGCACCGATTCGGGCGACTCATCCTTTGCTTTCTTGGCGAGGCACGGCGACGCTGCGACGATCACGAGAATCAGTAAGATTGCGACCGCAACATTGCCGGCTTGCCATTTGCGTCCAGAAATATGATACCAGCTCATTTCGTTGTCCCCTTCTCGATCACACGTTGGGCAATCTCAGACGGATTAACTCTGTACGTATCGAAATCATTGCTTGTCCTCTATTCTCAGACTCTCCATGATTGAGGCGATCTTCTGCCTCAGTTCGTTTAGGTCCACGTGCTTCCTTCTCGCTCCCGCTCTATCTCCGGGAAGGGGCTTCTCCACTGCCATCCTGCTTCTCCAGTAGCCCTGTAGTGCTCCAATCTCCTAATGGTGATCTCAGCGAACACGGGGTCCAAATCAAATGTATAGACTCTCCTCCCTAATCTCTCGCCGGCAAGCAGAGTTGTGCCAGAATGAGCGAAGAAATCGAACACTAGGTCGCCCTTGGAGCTGTTAGCCAGGATTATTCGCTCTATGGCCTTCAGAGGTTTTTGGGCATAGCATCCTGCCACGTTCTCTTGCATTCTGTAGAACACCTGCTGGATATCCACCCAGACGTTGCCTGCGCGAATGCAGTTGGATTTACTTCGCTCCAGGTTCTCCGTGCGCTTCCCGCCAATGTTCTTGTAGTAGCCCTGCACAAGTTTCGGGATATCCGTGTACACAGCGCTTACGTCAAACGGGGGCCTGCCTTGTGTATAATACAGCAACTCCTGTCTAACCCACATCCAGTTCTTCTGTGTCCCATATCCTCTCTGGTTGCGCAGAGTTATCATATTTCTGGGCTTTAGCTCTGGGAATCGCCTCATCAGAATGAGGAAATCCGGGAGGGGCTGAAACCCCTCTTTGTAGTCCGTGCCCATCCAAACATAAAGATGCGAGTCATCTGCCATGACCCCAATCGCGTTTTGAACCCATCTCCTGGAAAATTGCAGGTACTCATCTAAAGGCACTTTTGACAATGAACCAGTGTTGGCGTTGCCGACAGCGACATTGTACGGAGGATCATTGACAACCAGTTCTGCCTTCGCATTGCCCGCTATCTTCTCGACATCGCCCGGGCTTGCCGCGTCCAACACACCAACCTTGTGGCCGCACGCGCCATCCTCCCAAACATCGCCGGGGCCTAGCCGGCAAAATGGGAGCACGCGTTCTCTCTGGTCTCCCCGAAGGTCCAGCCTGCCAAGTCTCTCGGAAGTTCCGCTTTTCTGCGGAGGCGGTTCTTCGCTCACCGGCGGATTGCGAAGAAAGTCCAGAGTTGCAGTCTGAGACTTCATAGACGATCACCCAAATGTAGAATTAAAGGCCAAATCAAAGGGCATCTCGTATCTTCACCGGAGTATGCCAGAATCCGCGATGCGCTGCACGGCCTCCTTTATGCGGTCCTCCTCAACTACTAGCGCCATTCGGACATAGCCCTCGCCATATCCGCCAAAGCCGCTGCCCGGCGACATGATCACGCCGGACTTCTGGGCAAGCTCCTTGACAAAGGTCATCGAGCCGGAGAATTGCTCTGGTATCTTCGTCCAGATATACATGCCTGCCTTTGGCCGAGGCACGTGCCAGCCTATAGCCAGCAGGCCATCCACAAGCACGTCGCGCCGCCGCCTGTAAAGCTCTGCGTTTGGCTTGGCAAAGTCCTCGCCCTTGTTGAGTATCTCCGCAATCGCCCGCTGAACTGCAAGAAAGATCGAGAAATCCTTGGTCGTCTTGATCTTCAGCGTGTTCGCTATCACCTCTCGATTGCCAACCATGAAACCAACTCGCCAGCCCGGCATGTTGTAGGACTTCGAGCAGGAATAGAACTCTACGGCGTATTTTTTGGCGTCCGGCAGTTCCAGAAAACTCATCGGAACGTAATCAGGCTCAAGCGACAGCTCGCTATATGCGATGTCCGAGATGAGCAGAATGTCGTGCTTGATCCCGTATTCCAGCACGTCCTCATAAAACTCTCGTGTCTCAATCGCGCCCGTTGGATTATTCGGGTAGTTGAAAAGCAGGAACTTCGCTCGCTTGGCCACCGCCTCGTCAATGGCGTCCAGGTCCGGCAGGAATGCGTTCTCCTCTAGAAGTCCCATTTCTTGGATATCCGCCTCAGCCGCGCGCGCCGCGCCGATGTGGGCGGGATAGCACGGAGAGGGAATGAGCGCCGTGTCGCCCTTGTCCAGATAAGCCATATAGAGGCTGAGCAGGCCCTCTTTTGACCCGACGAGCGGCAGTATCTCAGTCTCAGGATCGAGCGTCACATTGAACCGCCGCTTATACCAATTCGCCACGGCCTCACGAAGCTCGATGACGCCCATAAACTGGGAATAACGGTGATTCTGATGCTCGTCGTCGTCTATCGCCCGCTTCAGCGCCTCGAGCATGAACTTGGGCGGCCGGCGGTCGGGGTTGCCGATTCCGAAATCGATCACGTCAACACCCTTCTTCAGAAGGTCGAACTTAACCTCGTCAACCGCGGCAAAAACATACGTCGGCATATTCAATACGCGCTTAGAAGCCTTCATCACAATTCATCCTCCATCATACAATAATAACCATTAGTTCATCGAGAAAAGACACCAGATGTTATAGCCTCCTTGTTGATGGGTCAATGGGGGAAAGGGGAGGAGTCTCCACAAGACAAAGACTCCCGTAAAATGCTTGTTGACAAGCTTGCGGTACCGCATCATTATACTTGGGGATTGAAGGATAAGAACTTACAATATGGGGAGAGTTTTATGCGGGAACGATTGAGGCCAACCTCGGTTGCGTTGGCTTTTGGGCTTGTTATGGTTCTGCTAACATTAGGTTGGGCATCTTCGAACAAGACGCTCGTTGTGCCTAAGCTCAAGGTTGGCCAATGGGCGCTATATACTCTTACGCAGGACGGAGGCGAGGGAAAGAAGACGACTGCCGAACTCAAGTACTCCATCGTTGGGGCGGAGAAGTTCGCCGGCCGAGACTGCCTGTGGCACGAGTATGACATAAGACGAGATGAGAAGAACCGGATGGTTTACAAGCTGCTTCTCCCTGATACACCGGAAGTGAACGCGGAATCGATGCTTTGTACCCTTTCAGTCATTCCCAATATCGGCGTTTCTGAGCGCTATCTAGTCTGGGAGCCTGGCGCCAACCCAACCGAGGCGGACGCGGGCGTGATGAAGATGGTGAATGACGATCTCAGAAAAAGAGGTAAAAGGCCAGGATTTGCTCAGGATGAACCGATTAAGTCGCTTGCCGAGATGAAGCTGATGAAACGTCTGGCGACAATCGAGATAAAGGGAAAGAAGACTCGCTGTCAGGAGTTCAAGGCCGATCTCAAAAGCAAGATCTCTGCGCATCGTTCTTGGAAATATCGAGCCTTTGTCAATGACAAGGTCCCGATCTGGGGGCTTGCGAGAGTAATCTATGAGAAGACTTCATTTGGAAGGATTCAAAGGAAAGAGCTGACTATCAAGGACTTTGGCTTCTCCGGCGCAGAGTCCGTGGTTGTTGGAAAGCCCATAAAAGCAGATATGCGAAGAGGATTTGGGTCAAAAGAGGGGAAGACGCCCTCGACGAAATAGTCTTGGAGGTTTTCTTTGGAAATATCAGCCAGAATCATTGTCCGGGCGGCGTTGTTGGTTTTAGTCTTGAGCATCCTACTACTCGGATGCGGCAGCAAAGAAGTGGACCTTAGAACCCCGGAGAGCACGCTCCGCACTTACGTGAACGCTTACAACTCAGGGAATAGGCGCGCTTTGCTCGCATGTGGAAGAGCGACTGGTCTCAAAGACGCATTCACAATCGAGGCCTTCGATAAGGACGGGAAAATAACGGCGTTGCCAGTTACGAACATAGAACATCAGGTGCTAAGTTCCATCCCTGGCCATACTTCAGTAACTAGAATGGTCACTACAAGTAATGTCACGCTCGTGGTTCGATTCACATCAAAGGTCGAGCGAGAATACGACAGGACGATGAACGTTCGGTTGCAGTGCCGCCGCGTCGCTTATGAAGAAGAGGACGTCTGGACAATTCTCTAGCCGGCCCTGGCTTGGCTTGCTCTGTTGAAGGGACATGACTGCAAGAGCCGCAGCTGTCCGCCCGGGCTCCGTACAGTATGGGCAAATAGATGAGCAGAACTGCCTCGATAGATAGCCAACCCACCCTGGCTACGATCTCAAAATAGAAACCAGCAATAGAAGCGCCAGAATTATGGCCGCTATGAAACCGACGAGCGAGTGGAATGAAAGGCCGAGTATTTCAGACCGTGTCCCGGCTGCTGCAAGGAGAGAAGAGCCAATTATCAGGGAGCTGATCATGAGTCCCAGTGTCAATCTAGAGAAGGATTTCTCCATTCTCGAAGAGAAGTCCTCAAGGCCCTTATGCACGAATCCTATCTCCATCTGACTCTCTTTGAGCTTCCTGAGGAGCAAGGTAACGTCCCTCGGTAACGAGCTGGCCAGCTTTGTGTACTGACTCAGAGTCTCCCCTGCCTCCCTCGCGAGGCGCCTCGCGCCGAGTCTATCTCGCATGAATTCCTCAACAAAGGGACGGGCGTTCTCTATCATATTGAACTCCGGGTCCAACTTGCGGCCAACACCCTCTATGGTCATAAGAGCCCTTGAGAAGAGCATCAGGTCCTTTGGGAACTTGATCGAGTGGCGATTCATGATCTGAATCAGGTCGGTAAAAAGCGACGTAACAATTATGTTCTTGAGCGGAATGTCCACGTACAGATCGCTCATCTCCATTATGTCCCTGACAAACTCGCTTTTGTTCAGCTTGGGCAACGGGGCCTGGCTCTCCAGGAGGATGTCCGCGACTTTATCGGGACGATTCCGTGAGACAGCCAGCAGCAGCTCTGCCATTAGCGTCCTCGTCTCCTCATCTATCCGGCCGACCATCCCGTAGTCTATTAGACCGAGCTTGCCATCCCCAAGCAGGAATATATTGCCCGGATGGGGATCGGCGTGGAACAGCCCGTGAACCAGAATCTGGCTCAGCACAATCCTCGCCCCGTTCGCCGCCACCTTTTTCCGCTCGGCTTTGGGTATCTTGCTGAGATCGGCTGATGAGAGTCTTTCGCCAAAGAACCGCTCCTGCGTAAGGACTCTACGGCTACTGTAGTCCCAGTAAACACGAGGAACTCGAAGCGACTCGTCATCGTTGAAGTTGGCAGCAAACCGTTCCATGATGCGGCCCTCTCTGGCGAGGTCGAGTTCCATCTTAATGGACCTTGAGAACTCCTCAACAAGCCCGTCAGGGTCCATGATGTCAGATTGAGGGAAGTGCTTCTTTAGAAGTCGAGCCAGTTCTAACAGAATATCTACGTCGGCCTGAATGACCGACTCGATACCAGGCCGAACAACTTTGACAACCACATCCTCACCGGACTTCAGCTTCGCCCCGTGAACCTGTGCAATCGAGGCGGCCGCAATAGCATCATGGTCAAACTCCGCGAAGATGCTGGATATATCCCCGTCGAGTTCTGACTCTATCCTCGCCCTGACCTTTCCAAAATCGGCCGGAGGGACCTTATCCAGAAGCTTGCGCAGCTCAATGGCGTATTCAACCGGTACGACATCAGGCCTTGTGCTGAGCATCTGACCTAGCTTGATGAATGTCGGGCCGAGCTCCTCGGTGGCCATCCTCACTCGCTCCGGCCTGCTCAACAAGGCAACTTCTTTCCGAGGCCCGCGCCTTAATATGAGGCTTTTTAACCAGCCCAAATAGTAGTCGATCTTCAGTGATGAGACGATATCACCGAGGCCGTACTTGACGAGAACGGCTATTACGTGTCTGAGTCTGTTGATATTGCGATAGGTTCGATTAATCCGGAGAAAGGACATCGCTTGAGCACGCCCCTATTGCATTCATCATCATTTGATACCACTCAGTGTTGACCAGCCTGCCGCGAATAAGATGACAGCAATCATCAAAATAGGAAAGCAATAAATAAGCTGTCACAAGAGAGAGCAGGCGCTTGTGAGCCCGCCGAGGAATCACCGGTGCCCATTGATGCTGCGCAACACCTCTTCGATCTGGAACGGCTTTGAAATAACCTTTGAGACTCCCGCCTCCTTTAGCTGTTCCTTGTCGAACTGCTGACCCCATCCGGTTGCCAATATAACAACGGTTCCGGGACGCTCGGACTTGATGCTTTTGGCTACTTCCCAGCCGCTCATCTCGGGCATACCAAGGTCGGTAATCACGTAGTCATAGGCTCTTTCTTTGCACTTCGCGACGCCGTCTGTACCGGATAAAGCAATCTCCACCGTATGGCCCTCACTGCCCAGCATGTCCACCAGGAGATTTCTTATATCCTCCTCATCGTCAATGATGAGAATCCGCGATTTATGCGTGGCCGGCTCAGAATACGATCTCTCCACTGGCGGCATTTGATTCATCCTCGCATCACCCTCCATAATGGGGAGTTCTATCCTGAACGTCGTGTAATCGCCAGGTCTGCTCAACACACTGATCTCGCCACCGTGCCGTTTAATAATACCATAGACTATCGAAAGGCCCAGCCCGGTGTTCAACGCAACCCTAGTGGTGAAGAACGGATCGAATATCCGTTTTATTATCCCTGGCGGAATGCCATCTCCGCTGTCTTTAACTGTAGCGTAAACATGCCTCTCGCTTGACCCGGTCTCGAAACTCAAACGCCCCCCCTCGGGCATCGCGTCTAACGCGTTATTGATGAGGTTGAGGAAGACCTCTCGCAACTCTGACGGATTGGCCAAAACCTTAGGAATGTCAGCCTTCACAACCCGGACATCTATGAAACTACCCTTCTTCTGTATCTGGTCCTTCCACCGAGGCTTCGTTACACAAACCGAATCCTCAATTATCTGATTGAGATCAACCGGCACAAAGGACCTCGTGTCAGTTACTTTCGCAAACTCCTGTATCCGACGAACCGTCTCCGCCCCATCAATCGCCGAACGCTCGATAATCTCGACATTGCGCCTCGTTCCGGCGTCTTCTACACCGATCATTCTAAGCAGCAGCTGGGCTCGCCCAAGAATCACACCCAAGAGGTTGTTGAAATCATGTGCCACGCCCGAGGCCATTTCGCCCAATGCTTTGAGCCTCACGGTTCGAGCGAGTTCAGAAGAAAGCCGCGTCTTCTCCGTAACATCTCTCAGGGTAACAATTATCTCAGGGTCATCGCTATCCAGGTTTATCGGGCTGGCGATAACCTCGGTGAACTGCTCCGAGTCATCACCCGTCCTTTTTACGTAATTCGAAGTGTGCGACTGGCCATTCGTCAAGACCTCCTTCACCGGGCAAAGAGGCGCGTTCTCCTCAGATGCGTCGCTCAAACCGCGAAGTACATCGATACAAGATTTGCCTACGAGTTCACCACCATCAACATCACTCCCGATAAACTCACGAACATGGCTGTTCGCAATCCGAATAACAGAATCCGAGCCGACGATCATAACCGCGGTATTTAGACTATCCAGAATCTCCCTTAAGTCAGGGCTCGAAGGACGGATTGGAGAGTCCGCCGGGCGCATATCGTCCACACCTGAAAGATTTAAATCGGCGGCCGATGTTTCAGGCGAGGCGCTAGTGTTCTTGCTTGGTGATTCTGAAGACGCGACTCGACACTGCAACATAATCAGGTTCTTGCCCCTAACACAAAACACGTGACCCTCTGCGAGGATTGCGATGGCGCCTACGTTCCCCCTGGGAAGTGATATCTGAGTCGCGGCGGCTCCAACAGCTCCCACCTCGTCTATAAGCCCGGATATGCCATCTCGGCATTGAGGCGGAAATACCTGCTCAATGGCGCCTCCTGGGGGAATTTCCATCGGCATCCCCATGAGAGAGAGAAAGGCGCGGTTCATCACTTGAACAGAGCCCATGGAGTTTGTTACCGCAATTGGGACGGGAAGTGATTCAAGACCTTCCTTGAAGGATAGGAGTCCCTTTTGGCCATCTGGCTCCTTAACGTCTTGAGAGGGGGCTTTTCTGCGACCTTTGTACCAGAAAAGGAGCGCCATAAACGACAACAAGGCTGCGGCGGCCGATATGACCAACGCGAACAAAGAGATGGGCGCCAAACCTTGCTTCACAACGGTAGAAGAACCAAAAGTTAAAACTGAGCAGAGCCCGCATTTGAGTTTGAGAAACCTAAATGGCGCGACAACTGCCTGCACCGATTTGCCCGGCTTGGCGTCACCCCCTTTAGATTCTGATAGAACAACGACCCCCGGTATGCCTCGGCTCACACAGTCTAAGAGCAGTGACAGCGAAGATGGCGTGCCATTCTCAGTGAAAAAACCGGAATTCTCGCCCGCAAGCTCGGGCAGCCCCTTTACTGATAGCGCAAACTGCCCCTTTTCATCGAGAATGAACATCTTCTGCCTGAGGGAGGGGGAGACCATACTGCCCACGTGATCAAGGTCTATTCCGGCAACAACAGAATGGGAATAAGACCTGTCGTCAAAGACGGGAAGCGCGACCCAAAATCCTCGCTTTCCATCCGGAAGAGTAACCAAATTTGATGTCTCAATCGCCCTATTCCGAATACTCCTTCGAACGAGTTTGACGACCTCTGAGTCAAGAAGCAGAGACTCAATAGATGATTGCCGTTGAGAGAGGCTCTTTAGAATCCGCCAATCCTCATCAATCCACCAGACGAATCGAACAAAACCCGAGGAGAACATATCCGCACGTTCGGACACGTCAGATTCGTTTAGCGTTCCTACTTGGGCATCAATGACAATGGGCCTGGCCGCCATAGCCTCAAGCTGACCAATCTCTTGTTCTAACTGTTGCTCCAGTAACTTGGCCGCGAGGATCAGGGAATTGAGCTGCGCCTCCCTGACTTGCAGAGAGCTTCGCTCTGGCGGAGATGAGCCGTACGCAACCAGCACAGCAACCATGATTACTGCCGTGGCCGACAGGCCAAACTTCATCCAAAACGCTCCAGATCGCATCATCTAAGAGTCCAGAATAATAACATTACACTAATTCACCAAGGTACCTGCTGATTAACTCATCGTATATGTCATGTCGTTTTCTTAAGAAAGCATTCTACTGCCTATTCTTCTCTATGCGAACTCAAGATCGATAGGGGACATTAGAGATCAATTAACAACGTATTAGAGTTTTTTCATTTGCATAGATCAGCAACATCAGTAGAATGCTCCGCTATAATCTCATTGTCATCCAAGTCATTTAATTGCTGTAGGCTTTGATGAAACCTGTAAATCCGTCGTTCAAGGCAATGCTTGTAATCTCCGACATCGTCGCAGTTAGCGCATCGGTCATCTGCACGTTCTTTATCAGGACGGAATTGCTCGCCAGTATATCCTTCGTTACCCCATTTCTACACGACATATCTATCTACATAAAGACAATACCATTTGTCTGCGCTTTGTGGGTCTGGATATTTGCCGCGAAGGGACTCTATAGACCTAGAAGAGGCATATCCGCAATCGGTGAGTTCCGCGAAATAGTTAGGTCCATTACGTTTGGCGTCGTTATTATTATGGCCGCGTCATTCCTCTCAAAGTTCGATTACTCTCGCCTCATTATGCTCTCATTTTGGATATGCAACATCATCACAATAGGCTCCTCGAGGGCAATCATAAGATATTTTCAAAAGAAAATAATGCAGAAGGAGCACGGCAAAAATAGAGTTGTTGTGGTCGGCACTGGCGAGACTGCCCGACTAATAGTAGAACGAATAAAAAACGCGGAGGAATTTGGCTGCCAAGTAATAGGCATAGTTGACGACAACGCGCAGCTTTTAAGCAAACAAGAGATATTTGGAATCCCTTTCTTGGGTCAAATAGACGACCTCCCGAGTCTCCTCAAAAAAGAGAGTGTAGGAGAAGTCTTCCTAGCAAAACCAGATATGAAGCATGAACGCATCTTGAATCTGGTCGCAGCGTGTGACGATAGTAGCGCCTCATTCAGAATAGTCTCTGACCTCTTCGAGATTATGACCGGCAAGGCAAACATCGACAACGTGGCGGACATCCCAATCATCGATCTCACAAGCCCAAAAGATGACCAGCTGAGGCGCCTCTCTAAGCGATTGATGGACCTATCTCTCTCAGCGTTTTTTCTGGCTATCTCTCTGCCGATATGGGCGGTAGTGTCAACTGCAATAAAACTGGATTCAAAAGGCTCCGTCCTATTCCGCCAGACTCGAATCGGGCAGCACGGCGCGGAATTCATTATCTACAAGTTCCGGACGATGTTTAGCGATGTTCGTGTGTTTGAACACGCCCCAACTCACAAGGAAGACGCTCGAATCACAAGAGTGGGAAAGATACTCAGAAGAACCAGCCTCGATGAACTGCCGCAGCTGCTAAACGTCTTAATAGGTAACATGAGCCTTGTAGGCCCAAGACCAGAAATGCCCTTCATCGTTGCTCAGTACAACACATGGCAGCGCAAGCGACTTGATGCTAAGCCGGGTATTACAGGTCTCTGGCAAGTACTTGGCCGCAAAAATCTGCCGCTCGAAGAAAACCTTCAATATGATTTCTATTACATTAAGAATCGCTCAATCCTTATGGACATTACTATTTTACTGAAGACAGTTCGGGTAGTTATTATGAGTAAAGGAGCTTATTAAGTACTCCAATAATCATAATAATAAGCCCTGTCAAATCTGTCGCAATTGAGCCTCGGACGCCTGTTGCCTAGATAAGTTCCTGTTACGAAATATGTTAGCTCATATTGAGGGCTTCAGTAGCGTATTTCTAGCATTAATGTCATCGCTTCAGGCTTCTTAAGCCACAGTTTCTCGGGCCGCCTTGTTTAACAGTCTTTTATCATTGGACTAAAGTTATTATCAGGTTAGTCCGATGAGATTCTAGTTGGTCATGTACTTACAGTGAGTTCACAGTCATTCTGTAAGTACTCATTTGGACAGATTTATCCCGGTTTTCTGGATAATAGCTTCAGGTTCTATCGGTCCTCGCCTGAGTATATGTGGAGGACTTATTGACAGGTCGATAATAGTGGTGGGATCAGGTGTTGGTACTCGGCCAGCATCCACAACCAGATCGACATTCTGGATAATATGCTCAGGCACGTCCTGAATGCAGGCTGGTGGAGCATCACCCGGTGAATTCGCGCTGGTTGACCATATAAGACAATTGCCCCTGTTTACTATCATTTTGGTCAAATCAGAATCCGGCATCCTCATGGCTATTCGCTCATCGGAGTGACAGATTGGATGCTCTGAATAGTTATGGAATGGAACGACAATCGTCATTCTTCCAGGCCAAAACGCCTCAGAAATAGCCTGTGCCTCATCAGACCATGTCTTTACGTAAAGTTTTGCGGTGCTGATGTTGGGAACGAGTAGGATAAATGGCTTTGACGGATCGCGCATTTTAATCAATCTAAGCCGCGAAGTTGCCTCTTGGGAAGTTGCGAGGCAGCTCAGGCCGTAGCATGTATCTGTGGGAAGGCAGATAATGCCAGAAGATGCGAGAACTCGTCTGACCTCCAACGCGACATCGCTTCCAGGATTGCCCAAATCAACTCGCAGTATGCGACGCATAATTGTGCATTGCTCCAGGGAGTGAGCTGCTTCCGTCCATGTATATGTTGATGACATTGTAATCAGCAGGCAGCAGATTACAACGATTTGGCCCGAGGCCCGCCGCGAGCCCCTCCTGCAGCGGGCCAGGCCTCGAACACCTCCTCGATCAGCCGGAAATCGAGACGATAGAGATTCTTGCCGGGGTATTTTGTCCTGTTTGGTCTATTGAGCCGCGGTCGCAGAACCAGGGCGTAATGATGTATTCGCCAGCCGGCACCGTGTCTGGAAGGACGAAGCTAAATAACTCCACAGGCCTGAGCGTCGTCTCAGCTGGGAGATTAACTGTCAAAGCTGGGGCCGGAGTAGTATCCAGCGCCGGCCAATAGGCCACTTCACCCGTTGGCATCGTGATGGAAAGCCAGAAATCTACCTCGCGTTCCGCGCCTCCCGGATTCTCCGCCCAACATTTGACCGAGAGCATATCCCCCGGCATGAAAGCAGCGTTGTTGGCTACCGCTGCAACGTTCGGGTTGAGGCGCTGACACTCCAGTGATTTTGCCATCGATTTAGCGGCGATTGCGAACATGTCCCCGTCCGGGCTGCATCCGCACAAACTGTATGAGTTGGAGGACAGATCGCCGAACTCCTGCCTCAAGGTGACGTAATCAGAACCAAAGCTCCAAATCGCCGCCCCGCCGTTCTCCCTGCCCAGCCATATTCGCCCCGCTTGGTCCTCTTCGGCGTGGTCAAACGGCTGGTTGATCGGATAGCTCGCCCAGAAGTCGCCATCACATACCGTCAGACTGTATTCACCGGAAGCGCTGTCGAGGCAGCTCACGATGATGTTTCCGCTCTGGTCGCAGAAGACTAGGCCAGTGCCGTGGCCGAATCCGGCCAATTGGTCCTCATTCGGCCAAGTGGTCCAGCTCTGGCCATCAAAGCTTAACAGAGAATAGGGCGCGACTCCAGAGCCGTTTCTGACCCAAACGCGTCCCCCGGTGTCCACATCGAAGTCCGTCGGATTGGATGGCGCGCCGTCGTCCTCGGAATGATTGTGCCACGTGTTCCCGTCGTAGCTAGACAGCGAGGTGCCCCCACCGAATCGGTCATTGGTGAGCGACCAGACCCAACCTCGGGCATCGATCTCGACTCGTTCGCCCCGGCCCGGGCCGATGCCATCAGCACCCGTGAAGGTCGTGAACGCATCACCCTCCCAACGAATGACGCCGGGTTCACATCCAATCCACCCAACGCCCTCATCGGTAAATACGATACTGAAGGTTGGTGGGAGCGGTGTCTCTCCCTCGCCGTTGACAAGAGCCCATTCGCCGTTCGCATAGCTCCACAAGCCCTTCTGACTATCTGGCATATAAAGGACGCCGTCCGAGCCCCAAGCCACGTCGCGCTGAGGCGTCCCAAAGGCCGGGGCCGGGACACGAAGCAGCGTGGGCAAATCGCCCGGGCTCTGCACCGAGACACCGCATCGCCGACCTACATATAGTGTCCCATCAAGATCGAGATCAAAATCGGTCACATCCCCCGTCTCAAAGCCAGGAACGCCGCCCCAGTTGGCGCCGTCGTAGTAACACAGACCTCCGTCCTTGCCCATACGGGGCAGACAGCAGAACCATATCTTGTCGGCCGGGCCCAACTTTATCCTATAAACGTAGTTGCTGGCTATCGGGCTATTGTCAGTGTCGTAGGTGGTGAACTCCGTGCCGTCGAATTCGGTTGCCCCTTGGACAGTGGCGAACCACACGTGGTCCTGCATGTCCACCATGATGCGAGTGGTGTATGCGCCGACCGAACGCGGGACGGAGATAAGCGACCAGCTCTGCCCGTCATGGCTCGCGAGATGATACTCGTTGCTACCTCCGCCTTCCGGCGCCGCGTAGATGAACACCACCGGACGGCCATCTACGTTCAGGTCAATCGACTGCGCCTCGTATCCCTCGGGCAGGCCATCCTCGGCGCCATGCCATTTGATCTCTCCGTTCCTGTTGAGGCTGAGAATGCCCTTGTACCCGGCCGCCCATAGCGTCTGGTCACAATCCGTAACCATGCCCAGAATCTCAAGATTGAGGCTTTCCATGTAGGCCTGGAAACTGTAACCATCAAATGAAGTCATTCCCAATCCGTAATAGGGCCACATCAAGAGGTTCCCAAACTGATCGCGGAACATCCCCAAGACCTCGCCGTCGCTTATACCGTCGAATCGATCGTAGAACCGATGCTCCCAAAGGCCCCCGCGATCTGACCACCGAAGCAAACCGTTCATCCCGCCGGCCCAAAGATCGCCGCCGAAGAGCTCGATGTCTAGGATGCAATTGATATCGCCGGCTGATACGACATCCGCAAGGCCCCGCTTGACGGTGAACGCAGCCATCGCAGCCGGGGCGAGTGGCACATCAGTTCCCGCCTCAACAAGTTGCATGAATATCTGGTAGTTTCCTGGTATCCAGACGGGGAAGCTGTAGTCCGGAAGTCTGGTCTCAAAGACGACCGTCGTCGGCAGAAGCGTGCCCGCGTCGATGGCCAAATTGCAGAACCAGGGACGCTTCATATCACCCCAATCGGGCATGTAATAGCTCACAAGGTCCGGACCTTGGACCCACATATACACATTCGCAATCCGCGACTCCCCCGGATTGAAGAGCGAGGCGCTCACCTGAAAATCATCGCCGGGGCGATAAAAATCCTTCTGAGTGTTGAGCGTGACATCAACCATTGGCTGAGCGAGGCTGATGTTGACTGTGGTTAGGATTGTGAGTGTTAAGATCAATGTCAGATAGGTGGTATAAGAAGCTTTCACGTTGTGCCTCCTAGCAATTTGCGCAGCCCAAGCCGCGCCCGTTTTCCCCAAAGCGCCCAGGCTATCCATAGCCGCCCGAGCACAAACTGCCCCCTCTCCCCCGAATGAGGCCGATACAGAACTTCTTACCACTCTTGATGTTGGTTATTCGACTCTCGACGATGTGTCGGGGGCGTCATTTGATTATACTTATTGGCTTCCCTCCCCTGCTATAGTAGTTGATGATATGCCCGCCCAGCAGAACATCCGTTGCTTTAGATTAGAGCAGGATTCGTGCCATAAGAGCCTCGTTATATGCGAAATGAGCGTCATCGGCCAACTGGAGCCGCGTTAGGCGGGGTATAGTGACTCGGTACAACTTTGTCGCCCTCGAGAAATACCAAGATTCTGTCCCATTTGGGACAGTTGAGGCGGACTAATTGTCCCAAATGGGACAAAAATTGGGATTTTACGGCCGCGCCTGAGAATCGGAATTGCGCCGGATTTTCACGCTTTTTCTGAAAACGCAAGCGGGGTGTCATCGGTGAAGAATCAGGCTGGCGTGCGCGGCTCTGGCTTTTTGGACTGCGGTGGCTCGACACCGCTTTCATTGGTGGTGGTTTGACACCAGCCTCAGATAGATTGCCTTTTTGTCCTTTCAGACAGTTATCTTCTGACCTGGGCGCCAATCGATGTAAGGTCGATGCCGCGTCAGGCCGCGGCGAACCAAAGCGGCGCCTGGCCCCCGCACTCCATAATCACCCAGCGGGCGCAACTCCTGAAACCGCCGGACTTGACAGAGGCGAATGCCTGGTTATAGATATGCTCAAAGACACACTAGATAGAATATCGAGGTGATAGCTATGGATAGAGGCGAGGCGCTTAAGCTGGTTAAGAAGAATGTGAAGAACAAGAATCTGGTCAAGCACATGCTTGCGACCGAGGCGGTGATGCGGGCGTTTGGAGCGCATTTTGGTGAGGACGTGGAGACTTGGGGGCTCGCTGGCCTGCTTCACGATGTTGACTATGACAAGACCGCCAATGATTTTGCGAGGCACGGTTTTCTGTCGGCAGAGATTCTTGAGCCCTTAGGCGTTGACGATACGGTTCTCCATGCGATCAAGGCCCATCCGGGGCACATCGCGGCCGAGACGAGGATGGCGAAGGCGCTTTATGCCGTTGACCCGTTGACAGGCCTGATCGTGGCGGCGGCGCTCATACACCCGGACAGAAAGCTCGCCTCAATCGACACGAGGTTTGTTCTCAATCGTTTCAAAGAGAAGCTCTTTGCAAAGGGCGCGAATCGGGAGCAGATCAAGGCCTGCGACGCCCTCGGTATGACTTTGGAGGAGTTTGTTGAACTCTCCCTCTCTGCGATGCAAGGGATAAACAAGGAACTGGGCCTCTAGATTCCTCCAGAATCGACTTGACACGATCTCAACCTGGCCGCAAAGTATCCTAATGAATAATATATGCCGAGATAGCTCAGCTGGTAGAGCGAAGGACTGAAAATCCTTAGGTCCGCAGTTCAACTCTGCGTCTCGGCATAATTCTCTTTGAATGCACGCCGGATTTTGAGTCCGAACGGGTCTCATATTCTGTCGGGTCGTCATTAGTCTAGAAGTAAGGGGCTAACCATGTCAGCAATAGAAGATGTTTTTGCGCGTGAGACACTAGATTCCAGAGGGAATCCGACGGTTGAGGTAACAGTTGCGCTTCAGAGCGGCGCCTTTGGGGTGGCCGGCATCCCATCCGGCGCATCAGTCGGAACACGTGAGGCAATTGAGCTTCGAGATGGCGACAAAGAGCGTTACGGCGGAAGGGGCGTTCTGAAGGCCGTTGAGAGCGTCAACGATACGCTTGGCCCCGAATTAGTCGATCTTGAAGCACTCGACCAGACCGGCATTGACGCGCTCATGATCGAACTGGACGGTACGGAGAACAAGAGCCGGCTCGGAGCAAATGCGATACTCGGAGTCTCGCTCGCCGTCGCAAGGGCAGCGGCAACGGAAATCGGCCTGCCGCTTTATCGATACTTGGGCGGCGTGAATGCTAAGGTTCTGCCTGTCCCGATGGTCAACGTCATTAACGGCGGCGAACATGCGGACAACAAACTCGATATTCAGGAATTCATGATAGTCCCAGCAGGCGCAGAGTCCTTCCCGGCGGCGATAAGGATGTGCTCGGAGGTTTTTCACGCGTTAAAATCTATCCTGAAGGAAAAGGAGCTCGCCACGTCCGTCGGCGATGAGGGCGGCTTTGCGCCAGACCTCGGCTCGGCGTCAGAGGCTCTTGCGCTGATGAAGACCGCTGTCAAGAGGGCAAAATATGAGCCGGGCAAGGATATGTTCTTTGCTCTGGACCCTGCGGCGAGCGAGTTCTACGAGGGCGGCAAATACGTCATGAAGGGCGAGGGCGTAACCCGCTCCTCAAAAGAGATGATTGATTATTATGGCGAGCTGGTCTCGAAATATGACATAATCTCGATTGAGGATGGCATGGCCGAGCAGGATGAGGATGGCTGGAAGGCCTTGACCGAGGCGCTCGGGAAGAAGATTCAGATTGTCGGCGATGATCTGCTCGTTACAAATACCAAGCTTATCGCTAAGGGTATCGAGAAGGGATTGGCCAATTCCGTGCTCATTAAGTTGAACCAGATCGGGACACTGACCGAGACTCTCGACGCCATCGAAATGGCCAAGCGCGCCTCGTGGACAACCGTGATCTCACACCGCTCTGGGGAGACGAAGGACACGACGATTGCCGATCTCGCTGTCGCCTGCAATACGGGCCAGATAAAGACCGGTTCCATGTGCAGATCGGAGCGAATTGCGAAGTACAATCGACTGCTTGCTATCGCGGAAGACCTGGACTTTTTGGCGGTTTATCCGGGGCTCTCAGCCTTTAACCTGGGCGGCTGATGATGATGCCGAAATTGCACCCACGGCTGTAAAAGGGAACTTGTTAGACGGCCTCTGAACGGGAGAGACATTGGAGCGAGAGAAGGTTGTAGTCCTTGGTGGCGGCAGCTGGGGAACGGCACTTGCCCACCTATTGGCGACTGGCGGACACGAGGTTACATTGTGGATGTTCGAGCCGGAACTCGCCGCTAGGACACAGAAGACGAGGATCAACGACGTATTCCTCCCCGATGTCACCTTGCCCTCTTCGATTCTCGTAACAAATGACATCGAGCTCGCAGTTCGGGGCAAACGGATCGTCATCTCGATGGGGCCATCTGCTTTTGCGAGGTCTGTCTGCTCCCTGGCCGCGCCTCATATATCGGGGGACGCAATCCTTCTAAATGCGGCAAAGGGGCTTGAGCCACAAACTCTGAAACGAATGTCAGAGGTGCTTGGGGACGTTTTTCCGGGCGCATTGCCTGACAAGATAGCGACTCTTTCGGGTCCCACTTTTGCGGCAGAGGTCTCGAAGATGCGACCAGCGGCAGTTGTTGTTGGGGCAAGAAATCAAGAGATCGCGGCCCGGTTGCAGAGGATGCTGCATACCCCGTATTTTAGGCCGTACACGAATCAGGACATTGTGGGTGTGGAGTTTGGCGGCTCGCTTAAGAACATTGTGGCCATTGCCTCGGGCATTGTTGAGGGCCTTGGCCTCGGACCAAATTCGCAGGCTGCCCTGATAACTCGAGGGCTTTCGGAGATTACGAGGCTCGGGGCCGCAAACGGGGCAAGACCTGTCACGTTCCAGGGGCTCTCAGGCATTGGGGATTTGGTATTAACCTGCACGAGCAGACAAAGCCGCAACTATTCAGTGGGGGTTGAGCTCGCTCAAGGAAAATCGCTGAAGTCGATTGTCTCCGGCATGACAAGCGTTGCAGAAGGAGTCACTACAAGCAGGACGGCGATTCAACTGGCAGAAAGGTGCAACGTGGAGATGCCCATCACAAGACAGATGTTTGAGGTCCTCTTCGAGAATAAACCACCGTCCGCGGCAATCGACGACCTTCTGAAGAGACCGCTCAAAGAAGAAATGAGCTGGTGAGACCCGGACGAACAAGCACTCTCAGCCCAGGTTGGACCATTGACCGACCTCAACGCACAGCCTCTCTAACCAGCGGCTCCTCTAAAGGACCTGTCGGTGTATCGCCAAAGACATGAGCCCACGGCGGGATAATATAAGATGTTCAGACGGCCTTTAACCCGGATTGCCGAGCTCTGCTTCAGGCGCCCACTTGGGATTATCCTCGTCGTGCTCGCCTGCTGGCTAGTTGCCCTGCTGCTGGCGTTTCAGCTCGAGTTCACAACAGACGTGAGAGGGCTCCTTCCCCGTGACGAGGCGGGCGTTGATAATTACTTTGAGGCCGCCTCGCTCTTCTCCGGGTCTGAGGCCCTCGTCGGAGTTCTGCGCTCCCAAGGCGCCGGCGACGCAGCGTTGATGCAGGAGTTTATCAAGGATTTTGGCCACAAAGCGAGAGAGAGCCGCTTGGTCGATGATGTTGATTTCAACGCCAACATGATAGCGATAACGTTCTTCAGAGAGTTCTTTCTTAAGTATCTATTTCTCTTTCTTGATGAAGATGATTTCTGCAAAATCGCCGGCATTCTCTCAAGGTCGGGCATGAAGGACGGCCTGGGGCAGGCTCGAGCGGCGCTCATATCGCAGGCTGGCCTCATGCAGAAGGAATTCATCATGCAGGACCCGCTCAACCTGCGGCAGTTCTTATGGAAGTACAGTCCGAAACTTATGCAGGGCCTGAAGATCGACCTACTCGACGGCTACTATTTCGCCAAAGACCACAAGATGGCTTTCCTGCTGATTCATCCAACCGATGTGCCTCAGAACGTGGAGTTCGATCGCCGGCTCTTGGACTCGCTTGCGAAAGAAGCAGAGGCGACCTTCCAATGGCTTGACAAGCTGCATCAGTGGACCAGTGGCGAGGCCAAGAGGCGGCTCTCGCTCTCGTTCACCGGCTCCCATGCAATTGTTCTTGAGGAAAGCGAACTCATCAAAGGTGACATGTTCAAGACAATGGCTGCGTCTTTCTTACTGGTCGTGCTCCTCTTCGTCGTTGCATTTCGCCGACTCGGCTGCGTGATCTACGTTGGTGTGCCGCTGATAGTCGCCGTGACATTCACGTTGGCGCTCTGTTACCTAACCCTCGGGTACATCAATCTGTTGACGATAGTGCTAGTTGTCTCGATGGTTGGCCTCGGCATCGATTTTGCGCTGCACCTTTACAACCGATATTCCGAGGAGCGCACGCGCGGTTGCACAGGCCCCGCAGCGCTCGCTCTTTCTTACAGCCGAACGGGCGTCGGAACGCTGGCGTGCGCGGCAACCACCTCGCTGGCTTTCTTCAGTTGTGCGTTCTCTCGATTCGCAGGAATCAGGAATCTCGGTCTCCTGGCCGGCGCCGGTATAATCATCTCGCTAATCACAACATTGGCTCTTTTGGGCGCATTGCTAGCCCTGCAGGAGAGGTTTGCCCGGCATAAGTTCACCTACCGTCTCACCGGTTTCGGGCTTGGGAAGGCGGCAAGCATAGTCTCGAGGCACCCTCGGGCAATCGTCGGGATATGGCTTCTCCTGACCGTCGCGGCCGCTATCAGAGTGTCCCAGGTGGAGTTCTCCGAGGACCTGAGCAAACTCAGAGCGAAATCCTCGCCCGCCGTGAGACTCCAGTCGGAGATAAGCGCCGAAGTTGGCGGCAGCTTCAAGGATTGGGTAATCTACAAGAAGGTCGTAAATAGCGCCGAGGCGCTGGAGTTTTCGGGGGAAACGTGGAAATTACTGAGCGACATGATGCAGCGAGGCGCGGTGTCGTCAGCCTCGTCACTGCTCGACTTTGTCCCGTCTCTTAATAGGCAAAAGGCCAATCTCCGGCGCCTCGCCGAACTGAGGGAATCCGCTTCGCATAGCAGCATGGTCGCCGATTTCGAGGCGGCGGCCTTTGAGAACGGACTCAGGATGAGCGAGGGCTTCCGAACTTACATAGAGCAAATCTCGCAGGCGCAGAATGCAAACGCTCTGATTGATTTCCGAAACATGGCTCAAGACAAGCAGCTTTTAAGGCTTATGGGTCGCTTTTTGCGCGTCGAGTCTGATGGCCTTCATGTTGCCTGTCACCTTAGTCCATCTGAGCAATTGAGCAACAAAGACGATGCCCTACGTTTTGCGGATGAGCTCCAAGAAGGGCTCGGGGCTGGCGCGTCAATCACAAGCACACCCTATCTCATCGCGCAGTTGAAGGGGACGATTGCGAGAGATATTTGGACCGTGGCAATTCTAGCGCTCATCGCTGTCTTGGGTGTCCTCATCGCCCATTTCAGAAGACCTCTTGTGGCGCTGGTCGCCATCGTTCCTCTCCTCTGCGCGGTGGTGATGATGCTGGCCGCGGCCTCTCTGCTCGGGATCGATCTCAACCCCGTGAACCTCTTTATCATACCGATGATACTCGGAATCGGCATAGACGACGGGATACACATCGTGCATCGCTTCGTTGAGGGAAAGGGCCGCGTAACGGATACAATAAAATCGACAGGCAAGGCCCTCGTCCTGACGTCTCTGACGACGATTCTGGCATTCGGCACGTTGGTCTTCGCCGGGTTCGAGGCGCTTGCGCAGATCGGAGTTTTTACGATCATCGGCGTCGGGTGTGCCCTGCTGGCTTCCATAACGTTCTTGCCGGCTTTGCTGAGCTTATACACAGGGAAAAAAGTTGAGGTAAGATCGAGATGAGACGAGGCCTGGAGATTATCGACGAGGGTGGCATAAAATACATCCGCTCGCCTCATTTACTCAAGCTCGGCGCACGGCACGCTTTCACAACCCGCTATAAACATCAGGACATGGGTTTCAAGAGCGGGGCGGACCCCAAGACCATCGTCAAGAGCCGTAAGCAACTGTGCGATACAATTGGTCTCGACTTTGCCAGACTAACCGCCGCCCGACAGACCCACTCCGGTGAGGCCGTTGCCATTGAGTCGCAAGATGCCGGCAAGGGCGCGGCGGACCCCGCTGATGCAATTCCGAATGCGGACGGCATGGCAACCAATGTCCCAGGCGCCTCGCTCATGATTCTCACTGCGGATTGTTTGCCTGCTCTTCTCTTCGATCCCGCCGGGCCGGTTGGCGCCTTCCACGCCGGCTGGCGAGGCGCGCTTCTCGGGATTGCAGAGAGCACAGTGCGATTGATGTTTGAGCGTTATGGCTCAAATCCGAAGGAGATGACGGCCGTGCTTGGGCCGGCGATACAGCCCTGCTGTTTTGAGGTTGGCTGGGACGTCGCCGCAAAATTCGCCGAGAGCTCTGCCGAGAACGCTGACGCAGTGGTTGAATCTCGCGATGGCCACTTCTTTGTGGACCTTCCGGTTTTTGTGGCGAACTCGTTGAGGCGAATGGGTTTACTTGCCGAGAATATCATAAGCTCCGGCTTATGCACCCACTGTCGCGAAGACATCTTTTACTCATACCGCCGCGACGGGCGCCTCATCGGTTCCCTGGGCGCGATAATTGGAACGCGGGGATAGAAATCCCAGATTGGATGGGATTACTTCTGACATATAGACCCCATCAGTCTATTTAGCCGCATTATTCACAAACGGCTGCCTCAGGCTTGTTGATGGGGACTTGTTGGTGGGGATTTTGGACGAGATTTATAGAAGTGAGCCGTGCAGGATTCGAACCTGCGACCCTCTGCTTAAAAGGCAGATGCTCTACCAACTGAGCTAACGGCCCACCTGCTTCAATCTCATCTAATGGCAAGTCTTGGCGACGCGAACCATCGCCGGGCGAAGGAGCCTGTCGTGAAACCTGTATCCAGCCTGCATCTCGTCAATTACGTGGTTGTTCGGCACGTCATCTGTGCATACCTGACCCACCGCCTCATGGACATTCGGGTCAAACTCCTTGCCAACGCTCTCTATCCGCTTAATACCCCTCTTCTTAAGGACCTCCAACGTCTGGTCGTAAATCATCGCGATCCCATCAAGGAGCGGGCCCTCGGTACCGGCCTGCCTCGCCGCCTCAATGGCTCGCTCTAGATTGTCCAGAACGGGCAGAAGCTCCTTCACGAGCTCCTCTTCCCCGCAAAGCGCCCACCGCTGCCTCTCCTTCTCCGAGCGCCTCTTGAAGTTGGCAAACTCTGCCCGTAGTCGAAGCAGATTGTCAAGATATTCGTCGGCGTGTTCGGCCTTGTCTTTCAACTTCGACAGCTTGTCCTTGCGTATGGTAGTCCTTGACCGAGAAGAATCGCTTTTCTTCACGTCCTTTCCAGCCTCATGCTCTTCTTGTTCTTCGTGATTTTCTTCTGTCATCGTTCTCTATCACCAATTCCTTATCTGCCGGCGGGCTAATACCCAAAGACCGGAGACCAATGGGACCGCCGTGCAAAGCCCGCATTGCTTTCAGACATATTTCACCTCAAACTAGGAAAGATAGGGGACGAACTCAACACATCTTCGACACCTTATCCGCAAAACGCCGGAAGCGGCCGCCCTGTGGTTCCGCCACGTTCTCGCCCGATAGTCTGGCGAATTCTCGCAGAAGCGTCTCCTGTTCAGGCGCCAGACTATTCGGCGTCTTGACAACGACCTTAACGTGCATGTCTCCACTTGAACGGGAAGTTCTGCCGGGCACGCCTTTCCCTGGAACCCTAAAAGACGCTCCCGTCTGGGTGCCCGGTGGTACAGTGATAGTTGCCTTCGACCTAAGGGCCGGCACCTCTATCGTCGCGCCAAGCGCCGCCTGCGTGAACGAGATCGGCACCTCGCAGAGAATATCGCTTCCATGCCTTGTGAAAAACTCATGCTCTTTCACCTCGAATACCACGTGCAAATCTCCCGGGACGCCTCCCGGCGCCTGGTTGCCCTCACCCTTGAACGATATGTAATTGCCGCTCTCAACGCCAGCTGGAATGCCGACCGTCATATTCTGTCTCTTCCTAACAAGTCGCTTGCCCTTGCAGACAGAGCATCTGGCCTGGACGACCCGGCCCGCGCCTCTGCATCTGGGACATGTGGAGCTAACCTGTATGAAGCCAAGACCGGAGACGACAGAGCCGCGTCCCTGACACGTAGGGCACACCGTTACGTCCTCGTCTGACCTGGCGCCTGAGCCTCCGCATTCTTCGCAGACAACCAGTCTCAAGACCTCGACCTCAATGTTCTTTCCGAAAACCGCATCCTCAAATGAGACCTCGAGGTCTAGCCGCAAATCCTCGCCCCGAGGCGTCGCCCGGCGTGAAGACCGCCCGCCGAAGCCGAACATATCGCCGAAGATGTCTTCGAAAGATGAGAAGACGGAATCGAAGCCCGTGAAGCCCTGGTAGCCGGCGTTTTGTAGGCCGGAGTGTCCATACCGATCGTAAATACTTCGCTTCTCACCGTTGCTCAGTACCTGGTAGGCCTCTGACGCCTCCTTAAAACACTCCTCGGCCTCGGAATCTCCGGGGCACCGGTCGGGATGATATTTCAGGGCAAGCTTGCGATAGGCCTTCTTCAGTTCTTGTGGGCTGACGTCACGAGCAACGCCAAGAACCTCGTAATAACACCTCTTCTCCATCGCCTATGCCACCGGCTTGTCTGCGTCTCCGGCAACGGATTTATCCGCTTTCATCGAAGAGTCCTTGTCATCTCCATCCGACTTGCCGGCTTTCTGTGAATCCGCAGGCTCTTGATCACTCGTCTGCTTTCCCGGGCGCCCGATCGTGCCCTTCTTGGCATAGTCCGTCGCATAAAATCCGGTCCCTTTGAAGATCAGAGCCGGCACGCCCAATAGCCTCTTGAGCTCGCCCTTGCACACAGGACAGCATTCTGGCGCCTCGTGATCCACATCCTGAATGATCTCTATCTTTTTCCCACACGTCTTGCACTGATACTCATAAAGCGGCAACAGAACCACCTCCCGCGTATTCGCTCGCAGACTCCCAAGGCCATTTAGGGAGATCGCATTGATAACTTGAGGCCTTTCCTCGACAATCCTACACTATGGCCCGACACGCTCTATGTCAACTGCTGGGGCACGCGCAAGGTTCCCTATATCTCTAGGATCCAAATCGAGAATCTTGCATCAGATCGATTGAGGCTCTTGTCAGACACAACGAACAGATCGACGCCTCGATTGATCGAGGCGCTTCAAGAACAGTTCTTGAATGCGAGGCGCCGTTCAGTTACTATGGCGTCGTTTAGAGGCGGCGCGTTCAAAAAACAACATGGAGGGATTCGCGTTGGAGAATTGGCATCTATGGCTTATCGCGGCGGGTATTCTCTTCATCGCCGAGTTATTCACACCGGGCTTCGTGTTGGCTTGCTTCGGCGTGGGCTGCCTTGTATCGGCTCTGTTTGCCCTTTTTGGCCTGGGCCTTGTGGCTGAAATCATCGTCTTCTGCATCGCATCGTTCATATCCTTCTTGGCTGTCAGGCCTCTATTCATTAGGTACTTTCATAGGCCGGATGATACGAAGGCGAGGACGAATGTTGATGCTCTTGTCGGGAAGACTGGGCTTGTGACGATGAAGATCGTTCCGGCCATTGAGCAGGGCAGGGTCAACGTCGGAGGTGAGGATTGGCGAGGGGTGTCTGCTGAAGATTGCGAGATTGAAAAGGGCGAGAGAATCGAGGTTACGAAGGTTGAAGGGACGAAGCTATTCGTCAAGCGGATTTCACAAAATGCAGGAGGGTAGATTATGACCGGTGGGGTGCTCATTCTTGGCATTTTAGTTCTTTTTGTCATCATCTTCGCAATGAAGGGGCTGGTGATCGTCCAACAGGCGGAGACATTGGTCATCGAGCGGCTCGGTAAATTCGACCGGATGCTCACGTCTGGCATCAACATCATTTGGCCGATAGTTGACAGGCCGAGGCAGATCGAGTGGCGTTATACTCGGGAGGACCACCGCGGCGCCAAGATCGTTTTGCGGCGCCTGGTCAAGAGGATCGATCTTCGGGAGTCGGTCTATGACTTCCCTCGACAGAACGTCATCACGAAGGACAACGTCGTTACAGAGATCAACGCGATGCTCTATTTCCAAGTTACAGACCCAATCAAGGCCGTCTATGAGATAGCAAACCTCCCCGAGGCCATCGAGAAGCTGACGCAAACGACCTTAAGAAACGTTATTGGTGAGCTCGACTTAGACCAGACGTTAACATCTCGTGACACAATCAATACTAAACTGCGCGAGATACTGGACCAGGCGACGGACAAGTGGGGGGTCAAGGTCAATCGCGTTGAGCTTCAGGATATCAATCCACCGAAGGACATACGGGACGCGATGGAGAAGCAGATGCGGGCCGAGCGCGACCGGCGAGCGGTTATCCTCACAGCTGAGGGTGAAAAGCGGTCCAGGATACTTGAGGCAGAGGGCATTCGGGAGGCCAAGATCAGCAAGGCCGAGGGCGAGAAGCGCTCGAACATCTTGAGAGCGGAGGGTGAAGCCGAGTCGCGGATAAAGGTCGCGACTGCCGAGGCGGACGCTATTCGGATGATCACCGAGGCGATTGCGGTCAGCAAGGGCGACCCGACGAACTACCTCATCGCCGTCCGCTATATCGAGACGCTGAAGGAGATGGTCTCGGGCAAGGACAACAAAGTGGTCTATTTGCCATTTGAGGCGACGGGCATTCTGAGCTCAATTGGCGGCATCAAGGAGATGCTTGATGGCGGCGGGAAAAGAAAGGAGAGCTGAGAGTAGCGGCAGAATTAAGTGGTACTATTGGTGAAATTCACTATTACATTCGATCGCAACGAGGAGGCTGATTGTCGTCGAATGTCCATCAGTCCCCGGATGTGTAAGCCAGGGCAAGGCAGAGCAAGAGGCGCTTCGAACATCGAGGATGTGACAAAGCAGTGCCTTGAGGTCCGCGCCGAGCGAGGAATGCCACTTACTTTACTATATCTACGAAACCTAACTAAGCTCAATTAACCCGAATAGTCAGATTGACGCAGCCGGTTCGACGCCGCTTTCATTAGTGGTGGCCAGGCGCCACCCTCCCATAGATTGCCTTCTTGATCTTTCAGACAGTTATTTTCTGACGCGGAGGCGAATCAACATAAGTCGATGCCGCGTCAGGCTGCGGCGAGCCAAAGGGCGCCTGGGCCGCCGTACTCCATAATCACCCAGCGGGTGCAACTCACAGACCGACTTCTATCGAGCTCATAACCTATGGGCAGCCGGCAAACGTGTTCATCCCTCGATGTCCTTTGCGGTCAATCTGATTATTTGGGTCGGGCGTCCGTCCTTGACAATGCGGCGCGGCTTCCCTTACTATCATCGCCACTATATGCCCCCTCACTATTTATGCCCGGGGCGCGTGAGAGACGCTGGGGAGATTGGCGCATGAGTGATTTTGGTCGAGATGAATTACTGAGATTGATAGCCGCCGGGGAGAGTGCAGACGGCATGGACCTCGCTGGGGCGAATCTCGTGGAGACGGACCTTTCGGGCGTAAGTTTGAGGGGCTGCAATCTTCGCGGAGCTAATTTCTACAGGGCGGTTCTTGATAATGCAGACTTCTCAGACGCAATCCTTGACGAATGTGATTTTTACAAAGCTGATCTTGAGAACGCCAAGCTTGTCAATTCGAGCCTTATACGAGCCCACTTCAAGGACTCTGATCTTCAGGGCGCCGACCTATCACAGGCGGACCTGACGAACGCGAATCTGGAATGGGCCAGCATGAAGAGGGCCAAGTTGGTATGTGTGAAGCTTGAGCGAGGCAATCTCTATCAGGCCAACCTTAAGGGTGCGGACCTCACGGGGGCAAATGTAAGAGGGGCGAGTTTTGAGAATGCCAATCTTAAGGACGCCTCACTCTGTGGGTGCGATGGCCAGGTGAGCAATTTCCACAGAGCCAAGCTTACCGACGCCAACTTCTCTAGCGCCAAGCTCGATGGGATCAATCTCAGGTATGCGAAGGTTAAAGGCTCTAGTTTTGAGGGCGTTTCGGGGTTGACCAAGGAGCAGATCGAATACGCTCAAGCGGGGGGGGCAAAGGGCCTTTAGCAATCATCTCGGGCCTCTATTATAGAATCTCGGTTACGCCGAGGCAGGCCTTGCGGGATATTCGTGCAATTTCTGACTATTTAGGGTATAATCGTAAAAAGGCGACTGCGAATACAGAGGAGGCAGGGCTCTAGGATAGCGTTCGGACGACCTGTCTTTGTTAGCTATTTCAAACCAGAATATTAGGAGCAGGAATCATAATATGGACCCAAAGGAGCAATCGCGTCTTGTCGAGCTGGCAAGAGAATCGCGCATTCTGATCCTAAACATGCTTACGAAAGCCGGTTCCGGTCATACGGGGGGCTCGCTCTCCGTCGTCGAGATTCTGGCATATCTTTACTTCCACAAGATGCGTCTTCGGCCATCGGAACCGAGTTGGCCCGATCGCGACCGGCTTGTCCTGTCCAAAGGACACGCCGCTCCGGCCCTCTATACGATGCTCGCGATGCGCGGGTTCATCCCTAAGGATGTGCTTTTCAGGCTGAGACGCGTTGACGGTTCTCTTCAGGGGCATCCGGATATGCTTCGGACGCCGGGCGTGGATGCTTCCACCGGTTCCTTGGGGCAGGGGCTTTCTATTGCTTGTGGAATGGCGCTCGGCCTGAGGCTTTCATCCAGCGATTCTAAAGTGTATGCGATTTTGGGCGACGGTGAGATTCAAGAGGGACAGATTTGGGAGGCGGCCATGAGCGCGGCTCACTACAAGCTCAAGAACCTAGTGGCGTTTATCGACGCAAACCAGCTGCAGATTGACGGGCGAGTCCAGGACGTCATGAACGTGGAGCCGATAGCGGCCAAGTGGGAATCCTTTGGCTGGAACGTCCAGGAGATTGACGGCCATGACTTCGCGCAGATAGACGAGGCGATAGCTGCGGCCGAGGCGAGGGATGGCGATAAGCCGAACATGATTGTGGCGAGGACAACCAAGGGCAAGGGCGTGTCCTTCATTGAGGGTAAGGTTGGCTTTCACGGAGTAACACCAAATATGGACGAGTTGCGTGCCGCAATGAAGGAGCTCGGTGGCTCCGTTCTTCTGGAGGGCAAAAGCTGATGGGGCTTGGAGAGTTTTGCCAAGATAGGAAGTTAGTGGGTCTTCGGGACGTCTATGTTGAGACGCTGATCGAGCTGGCAAAGGATAATGCGGACATCGTAGTTCTTGATGCTGATCTCTCGTCGTCAACTCGGACTGGCAGATTCGCTAAGGAGTATCCGGACCGTTTTTTCAACATGGGCATTTCTGAGCAGGATATGATCGGAACGGCCGCGGGCCTCGCGCTAGTGGGCAAGATTCCATTTGCCAGCACATTTGCCATATTCGAGGCGGGCCGGGCTTGGGAGCAGATAAGGCTCTCGCTTTGCCTGAACCGTCTTCCTGTGAAGCTAGTTGCGAGTCACGGAGGCCTAACCGTGGGTGAGGACGGCCCAACTCACCACTGCACCGAGGATATCGCGCTTATGCGAGTGCTGCCCAACATGACAGTTGTGTTGCCAATGGACGCCAATGAGATGAGAGGTGTCATCCGCAAGAGCCTGTCGCTTGATGGCCCCCTATATGTCCGGGGCTCGCGGGAGAATCTCCCTGTTGTCAATCCACCAGATATGGATTTTGAGTTCGGAAAGGGCAGAACGCTCAGGCAAGGGAACGACATCGCTATAATCGCTTGCGGGCTCATGGTGGACTTCTCGCTTCAGGCCTCCAAAATGCTGGAAACAGAGGGCATAGGCGCTCGGGTTATCAACATGTCAACGATCAAACCGCTCGACAAAGAAATCGTGATAGGGGCAGCCAGGGAGACAGGGCTAATCATGACAGTTGAGGAGCACTCGATTACAGGAGGTCTTGGAAGCGCGGTCTGCGAGACGCTGTGTGAGAGTTCGCCGGTCCCTGTGAAACGCATGGGGACAATGGATCGATTCGCGGTATCGGGCTCTCCCTGCAGGCTGCTTGATTTGTACGGACTTACGCCCAAGGCCATTGCAGAGAATGCCCGTGCCCTCTACCGCGACTACAGAGGCTAGATTGACCAAGCGAAGTTGTGTTTGTATCGGTCGGTATTTGAGAACAACTTAATGATATAGAGGTAGCAGGCCGTGAAAAAGATAGTCATTATCATTGTCTTTCTGCTAGTTGTCGGGTTGGCTCTCACCTATATTCTGACACAGATGGAAACCGGCAAGACTGGCCGGGCTTCCGCCAAGAAAATGGTTTCCAGCCCTGCTTTTAAAGCTCAGCCCTCGGCCATGGCTTCGATGCTCCCAGAGACAGCGGCTATTTACGTCGCTATCTCCGATGTCTCAAAGATAAGAGATACGGTTGAGACCAGCAATTACTACAAAAGGCTGAGCACAAGCTCTTTTTGGAAAGAGAACGTCGCTCCATCGTTCGTGCAGCTCGACGAGAAGCTCAGGTTGGCATCGGCCGAGCTGAAAGGTGATGTTACCACGGACCTAATATGGGAAGTGCTCGGAGATGATGTTGGATTCGCCCTATCTCAGGGGGCCGCGGAGGGCGAGTGGGCAGTCAGCTTCATCGCCAAGATCGGGGACAAGAAGAAGCTGAGCAATCTAGTTTCGTTGATACGAGCATCCCTTGAGGATAGCAAGCAGGCCAACGTCACAGAATCCAGCCACAAGGGCGTTAAAATAACTACGGCAGTCGAGCCGGGCGGCAAGCAGGAAGTCAGCTTCTGCAGCGTATCTGGTTGTCTGGCAGTATCCTCGAAACTCGACACCCTGAAGACGATCATCGGCTTAAGCCAGGGCAAGACTGACGGCAGCCTGGCCAATTCTGCCCGCTATAGAGCGCTTGCCCAAGAACTTGAGCCGGGCTATTTCCTTGACGCGTTCATAGACTTGGAGAATCTAACGGAGGCCATCGCGGCCGCCATGACCGCTAGCCTGCCGGGATTTCCACAACAGCCGCCGATGCAAGGCATACCCAAGACCGCCGGCCAGAGTCTAGCGCGAGGTTACATCAAGAATGGCCTCCTATTCGATGGCTTGACAGTTCTTGACAAGGAGAAGACGGACGAGCAGATACTCGCGATGTACAAGAAGTTCAAACCGGAAGTCCTGCCGATACTATCATTCATCCCAAAAGGCGCTATCTTCGTCGGTGCAATGAACTGCTTGAGCGCGAAGATGATGTATGAGATCGCTCTGCAATCCGCCTCGAACCAGAATCCGATGATCGCCATACTGGCCTCCGGATATGCTGCGGAGCTGGAGAAAAACATCGGACTCTCATTGACCGAAGACCTGCTGCCCGCGGTAGGGTCCGATGCCGGATTTTATTTCAAGGGCCTTGATCTCGCCCAGGTCTTGTCATTGCCCGAGCTGGGCTTTGTTTGCAGTTCAGAGGATCCGGATAAGCTCTTCACGGCCTTCCCCAAGATCGGCGACTACATGTTGAGTTTCGCAAAGGACAAAGCGCCGAAAGCAACACACGTTGACGACGAATACAAGGGCTACAAGATACATGAGATACGGCTGCCGATGCCAATCGGTGAGATGACTCTAGCTGCTGCGGTCTTGGACAAGCATTTCTTAATCGGCTTTGGCCGGAGCCAGGTCAACACCATGATCGATTGCATGTCCGGCAAACACGAGCTCTTCAAGGATGAGTCCAGATATAGCAAGATCAGCGGGGAATTCCCGAAAGAGAGCAACCAGATACTGTACGTCGATTTTGAGAATCTATGGGGACAGATAAGAATTGCCATTGAGCGGTTTGGCGGTTCCAGTGCGGATACAAAGAGCACCCTGGAGTTCGTTGATATGCTGGTTGCTCCCCTTAAAGCGAGCTTCAGCACGACCATCTACGAAAGCGACAGAAGCCAAAGAGTCTTTGGACATGTCCTGATTGAGGCCGACTGAGCAGGACCTGTGAGAATATGTGTCCTCTCTAGCTGCAGCTCCGGCAATTGCACATTGATAGAATCCGGGGAGAGCCGCATCCTTCTGGACGCCGGTCTCCCGTGGTCTCGCACGTCAGCACGCTTGCAGTCTATTGGCGTGGACCCCCTCAGCATTGACGCGGTTGTGATCAGCCACGAGCACAGTGACCATGTTGCGGGTGTAGGTCCGGTAGCACGAAAGCTCCGATGCCCGGTATATGTCAATGCGAAAACACTCGCTTGTGCGGCAACTCGATTTCAAAAGATCGACGGGAACCAGATTAAGCTAATCGAATCCGGCAAGCCTTTTGACATTGAAGACCTCCAGATCACGCCGTTCCCAGTTCCTCACGATGCGGCCAATCCCTTCGGATTTGTGATCAAGGCGAACGGGACCAAGGTGGGGATTGCCACCGACCTCGGCTACGCGACAAAAGTCGTCAAGCACGCCCTTGCCGGCTGCGACGCTTTAGTTCTGGAGACCAATCATGACCGGCGGATGTTGCTCGATGGTCCGTATCCCTGGAGCCTCAAGCAACGGATAGCCAGTCGTCATGGGCATCTCTCCAACGAGCAGTCAGCAGACCTTCTGTCCGAGCTAATCCATGACGACCTCGCCGCGGTGTTTCTGTGTCATCTCAGCGAGGAAAACAACACCAAGGAGCTTGCCCTTGAGGCGGCCATCGAAGTCTTGGACGAGGCAGAAAGGCGAGACATCACGCTAGAGATGACCTATCGCGAATGCCCGAGCGCTGTCGTAGCAATCGACTAGATATCCTCTGCCCCTTTTCGCCTAAACACATCCCGGCCGGGTTACCTCGCCCGCTGATTTGTTATATCACAAAGAGGCAAAATGCTGGATTAGCAAACCAATTGCGGGAGACCTATAGCTATGGACGTTCTGGTACGCGAGCTGCACGAGCGGATAGGGCAAGAGAGCGCGTTTGTCGATGACATTGTAAATGAGATCAAGAGGGTAATTGTCGGCCAGGATGCGATGATTGACCGCCTGTTGATCGGCCTGCTGGCGGACGGCCACATTCTGCTAGAGGGGGTGCCGGGCCTCGCCAAGACGCTGTCGGTCAAATCCCTTGCCGGCACAATGAATGCGGGATTTCAGAGGATACAGTTCACACCGGACCTGCTTCCGGCCGATCTAATCGGCACGATGGTCTATAGCCAGAAGACTGGCGAGTTCACGCCTCATAAAGGCCCGCTATTTTCAAACATAATCCTTGCGGACGAGATCAACCGCGCTCCCGCGAAGGTGCAGAGTGCCCTTTTAGAGGCGATGCAGGAGCGTCAGGTAACGATAGGGAAGGAGACGTATCCGCTTCAGAAGCCGTTTCTGGTGCTGGCAACGCAGAACCCGATCGAGCAGGAGGGGACGTATCCCCTGCCCGAGGCGCAGGTTGATAGGTTCATGCTGAAGGTGCTCATCTCGTACCCCAGCAAGGAGGAGGAGCGGCAGATAATCGACCGCATGACCATGCAAGAGGAGCCTGTCGTCAATCGCGTCGTTGAGCCCGAGCGGATACTCGAGGCGCGGGGCCTTGTGAGCCAGATATACATGGAAGACAAGCTCAAGGACTACATCGTCAACATCGTCTTTGCCACGCGCTTCCCCGCTAAGCACGGCCTATCCGAGCTCTCCCAGATGATCGAATACGGCGCCTCGCCTCGCGCCTCGATCTACATCACGATGGCGGCGCGGGCGCAAGCTTTCTTGCGGCATCGGGGCTACGTGACGCCCGACGACATCAAGGCCATCGCGCCCGACATCTTGAGGCACCGTATCATCCTCACGTACGAGGCCGAGGCGGAGGAGAAGACCTCCGACGACATCGTGAAGACGATCCTGGATGGCATTGAGGTGCCGTGAGAGGGATGAAGGCTGCCGAATTCATGGCAATATAATTGATGATAAGACAACGGGTTATTGGAGAGAAGGACCACGGTCAGATATTGGGTGATGTCCCCGCACGATGTGCGGAAGCCGGAGATATGGGACAGGGCCTGGAATTATGATGGGGCAAATAGCGTAATCGCGATTACTTATGGGTTGGGTGATACATCAGGAATGAGCCAGGTAGATCTGGGGAAGGCCGTGGAAGAAAAGCATCCAGACTGGTGCAAGCAGTCCAAGACCAAGGCGATTAATACAACATGGGCATTCTGGCACGAAGTCAAGGTTGGAGACATCATCATCACACGAAGGGGAACCAAACGGATCGCAGGGGTCGGAACCGTAACAAAGGAGGCCTTCTATGACGAGGTTGAGGGTGCCGAGAGGGTGGGGGGCGCAACCAATGACCCCTACTCTGACTTCATTGGCGTGGCCTGGCACGACACACCACGGGATGTGAAGGTCAACGGGAAGCAGTTCTCCCAACAAACAATCAGGGAGATCGATGAGGTCAGGTATAGAGAACTCATGGCTGGCAACAAGTCTGAACCGGATGTTTCCAGGTACGAGATCGATGAAGACAAGTATGATGATCTTATGGTTGGACGCGGGCCAGAACTTGACATTACTGAAGGGTCTATGGACTTCGTTATGGAGAAGTATCTCGAGGAATTTATCGTGTCGAATTTCGGCAGGATATTCGACAGGCAACTCGAGCTTTATAGGGACCCTGACGGCAATGTGGTCGGCCAGCAGTTTCCCACTGGAATCGGCAATATAGACATTCTCGCAGTGGAGAATGCCTCGAATGCTCTTGTTGTAATTGAGTTGAAGAGGGGACGCGGATCGGACAAAGTTGCTGGGCAGATGTTGCGCTATATGGGATGGATTAATGCGAATCTTTGCTCCGAAGGCCAGAAAGTGAAGGGCCTGATAATCTGCAGAGAATCTGATCCCAAGCTCCTTTGTGCGCTGAGGATGACTCCGGACATTGATCTGATGTATTATCAGGTTGATTTCAATTTGATGCGTGAGGAAGAACAGCTCAAAACGAACTAGTCCTGGCAGACTTTGAGGGAGATATACCAATGAAAGCAGTCAAGGGTGTTTATGAGAATGAAAATATCAGGTTGTCGGACAGATTAGGCCTCAAGGGTCCGGTTGACATCCTGGTGATTTTCCCCGATGAGACGAAGGAAAGCTCTCACGCGGCGCTTCCTGAGGGGAAAAAGAAGGAGATATTGGAGTACTTCAAGCGGCGCAGAATGGAAATGCCCGCACTAGAAGGTTCCGTGAAGGAGCTTGTGGTAGAGGGCAGACGCTAGTGGCACGAGTAGTCGTCATTGATGCCTGCGTTGCGTTGAAATGGGAATTCCGTGACGAGGACCATGCCGAGACCGCTCTTGAGCTTCTCTCCGGGGCGATGGAGGGTTGGATAGAACTTTTCGCCCCAACATTGTGGCTCTATGAGGTCGTGAATGTTCTTCGTAGCGCGGCAGCCAGCTCAAGGATGACCCCAGGTGACGCTCTGAGAGACCTTCATCACCTATTGGCATCAGGCGTTCGTCTGGTGCCACAACATCCCGACCGGTTCGCTTCGATATTGTCGGATGCTATAGCCTGTCGATGTTCAGCGTATGACTTTTCGTATATCGATTTGGCTCGTGAGTTTGGCTGCGATTTCTACACCGGAGACCGCAAGCTCTATAACCTGACCTATCGAATCTATCCGTTCGTCAGATGGATTGGGGATTTCGAGGCTGCGTGACATCCTCAAGACATCACGGCAAGCTGCCTCGTAAGGGACGTGAATCGGACAAGGTCGTTGGCCAGACATTGCGCTATATGGGTTGGATAGATGGGAATCTCTGAGCTCACCCCAAAAGGTGTGTAAATTAGGTTAGGCGGTGTTTACCTTAGTTGTGTAAGAAAAGGCAATTAAGGTGAAGAAAGGAAACACCGCCATGAGCAAGAAGAGCACAGAGAATGCTAGAGAG